>NZ_JBXWTO010000009.1:0-144990 GCF_057319415.1 Asaia sp. A2
GCGGGGCTGCCAGTCGACGCGGCCAGGGCACACCAGCGAACCGCACTCGCCGGGCTGACGCCGAAGCGCTCGGCAGCCTGCCGGCGGGACAGGCCCTTTGAAACCGCCGCGACAACGCGGGCGCGTAAATCCAGAGACAGGGTGCGTGACGACATCCAGCGCCGGCCTCCATCCCGGCCGTCACCTTGAATCAGATCACACACAGATTGGGAATCCCAAATGATTCAATCAGCAAAGAAAACGCTCTAGCAGGTTGCGACCCACCGCAAGCCTTCGAACCTGACGAAGATAGTCTCGATGCAAGGCCGTATTTATGTTTTCGCGCGTCATATCTGACCAACTTTCGCGAGATTCATCATCCCGAAATGCTGGGCTCTATACCTTTTTCTTCCAGGGCGTCCCTGAACCAGTCGGGGTCATACCCGCAATCACCCGGCATCCGTCATACTGCAGAAAAACTGTCCAGCAGGGTAACGGCAGAGTATAATTGCTGATTGGCCCCGCAGTCATGAAAAAACTCAGCGGTCCTCCGCTCTAATCGGGAATGGCCTCCTATCTTCGCGCTAAGGCGCTCATGATCAAGGGAGAGTACAAGGACGCCCTGATGGCCGCGCACGCCGCCAGAAATCCAGAGCCGGATCATCTCTGCTTCAGAGAGCGCGTTACGGAGTGCGAACTTGCATTTTCGAATTCTGCCCTGTTGCATTACAGGGCAACACCGCGCTACATTCCCCGATTCAGCAACGATCAGTTTCTCTAAAAATACTCTCATTGCTCATGCCCACGCTGACGCAACCAAACGAATGACCATGAAGACCACAGTGCTGAATGGCAGGTACACAGCGTCTGGAGGCACCATGGCCGGATGCCATATTGGCAAGGCTCACAACCCGGCGTCGAACTGGCCCTGCGTACCAGACAAGCCTTGCTCCGCCCACTCCTAGACCGTCACCCATCCGCTCGACCGCATTTCATCCAGACGCGAGGCAGTCCGCTCGAACGCCTTTGCATTTTCACCGGTCTGGTACAGCGCCTCCGGCTCTGCCGCTGCACTGGCAAATAATGCTGTGTGGTTTTCATACATGACATCAACAAGCGTGATGAAACGCCGCGCCTTGTCGAACTGATCCGGCACAAGGGCGGGAATACCCTCAATGAAGAGCATGCGAAACCTGCCCACAATGGCCAGGTAATCGGCCGGTCCAAGCGCCTCGCCGCACAAGGCCTCGAAGGTAAACCACGCCACATCACCGCTGCATGCCGGGACCCTTATGTGACGCGATCCAATGGCCACAGAACCGGGTTCGGCACGGGTATCGGTCAGGGTTTCAAAGCGCTGGCGCAGATGCGCACGGTTTTCTTCCGAATCCGGAACAAGCCATGTCTGTGCATCGATCTCGCGTCCCCGGCGGTAATCACGGGCGGAGTCCAGCGTCATCACCGTCATGCAGCCCGCAAAAGCCTCGAGATAGGGTCGCATGGTCGCACGGTTCTGGGCCTGATGTTTCATAAGATCGGCTGGGGCCGTGTTGGATGTCGCGACGACCACGGTTCCCAATGCCATGACTCGATCAAGCAGACGCAGCACCAGAACGGCATCCGACATGTCGTTGATCTGGAACTCGTCGAAGCAAAGCAGTTCATATTGTTCGTGTATTTTATCTGCCATCTCGTGCACTGGATCTTCCCGACGCTCCCCCCTGCTCTGCCCCTTATGCAGGGCGCGTAGCACCTCCTGCATGAACACATGAAAGTGGATACGCCGCTTTTTGGTGAGACTCACCTCATGGCAGAACAGATCCATGAGCATGGTCTTGCCTCGTCCCACCTGCCCGACAAGATAAAGCCCACGGATCGGATCGGGCTTGCGTCTGGCAAGGCGTGAAAATAGCCCCGGTTTTGATTCGCGGCGCGCCGATAGCGCCTGCGCAAGCTGATTCAGAGCAAGTGCCGCTTCCCGCTGCGCAGCATCGGCCTCGATCTGCCCCTGATCAACAAGACGTTGATACGCGCTAAATACCGTGCTGACCGTCGAGGAAGGCAGGGTGAAACTCACGTCGGACATCGAACTCTCTCTTGTCGCGCAGCACGGGTTGGTTGCCCGCTTCTATCACGCCAGAAAGCAGAACGCGCCCCTTGTGAAAGGTCACGCATTGGTGAGGCGTAATATCGGAAAAAACCGGCCAAATCCGTAACATACAAGACAAAATCAGTGCCAATTCTCACATCAATATGCACATGACGAACCATCTGAATGAGACTATGTGGGTAATGTATCGCCCAGCCCGAACACAGAATTCAGAGGTATCGCCATGGCTTCCGACGGACGTGAAGCGTTCTATCACGGCACCGACACAGAGGGGCGGCCCATCAGACGGCCCATGTCGCCGCATCTGGATATCTATCGTTTCCGCCTCTCCATGGCGCTCTCTATCGGCAATCGCATTTCAGGTGTCGCTTCGTCCCTCGGTGCCGGTCTGGCTGTAGCGTGGCTTGCTGCCCTGGCACAGGGCCCACGTGCCTTTGCACGCGCCCAGCGCGTGGCGACACATCCTTTGGGCCGGCTGGTATTTCTCGGCTGGGGTGTCGCCACGATCTACCATTTCGTCGCCAGCATCCGCCATCTGATCTGGGATAGCGGCGCACGCTTCGAGAAGAAGGAAATCGACGAGGACGGGCGGCGTTCGGTCTTTGCCACGGCCGGGCTGTCGGTTGCGCTTGTCACGGCCTTCGTCGCCCTCTCCCGGCTGCGCAACAAGGGAACAAAAGCATGAACCGTTCTTCCGACATGCGCACGCCTCTGGCGCGTGCAAAGGGGCTTGGCGGCATGGCCGACGGGGCCGAGCACTGGACCGCTGAGCGTATCTCGGCCGTACTGCTCGGCCCGCTTTCCATATGGGGCGTTGCCCAGATCCTGCGTCTGGCCGGGCGCGACCGCGCGACCATTCTGTCCTGGGCAGGCCGTGTGCAGAATGCCGCCCCCCTTGGGCTGCTGATTGCCCTTACCGGCCGGCACGCCCAGCTCGGGCTGGAAGTTGTGGCCTCCGATTATTCGCGTGGCTGGCGACGCTTTGGCCTGCGTCTGGTCATTCGCCTGAGCACACTTCTTTTCGTGGCGCTCGGCTGCGCCTCACTCGCCCGTATCCTCATGACCCGCACGACGGAGGCAAAATAATGAGCGCGGAATCCGTCAGGAAATACCGTATTGTCGATCACGCCTATGATGTAGTGGTGGTGGGCGCGGGCGGCTCGGGCCTGCGTGCCACGCTGGGTATGGGGGCTGGTGGCCTGCGCACGGCCTGCGTCACCAAGGTTTTCCCCACACGCAGCCATACCGTGGCGGCCCAGGGCGGAATTGGCGCCTCACTCGGCAATATGTCCGAGGATAACTGGCGCTGGCACATGTACGACACCGTCAAGGGGTCGGACTGGCTGGGCGATCAGGACGCCATCGAGTTCATGTGCCGCGAGGCCGAAAGCGCCGTGATGGAGCTGGAACATTTCGGCGTTCCCTTCTCGCGCACGGAAGACGGCAAGATCTATCAGCGTCCGTTTGGCGGCCATATGAGCGAATATGGCAAGGCCCCTGTGGCCCGTGCCTGTGCCGCTGCCGACCGCACCGGCCACGCTATCCTGCACACGCTGTATCAGCAATGCCTCAAGCATCGCGTCGATTTCTACGTCGAGTATTACGTGCTCGACCTGATCATGGATGACGATGGGGTATGTCGCGGCATCGTGGCCTGGTGCCTCGATGACGGCTCCATCCATCGCTTCAGCGCCAAGATGGTCGTACTCGCAACCGGCGGTTACGGGCGCGCCTTCCAGAGCTGCACCTCGGCCCATTCCTGCACGGGTGATGGTGGCGGTCTGGCCATGCGCGCCGGTGTGCCGACACAGGACATGGAATTCGTGCAGTTTCATCCTACCGGCATTTTCCCGGCGGGCTGTCTGCTTACGGAAGGCTGTCGTGGTGAAGGCGGTTATCTGACCAATTCCGAGGGTGAGCGCTTCATGGAGCGCTACGCGCCCACCGCCAAGGATCTGGCCTCGCGCGATGTCGTGTCACGCGCCATGACCATCGAGATCAATGAAGGCCGTGGCTGTGGTCCCAAAAAGGACCATATCATGCTGCATCTGGAGCATCTCGGCCCGGAATTGCTGCACCAGCGTCTGCCCGGCATCTCTGAAACCGCGCGCATTTTCGCCGGGGTGGACGTGACCAAGGAGCCCGCTCCGGTGCTGCCCACGGTCCATTACAATATGGGCGGTGTACCGACCAATCTGCACGGCGAGGTCCTGCGCCCCACCAAGGACAATCTCGAAGCTGTCGTGCCCGGACTGATGGCGGTCGGTGAGGCCGCCTGCGTTTCCGTGCATGGAGCCAACCGTCTGGGGACAAACTCCCTGCTCGATCTGATCGTGTTCGGTCGTGCGGCTGGCAAGCGAGCTGCCGAGATCATCGATCCCAGCGTGCCGGTACCGCCGCTGCCCAAGGAGGCGGGCGAGGCCATTCTGGCCAAGTTCGACCAGACCCGCGAGGCTTCAGGCAAGTTCACCGTGGCGGAACTGCGTGAGCGCCTTCAGCGCATTATGCAGAGTCATGCAGCCGTGTTCCGCAATACGAAATCCCTCGCCGACGGATGCGAGAAAATCCGGGAGCTCTGGAAAGACGCGCAGCATATGGGGCTGGCCGATCGCTCGCTGATCTGGAACAGCGATCTGATGGAAGCCCTGGAATTCGCGAATTTGCTGGCCAATGCGACGGTGACGATCGAAAGTGCCCATGCACGCCATGAAACGCGTGGCGCCCATGCCCATGACGATTATCCCGAGCGCGATGACGAGCACTGGATGAAACATACCGTCTCCTATCTCGATAAGGATGGTGCGGTGAGCCTGCTCTACCGGCCGGTGCGGATGCAGACCCTGACCAATGATGTCGAGGTCTTCCCGCCCAAGAAACGTGTTTACTGAGGAGCCTCACCATGGTTGAACTCCGCCTGCCCAAAAACAGCACGACCCGCCCCGGCAAATTCTATCCGGCGCCTGCCGAAGCCAAGCGCAAGGCCACGTTTCAGGTCTATCGCTGGTCGCCCGATGACGAGTCCAATCCGAGCCTCGACAGCTATGAACTCGATCTCGACAAGGTCGGACCGATGGTTCTCGATGCCCTGCTCTATATCAAGGACCATATCGACGCGACGCTGACCTTCCGCCGCTCCTGCCGCGAGGGGATCTGCGGGTCCTGCGCCATGAACATCGATGGCGAGAACACGCTGGCCTGTCTCAAGCCCATCAGTTCGATCAAGGGCACGGTCAAGATCAATCCGCTGCCGCATATGCCGGTGGTGAAGGATCTGGTGCCCAACCTGAACGGCGCTTATGCCCAGCTTGAATCCATTCAGCCCTGGCTGAAAAGCGACACCCCGCCGCCGCCCGATACCGAACGCCTGCAAAGCGTAGAAGAGCGCGAGAAGCTGGATGGCATGTGGGAGTGCATCCTGTGCTTCTGCTGCAGCACGTCCTGCCCGTCCTATTGGTGGAATGGCGACCGCTATCTCGGCCCAGCCACACTGCTGGCCGCCAATCGCTGGATCATGGACAGCCGCGACGACCATACGGGCGAGCGACTGGAAGCGCTGGATGATTCCATGAAGCTCTATGGCTGCCGCACCATCATGAACTGCACCCAGACCTGCCCCAAGGGTCTGAACCCGGCCAAGGCCATCGCCAATATCAAGAAATTGCAGGTCGAGCGGGAATAGGCTCGACACCCTTGCAGATCAGAAAAGAAAAGGTCGGGATACTCTCCCGGCCTTTTTTATTTCCAACCGTTTATCCAACTTGGCGCGGGCTACGTTCGACGTAGGGCCGCGACACAATGGCAGCGAGCAATCCACACGCCGCCGCCGCAGAAAGCCACAATGCGGGCATGGCCCTGTCCTGGGTCTGCAAGATTAGCCAAGTGCATACGACCGGGCTAAACCCGCCGATGCAGGTGGCTAGACTGTAAGCCAGGGAGAAACCCGTCGTGCGTATACGCGGCGGTACGATCTCGGTCAGCCAGACGATGGCGGCCCCGTTATAGGCACTGTAGAGTATCGCCAAAGCCAGCTCGACACTGAGCAACCTGCCGAAGCTCGGCGCAGCCACCAACCATTTCATCATCGGCCATGCCAGACACAGCACGAGCGCTGTGGCGCCAATCAGCAGCTTCTTGCGCCCGATCCTGTCGGAAACCAGCCCGAAAACAGGGACCAGAACCAGATTAGCAAGCCCCGCGCAAAGCGTGACCAGCAGCGCATCCTGTCGCCCCAGATGCAACACGCGCGTGCCAAAAGCGGGGCAATAGGCGGTGATCACATAAAACGAGACCGTGCTCATCACACCGGTCAGGATACCAATCAGCCCCACATACCAGTTACGGACCAAAGACACCGCAATCTCCCAAATGCCGGGATGCGTGGCCTGAGAGGAGAAAGCCTCGGTCTCCTGCAGATTGCGGCGCAGGAATATGAGCACAGGCACAATCATGCAGCCCAGCGCGAGCGGAATTCGCCACCCCCAGGCCGCCATGACCGGACCGCCCAGCAGGGATGTCAGGCCAAATCCGATTGCCGCGGCCAGCACGACGGCCAGCTGGATAGAGGCAGACTGGAAAGCCACGATGAAACCACGATTTTTCTCCGTGGCGATTTCGGACAGATAGACAGAACTCGATCCCACCTCGACCCCGGCAGAAAACCCCTGGATCAGCCGCCCAAGCAGCACCAGAAGCGGCGCGAGAAAACCGATCCTCTTGTAACTGGGCGTCAGAGCCAGGGTCATGGTGCCAATGGCCATGAGGGTGAGCGTGAGGATAAGCCCCTTGCGCCGCCCGATACGATCAACATAGGCGCCAAGCACGAGCGCGCCGAGTGGACGCATCAGAAACCCGGCACCGAACGTGGCGAAAGACGACATCAGCTCGGCCTGGGCATTGCCCGAAGGGAAAAACGCCTTGCCGATATCGGCAGCGTAATAGCCAAACACCATGAAATCATACATTTCGAGCATGTTGCCGCTCGCGACCTGGCCTACGGCCTTGGCAAGACGACGGCGTGAGGGCGGCTCGTTTGTCATGATGCGGGTTCGCTTCTGTCGTGATGAATGTCAGATCTGCCAGGCTGGGGGTTCAGGCTAGCAGGATGAAATCCATCCTAACGACAAACAGGCAACATGCGAAATGATGCAGGCAAAGTGCAGGTATACTATCAGTACAGGGCAGTTATCGCCACGCGCAGCCGGGCTTGTTCGCCTCGTATTCCTTCATGAGATCAGCCAGGCCGTGCTGACGCTTCGTCTTGAGCCTCGCTGCGACCAGTATCGACTGTGCCTCCCGCACGGCGCGATCAAGCTCAGCATTGACGATCACATGATCGAATTCGCTCCAGTGCGAAATTTCGGCCAGAGCTGCGCCCATGCGCTTGTCAATTTCGGACTCCGCATCCGAAGCACGCGAGCGCAGGCGGCGGTCGAGCTCCTTCATCGAGGGGGGGAGCACGAAAAGGCTTACCACGTCGTCCGGCAGCGCCGCGCGCAGGAGCCTGTGCCCCTGCCAGTCAATATCGAACACCATGTCCCGCCCGCTGGCGAGCGCGGCCTCGACGGGCGCACGGGGGGTGCCGTAGCCGCGACCGAACACCTCGGCCCATTCCAGCAACTCCCCTTTCGTGGCCATGTCGCGAAACTGGTCCATGCTGCGGAAATGGTAATGTACGCCCTCTTTTTCGCCGGGACGCGGGGCTCGCGTGGTAACCGATACGGAATGGGCAAGGCTGGAATCACTCGCGCGCAGCGCATTGGCAATGGTCGATTTCCCCGCGCCGGAGGGTGCCGAAATCACGAGGCAGACGCCACGTCTTGCTATGGTCGTCATGTCACACCTCCAGTCCCACGTCATCACTCGTGCTGAGCCATAGCCGTTCGGGCAGGATTTGAAAACATGGGCGCTGTGAAGAGACCATGCTACTGGCGCAGCCCGAAGCCGAAGCGAGTTACGCCAGCGCTTACACTACACCGAGGAGAAGCGGCCCCGATGCAACAGTCAGTCTCAGGGGATGAGTTTTCGCGCCTGCAGCAGGGTAAACAGATCGGCAAAGGAGCGCCGCGTATCGTGATACCCTGTAAAGCCGAACAGACGGCTTTTCGTCATATCGGTCGCACATTCCACAGGGCGGCCCAGATCAGCATCCGTATGCCACGGCGAGGCCAGACGGGTCAGGTCGGGCTCAACCAGATCATGCTTTTGGGCGAGCGCCGACCATACATCCTCCTTGCCGCGCATCAGGGCTTCGAGCGACGTTGCCTCACCGGGATAGGGCGCAGCCTCGATGCCAAACCAGTTGGCCAGTTCACCCCACAGGCTCGACCAGCGAAACACGTCGCCATTAACCACATTGAACGCCTGGTTACGCCCGGCCGGGTTTGTCGAGGCCCAGAAAATCTGGCTCGCAAGCTGCCTTGCATCCGTGACATCGGTGAGCGCGTTCCACTGGGTCGGGGAGCCGGGAAACACGAAGGGCATCCCCGTCTCGCGGCACAGCGAGGCATAGACGGCGAGCGTGGTGCCCATATTCATCAGATTGCCAATGGCAAAGCCGATTACCGTATGAGGGCGATGCACCGACCACGTGAAGTTGAGGCTAAGCGATGCCTCAAACAGCACGTCTTCCTGCGCGTAATAGAAATTCTCGACATCCAGCCGCCCCATGCTTTCACGGAAAGGGGTGACCGGCGCTGCCCCTCTGGCATAGGCATCGAATGGCCCGAGATAATGCTTGAGCCCGGTAACAAGCGCTGCATGAACAAGGGCTTCCGGCCTGGGGAGCGCCTCGAACACATTGCGCAGCATGGCGGCATTGGCGATGCAGTTCTCGCGCTCGGTCTCTCGTCGCGTCCATGTAGTGAAGAACACATGGCTTGGCGCGATATCTGCCAGCGCCGCCTTCAGCCCCTGCGGGTCGAGCGTGTCGGCCTTGACCGGCAATACCGCAGTGGGAAGCGCCTCGACACGGCGGGCAAGGCCATAAACGGTCCAGCCTTCGGCCACCAGACGATTGGCAAGATTTTGCCCGACCAGACCGGTCGCACCGATGATAAGGGCAGTATGGGTCATGAGAAATTCTCCAGCATCGTTCCTGTCTTTGCGAAGCTGGGGCGAGGGAATAAAAAACACAATCCGGCACCTTTTTGTGCCCTGGTTACCTGAAGGGCTCCATGACCGACCCCACCCCGTCTCCTGATCTGCTGGCAGGCTACCGTCAGGCCCCTTATGCCGAGGATTGCGCCCCACGGCGTCTGCTCAAGCTGTTTTCAGGCAAATGGGTGACCATGATCCTGCATGCCCTGCATATGTCCGGGGGGTCAGCCCGCCCCGGCGCCCTGCAGCGCAACCTGCCCGGCTTATCGAAAAAGATGATGACCCAGACGCTACGCGACCTTCAGACGGCCGGTCTGGTTGAACGGGTCGTGATCCAGACCATGCCACCCAATGTGGAATACAGGCTGACCGCGCTTGGCCAGCGCTTTATCGAACCGCTGGAAATGCTTTATTGCTGGGGTGTCCGCCATGCGGATCTCCTGCAGCAGCTTGGCCAGCAACCCGACTGACAAGCGCCCGAGTGATCCGCACCCGACTGATCAGCGTCCCACGAGCGCTTTCATGCTTGCGGGATAACGTTCACCCACAACGTCGATCTGCGTCAGCGCCTCGTCGATCGCCTGCAATTCATCGGAGCCAAGTGCCAGTGTCGCGCCGCCGAGATTTTCCTCCAGACGCGACAGGCGACGCGTACCGGGAATGGGTACGATCCACGGCTTGCGGGCCAGAAGCCAGGCAAGCGCAATCTGCGCCGGGGTGGCCTGACGCTGCACCGCAATGGCTTCGAGCTGCGTGACTAGCGCCTTATTGGCCTGCAACGCCTCCGGAGCAAAACGTGGCACGATCTTGCGGAAATCCTGATCGTTGAACTGTGTGCTCGTGTCGATCTTGCCCGTCAGGAAGCCCTTGCCCAGCGGGCTGAAAGGCACAAACCCGATGCCAAGTTCTTCCAGCAGCGGCAGGATTTCCTGTTCGGGCTCGCGCCACCAGAGCGAATATTCGCTTTGCAGGGCGGCGACCGGCTGCACCGCGTGAGCCTTGCGAATGGACGCCGCACCCGCTTCGGACAGGCCGAAATGGCGGATTTTACCCTCCCATATGAGTTCCTTGACCGTCCCAGCCACATCCTCCATCGGCACATCAGGATCGACACGATGCTGATAGAACAGATCGATCACATCGGTACGCAGGCGCCTGAGCGCGTCCTCGGCAACCTGACGGATGCGGGCCGGATGACTGTCGAGCCCATCGCCCGGCCGGCCATTGCGAAAGCCGAACTTCGTGGCAATCACCACATCCTTGCGGAAAGGCGCGAGCGCCTCGCCCAGCAGGCTCTCATTGGTGCCGGGGCCATAAGCCTCGGCGGTGTCGAAAAACGTGACCCCGCGCTCATAGGCACCGCGCAGGAAGGTGATGGCGCTTTCATGTTCCTCGGCGGGGCCATAACCGAAACTCAGCCCCATGCATCCCAGACCAAGGGCTGAAACCTCGAGTCCGCTTTTTCCCAAAACCCGCTTTTCCATGTTCCGGTCTCTTTCCGATGATTATGATGTGTGTGGGGACCTGTTCAGCCCTCAACCTCAGTCAGCGCGGCGGTATTGTTCGTCGCTCACCTTATCCAGCCATCGGGTGGAAACACCCTCGACGCTCTCGGTAATGGCGACATGGCTCATCGCGCATAGCGCCGAGGCACCGTGCCAGTGTTTCTCATCGGGCTCGAAAAACACGATATCGCCGGGGCGCACTTCCTCTACCGCGCCGCCGTCGCGCTGCACCCAGCCCAGCCCGGAAAGCACCAGAATGGTCTGTCCCTTGGGGTGCGTATGCCAGGCCGTACGGGCACCGGGCTCGAAAGTGACCGTTGCACAGGCCAGTGCACCGCTTCCCGAAAAAGGCGCGTCCACACGCACCCTGCCGGTAAACCAGGCGTCATTTCCCTGCGCAGAGGCTGTGCTACCTGAACGTGTGATCTGCATGGTGATCCCTTTCCCGAAATTCCCGGATCAGCCGCCTTGCGGGCGCGACGGGGCGATGAGTCATAAAACCATTATCCTGCGCAAACGATTAGCGCGTATAATCGGCACGTACCTATGTTGGATTTTCATGAATGAAACGCGATGATCTGGTCGATCTGAACGCCTTTCTGGCCGTAGCGGAAGAGCAGAGCTTTACGCGAGCGGCGGCAAGGCTCGGCACCTCGCAATCGGCACTCAGCCATACGATCAGACGGCTCGAAACCCGCCTTGGCGTGCGGCTTCTGACACGCACCACGCGACGGGTCTCGGCCACCCTCGCCGGCGAAAGGTTACTCCAGACCCTTGTCCCTGCGCTTGACAGTATCAGCGACGAAATCGCTGCCATCAGTGAATTGTCCGAGCGCCCCTCAGGCACGATCCGGCTCACGACCTCCGACCATGCCGCCCGAACCCTGATCTGGCCCGCATTGCGGCGCCTGCTGCCCGGATACCCGGAAATACAGGCCGAACTCGCCATCGATTCAGGCCTGACCGATATCGTGGCCGAGCGCTTCGATGCGGGTGTGCGGCTGGAAGAAACCATCGCACGTGACATGATTGCGGTACCGATCGGGCCACCGTTGCGCATGGCCGTTGTGGGCGCCCCTGCTTATTTCGCGCATCAGGCGCCGCCCCGGCAGCCGCAGGATCTGTCACAGCATCAATGCCTGAAACTGCGCATGGCCAGCTCGGGGGCGATCTATGCCTGGGAGCTTGAAAAAGGGCGACGCAGCCTGCGTGTTCGCCCCGAGGGGCCCCTGACATTCAACAATGCTCCCATGCTGCTCGAAGCTGCACGAGACGGGTTTGGCCTGGCCTGCGTCATGGAGGATCAGATTCTCGATGATGTGGCAGCCGGACGACTTGTCCGCGTGCTGGAGGATTGGTGTCCCCCCTTCCCCGGCTACCATCTCTATTACCCCAGCCGCCGCAATACCTCGGCAGCCTTTCGACTGCTTGTCGAGGCCTTGCGGTATCGCGCCTGAAACAGCGCCTCTTGCTCAGTATTCCTGAGCGGTCGGACGGAACAGGATTTCGTTGATATCCACCGCCTCGGGCTGGCTCATGGCAAACACCACACATTCCGCGAAGGATTCCGGCGGAATGGCGTAATTCTGGTAGAACGCCTTCATTGATTTCGCCGTATCCGGATCGGTGATGCTGTCTGTCAGTTCTGTCGCCACCGCACCGGGGGAGATGATGGTGGTGCGGATATTATAGGGTTTGACCTCCTGCCGCAGTCCTTCAGAGACAACACGCACAGCCGATTTGGTGGCGGAATAGACGGCTCCACCGGGCCCGACCTTATGCCCCGCTACGGAAGACACGTTGATGATATGGCCGCTCTTCTGCTTCTGCATCTGCGGCAGAACAGCGGCGATGCCATAAAGCGTGCCCTTGAGATTGACATCGATCATGCGATCCCAATCCTCGATGCGACGCTTTTCAAGCGGCGAATGAGGCATCAAACCGGCATTGTTGATCAGCACATCCACACGCCCATGCAGCGCAATGGCGTGATCGACCAGAGCCTGCACCTCGGCGCTTCGGCTGACATCGGTTTGTCTGACAGCATCACGCCCAATGGAAAGGGAATCCGCCAGGGCTTCAAGCCTGTCGAGACGCCGAGCCCCCAGAACGATTTTGGCCCCTTCTGCAGCAAGACGGCGCGCAACTGCCTCGCCCAGCCCGCTGCTCGCCCCGGTCACCACAACGACCTTGCCTGCAATTTCCCTGGTCATGATCAGGACTCCTTCCTGTCGGCAAAAACCTGTTTCGCAATGCCCAGCGCGGTCGAGGCGGTAGGCCAACCGGCATAAAAAGCGAGATGGGTGATGATTTCGATAATCTCTGCCTCGGTCACACCGGTCTCGAGCGCCTTGCGCAGATGAAAGCCGAGTTCATTGCCTCGATAAAGGCTGATCAGGCATGTGACGGTGACGATACAGCGCTCGCGCGGTGCAAGGCCGGGCCGGGCCCAGACCTCGTCAAAAAGCACCGTATCGGTGTAGCGCGCCAGATCTGGCGCAATATCACCAAACGCCTTGTGCGCCGTTGTCGAGGCAGGAATGTTCTGCTCTGCGCGGGGCTCGTTCATGACCTGACCCTCCCTGTCATTATTGGCAAGGGCTTAGTCTAGAGCGGGAGAGCCCAAGCCAATAAGATCATGAATTCTGCATGGTCCTATATCGACCATTCATGAAACCGGGAGAGGATCAAGCGAGCCGTGCCGTTGCCCGCCTTGCCTTCACCCTGCCACCAGCAGACCCGAGAAACATGCCTGTATATGAGAGCGCGCCCGCGTTACCGCGGCCAGTGGGGGGGGCCTTGTCGGGGTCCTGCTCGGCCTCAACCACCATCCAGCCCTGATAACCGCTTTGGACGACAAATGCTGCGAGCGGGCCGCAATCGATGCAGCCATCACCCGGCGCGGTAAACACCCCCGCGCGTACGGCGCCATTGAAACTCAGATCATCGCCGCGCGCACGCTCCAGTACTGCCGGGCGCACATCCTTGAGGTGAATATGACAGATACGTGCGCCATAGCGATCGATCAGACGGCGATAATCGAACCCTGCCGCCATTGCGTGCCCGGTATCGAGCAAAAGACCCACCTCGGCCGAGAGCGCATCGAAAACCTGACAGATTTACGGAAACGTTTCTGCCACCATCATCAGATGATGATGATGATAGGCAAGATGTTATGCCGTACCGCGCGCGCAGCATGGCATCGAAAACACTCAGCTGTCCGGCATAGTCGCGCAAGGCCTCACGCGACAGTTACAGGCGGCGTGACATGGGCTCATCGAGTGGCGCGGCAGACGCGGCCATGGCGCCACATTCACCATAAACCATGACCTAACAGCCCATCGCCCGCAGAAGCTGGGCATGACTTGCGACATCCGCCCATTCCTCCTCCACATCGCGCTCACCCAGCCGGCCCGAATACCAGCCCGAAGCCAGCGCCAGGTGATGGCGCTGCAGAACAGGTGTCAGATCCTCGGCATTGCGCGGATATTTTCGCCCCAGCTCCGTCCCGTCATACCCGGCGGTGGCGATCTCGCTCAGACATTGGTCAAGCGGCGTCTCACCGACCAGATCATTCAGCACATCGTTCGTCCATGAAAGCGGGCTGCATCCCAGCCTGACGTTCGGCGGCAGACCCGCGCTGCCTGATGTCTCGTCCCTCATCACCCCTCCGGTCACAGGTGCTCATCGTTCCGATTGCCTGAGGCTAGGGCAGAGCGTGGGGCTGGACACGCACAGATTTGATGCGTTCGCATCACTTGGGTGAGATATATAACATATGTCATAACAGATGGTCGGATATGCCATGTCGCAGCGCGCCACGATCCACGATATTGCCCGGTATTCAGGGGTTTCAACGGCGACAGTCGATCGGGTGATCAATGGCCGCGGCGGCGTAAGACCCGACAAGGAACGTGTGGTGCTGGAAGCCGCCCGCGAGCTGGGTGATGGCCGTAGGCTGATCGCCCTCCATGCACGGCTTGCACGTATTGCCGTGGTTACCCAGCCGCCAGTCAACCCGTTTCATGCGGCATTGCAGGATGCTTTTCGCGTTATCATGCCTGCCTACAGGGAACAGAATATCGCGTGTTTCGAACACCATGCCAGCATTGAGCATCCTGACCGGGCGGCAAGTCTCCTCCGTACGCTGGCCCGTGAATATGACGGGCTCATCCTGTGTCTGCCCGATCACCCCGGCATCAGGCAGGCCGTAAGCGATGCCTGCGCGAGACTTCCCGTTGTGACCATTGCTTCCGACATCACGGCTCCCGAGCGTCTAGCCTATATCGGCTCGGACAACTACCGTGCCGGTCGTATTGCGGCTGACATGATGGGCCGCCTGCTCGGCCCGCGTGAGGGGCGCGTGGCCCTCATTGCGGGGACGATGCATTATATTGGGCATCAGCAGCGCTATGCAGGCTTCATGGCAGCACTCGATGAGCGCTACGCAGCACTCAGTGCCACACCTGCGCTGGAATGTCTGGAAAACGACGACAGGGCAGCCGACGCCGTTCATGCCCTGCTGCAGGAACATCACGATATTGTCGGGATCTATCATTTCTCGACCGGGGCCGACGCCATTGCACGCCTGCTTGAAAAGCAGGGCATGGCCGACAGGCTGGTCTTCATCACCCACGAACTGACACCCCACCGCGCTACGTTGCTGCACTCAGGCACGATCGACATTGTGCTCGACCAGAACCCCATGCTTGAGGCGCGAACGGCACTTTCCACTCTCAGCCACTATCTGGGGCGCTGCACTACCCCCCTCGACGGCCCCATTATTCCGCTATCGGTTCATACACGCGAGACCGTCTGATCAGCGATCGCGAGACACCCTGCCTCCATGCCCAGTGCAGGGGCAAGACGAAAGAAAAGACCTCATCATGGCAAGGCGGCAAATCAGGAGACCATCAAGACTGTTGGCAGCCTCCACCAGTCATGTATCGTCTGAAGGCACTCTGGATGTCATGATCACCACCGGAAATCACAAAAATATTATCCAAAATAATTTTGCAATAAAAATTTAACTATACATCGCATTACCGTCAAATGAGATTACCCACCATTCTGGAAATCTTACATCCAGAGTAACGCAGTAGGGTCGTCGCTATCATTCTGCGTCTGTTCAAAACGCACGAGGGAAGAGTCAACGCCAGCCGGGGCCATCCTCCCCTCAAGACTACCTCAAGCCAGTACCCCCGCTCCTGTCCGGTTACGCGCGGAGGACCTGCCAGAACGAGAGAGCCATGTTCCTCAAAAACACGCTTGTTTGCCTGCTCACCGCTACAGCCCTCGCCTCGGCCCCGCTTGCCAGTGCCGCGACGGATATGAACAGCCTTGCCACGGCTCAGGTGACAATGGTGCCGCAATATACTCTGGTCTGGCCCCATGCCCTCGGAACCGTCGATATCTTCGCCTCCCATACTCCCGACAAGGCGAGCATGACCCTGGTGCAGCAGCACAATGACAGCGGCGCGGCCCGTGTGATTTCCCCGCTGCCGGGACAGGGGCGCGTCTATTTCTTTATCAAGCCGGTTGATGGCAAGCCGGGGCTGTGGGTTGCGAACCGCGTTCTGCCGCTCGGTGGCGTCGCAAATTTCCGCGATATGGGCGGTTATGAAACCGCAGACCATCATCATGTGCGCTGGGGCGAATTCTACCGCTCGGCCGCGCCCGGCGGCCTGACGAGCGCCGATTATGCGCTGGTCGACACGCTGGGCATCAAAAGCGTGACCGATCTGCGCACGCAGGCGGAACAGCAGAAACAGCCCACACACTGGCAGGTCAGCGGGCAGGAAAAACCACCCGCTTTCTATCCCTCGGAGAAACCCGTTCTGCCGGGTGACATGACCGACAAATCACGTCTGGCGAAGATGGATCAGACCCAGGCCAAGGCGCTGATGGAGGCATTTTATGCAAAGATGCCGGACTACTACGCGCCCGAGCTGAAGGCGCTGTTTGCCCGCCTTGTAGCGCATCAGACTCCCACCTTGACTCACTGCACCGCGGGCAAGGATCGCACCGGATTTGCCTCCGCGCTCATTCTCTATGCTTTGGGTGTGCCTGAACAGACGATCCTGAGTGATTACGCCATGAGTGGTGATCTGCTTCGCGCGCATATGACGCCCAGCTTCAAGGCCGCGATGAATGACCCCAATAACGGTGGGGCCATGGCAGCATCCCCTGCCATGAGTGCCTTACTTAATTCCGACCCTGCCTATCTCGAAGCCGCCTTTGCCTCGATCCGCAAGCAATATGGTTCGATCGATGCCTATCTGGCCAAGGCCCTCGATGTCGGTCCGGCAGAAATCAAGACGCTGCGCGACGCCTATCTCGACTGAGCGCCCGGCCGAAAAGCGTTATCAAACGGGTATCGGCAATACGTCGGTGCCTTCGGAACGGATATGAGGGCCCACAATGCAGTGCGCCCTCGTTCTGTCTGATGACCCGACAGTGCATACGTTACAGTGCAAACGATACCGATGGCACCTTATCTGGATGTCCCATCCACAAGCGTGGCGCGATAGACGGCCCCACGAAAGCGATGTTCACGGGCCTCACGATAGGCATCGCTTTCATACCAGGCCATTGCTGCCGCACGATCGGGAAATTCGAGAATGACGATGCCCTCGGGTCCCTCCCCTTCCAGGCATTCCTGCGCACCGTAGAAGACAATAGGAGTAAGGGGATGCTCGGCGATTGTTGCAGGGGCAAGAGCGAAATATTTATCCATCTCGCTCTGGTCGATAAGACGTTCCTTGGTAAAGACGATATAGACACTCACGCAGCTTATCCTTTGTAAAACATGATGGATGATCGGGCCAAACAGACCTTAATGCCCGATATAACGGCCCGGCCGGTGATAGGCGATCAGCACTCCGCTTGTGGCCACAGCGCTGAGAGCCGACAAGGCAGCCTTGTCGATCGGCAGATAAAACGCCGAAACAGAAAGAATGACGGCATCGATTGTGATCTGCACACGCCCGGCATTGATCCCGCGTGCCTTCTGCAACCACAGACATATGATGCCTGTACCTCCGACGCCCGCCTGATGACGCGCCAGACATAATATCCCAAGTCCGATCATCGTGCCTGAAAACAGGGCAGAGAACAGCGGGTTTATGTAGGACAGGTTCATCACCAATGGCATTTCCCCGGCGGCAAAAGTGACACCAAAGCTTGCCAGCATGGTTCTGAAAGCGAACCCCCTGCTCATGGCGCGTATGGCAAAAAGCAGAAAAGGGAGATTGATCAGGGTGAACAGATTGCCCGGCGAGACAGGGACCAGATAGGACAGCAAGAGCGCGACCCCGGCCATGCCTCCCGTGACCAGTCCTGCCTTGTGCAGACACAATATGCCCATGACGATCAGGGAACACCCGATGAAAAAGGCATAGATATCTTCTGCGAGCGAGTGCCGCAGGGCCGGTACGTGCGGCGTGGTCATTTCCGGTTCTTGTCCTCGATGCAGGGTCGGTCGGTTCGCTGTTTCAGGCAGGAGACCGCCGGGTAGATGTCATTCTTTTGGGATGTACGGGAGGCTAGTCGCCGTAGAGCGTTCCTACGGCATCATGCATCGCCATCGCGACGGGTGCCGCATCATAACGCCTCATGCGGACCTCGATGAAATGACCGCGTGAGGTATCCGCGTTGCAGGCGGCAAAAGCAGCCTCGAGCTCATCGCGTGTCGAGACAGTGCTGACGGCCCAGTCGTCACACCCCAGCGCGGCAGGCAGGAGGTGATAGCGCCACTGGGCAAGGTCATTGTAATAGGTCTCACCGTCCTTGCACAAAAGCCGCTCGATCAGATAGCCATCATTATTGATGACGACCACGACAGGGTGTTTCCTGAAGCGACCGAACTGGCTGAGTTCCTGGGCCGTCAGCTGATGCGAGCCCTCGCCTGTCACAAGGATCACCCGGCGTGATGGTGCGGCCATCGCCATACCGAAAGAGGCAGGGGTCGCCCAGCCGATAGACCCCCACAGGGTCTGGTTATGATAGCTTACATCCTCTGGCAGGCGGATTTCCGCCATACCCATTGAGGCATTGCCGGTTTCAGCGGCAATGATGTCACCCGACCTGATCAGCGACTGAAGATCATGATAGAGCGTCGCAGAGGAAATGAAGGGCTCATTTCCCGCAACAGGACGTGCCTGTACAGGCAGCTCGCCCTCGAAACGCCGGATCGTGTCTGCCTGGGCGCAAAGCCCATCGAGGACATCCTGCATCATCACGCCATCGATGATCTCATGACCAAAAACAACATGGTCCGGCATGATGTTGATCAGACGCTCTTCGGAAAGTTTTGCCGTAAACGCGCCGGTGTTGAAATCTGTCTGCTGCATACCGATCCCGAGCACCAGATCGCACCCTTCCACGAAATCGGCGATATTTTCATGGAGCAGATGACCGTAATAAAGGCCGAGATAGTGCGGGGCAGTTTCTTTTACCACGCTTTTATCGGCAAACATGGTGGCATGGGGGAGCGCCGTGCGATCGAGAAAATCCTGCACGCGGGCCTGATTGCCAAAACGCGTAGCCAGAACACCCGGCAGAACGCAGGATCGCGCGCTTTTCTCCAGAGCAGCGAGAATACGGGCAATGACCGTGCGAAGGGCATCAGGGCAGCTTTGCGCTGGTTGCAGGATGAGTGGCGCAGCCGCCACCATTGGCTTGCCCGCGATATCAGAGGGAACACCGAAATAAATGGGGCGTCGTTCAGCGCGCATGGCATGAATGGCACGCTCGACTTCCTGGATACAGTTTTCTGGAGTGAGAATGACGCGGGCACAGGTAAAATCGGCGGCAGCATTGTAGAAGGCCAGAAAATTACCGTTGGCCAGTGAGTGATGAACCAGCTTGTCGGAGCCCAGCACCGATGAGGCGGGCATACCAACGATATGGACAATCGGCAGACGCTCGGCAAAAGCCCCGGCGACACCGTTCAGGGCACTGAGCTCGCCCACGCCGAACGTCGTGCTCAGGGCCGCAACGCCATTTACGCGCGCGTACCCGTCAGCACTATAGGCGGCATTGAGTTCATTGCAGTTGCCCACCCAAATCATGTCATCGCGAGCACAGACGGCATCTTCAATCGGGAAGGCGTAATCACCTGCGACACCGAACACGTGGCGGATGCCCAGATCGGCAATGCGGTTCAGCAGATGCTCTATGACAGTCACACTCATGGCTCGCCTCTCGTCAAACAAGAACAGGCCGGTCATACATGCTTCGCAATATATAAGATAATATGATATACCTATTCTCAATATAGGATCTTGGCTATGTCGTCTGCTCAAATCACTTTCCGTGAGCTCACCCATTTCCTGGCTGTTATCAGCGAAGGCGGGTTTGTGCGCGCCAGTCAGGCGCTCAATATTAGTCAGCCATCGATCAGCCAGAGTGTGCAGAGTCTCGAGGCCAAGATCGGGGCCAGCCTGATCGTGCGCGGCAGGAAAACCATCCAGTTGACCGAGAAGGGCCAGATATTCCGCCGCTATGCGGAAAGAACGGTCAATGACGAAATAAGCCTGAGAGAGCGGCTTTCAGAAACGAGGGAAACCGTGGAAGGCCCGCTGCGCGTGGCTGTCCCTCCGGCCATCGCTTCGATCTGCTTTCCAGCCATTATCGATGTTTTTTGCCGCAGATATCCGGATGTGATGCTGGAAATCGACGAATGTCCGTCCGATCGACTGATACCGCGCCTGCGTAGCGGTAAAACGGAGATTGCGGCCCTCATCCTCCCCGCAGCAGAGCGGGATTTGCGCCTTTATCCGCTGGGGCGAGATCATCTCTCCCTTGTCGTGCCGAGCCAGCACCCGCTGGCCGAAGCGCATCATTGCCGTGTGGACGACATTCTGGACCAACGCATCGTCCTGCTGCGTGAGGATTTCAAGATCAACGATTTCATCATGAGTGCCTTTACCAGCCACTCGACGCAGCCTCATGTCACCGGGCGCACGAGCGATATCCACCTCCTGATGGCCATGGTGCGGGCGGGGGTCGGGCTGGGGATCGTGCCCTCGCTTCTCTGCCGGGATAGCCGCATGAATGGCCTGACCGCCCTGAAGCTTCTGTCACCCAGTATCAGCTTTGATCTGGTGATGGCGACGCGCAAGGATCACACGCTTTCAAAGGCAGGCGAGGCCTGGAGGCGCGTCTGCCAGGCGCATTTTAATGAACCTGATACCGCCACCGAGAGCTGAAACGCCCCTTATGCGCGATATCGCGACCCGGTTGCGCGTGTAAGTGGCTCGGAGCTCTCGCAAGCCTGTGGCGAGCTTGCCTCGTGGTGGCAGCATATACCGTTCCTGTTACGCCTCAACCGCGCGCGGTCTTGTCAGACAAAACAGATAGAGTTGCGGAATGGCGGACAGGGATATCGCAAGATAACTGCCCCACACCATAAAAACGACGCCCCAGCTGACGAGCGCCGTCACGCTCACGAACCCGATCAAGTGCAGCGGTGAGAGCACTCTCCTGAAACTCTCGCGTATCGCCTGATACAAACCGAATAATGCGATCAGAAACACGACATCACCGAGGCTGAGAAATGGTTCAGGATTGGGGTAGGACGCCATGGCCCAGAACGACTCATGCCCATTCCACATCGGTACCCGTCCGTCCATGCTCATCCTTCCTGCGCCATGCACATTTACAACCCTTGTTCCGATAAAGATGCAATCGAGCGCTAATCCGGATGATGCAAATAAAAAAAGGGGCGCCTTGCGGCACCCCTTTCCTGCAAAAATCCTGAGCTGGTGCGATCAACGCGGCCTATCAACCCTTCTGGGACAGGACAGCGTCCTTGATACGTTGCCCGATCTTCTCATCGACGTTGGACCAGTACTCAAACACACGTGACAGCACCGGCTCCTCGACGCCACCGGCGATATGACCAGCGGCATTCTGGACCAGACGCTCACGAGCAGCGTCATCCATGACCTTGTTCACCAGAGCATTGGCCTGACCGAAATCATCGTCATCCGGGCGCAGCGTGTAGGCCGCACGAACGAACTCACCATCCGCCGCCCAGACGGCATTTTCCGGGAAGCGCTCACCATTGGCCACCGGGCCACCCTTGGAATTCGGCGCATAGACCGGATCGGACACATTATGCGAACGCATTGTGCCGCCCTTGGAGTAGGAATGAACCGGACATTTCGGGGCGTTGACCGGGATCTGCTTGTAGTTCACCCCAAGGCGGGCGCGATGGGCGTCAGCATAGGCGAAGGAACGCGCCAGAAGCATCTTGTCCGGTGAAAGACCTGTGCCAGGCACATAATTGTTGGGCTCGAAAGCGACCTGTTCGATCTGGGCAAAGAAATCCGTGGGATTACGGTCGAGCGTGAGCTTGCCCACCTCAATCAGCGGATACTCACCCTGCGGCCAGACCTTTGTCAGATCAAAGGGGTTGATATGATAGGTCTTGGCATCCTCATAGGGCATGATCTGCATCTTGAGCGTCCAGCTCGGGTTTTCACCGCGCTTGATCGCGTTGAACAGGTCACGACGGTGATAATCCGCATCGCTGCCTGCCAGCTTGTCTGCCTGATCCTGCGTCAGGCACTTGATGCCCTGGTCGGTCTTGAAGTGATACTTGACCCAGAAGCGCTCACCCGCCTCGTTGACCCACAGATAGGTATGGCTTGAGAAGCCATCCATATGACGCCAGCTTGCCGGGATACCGCGGTCCCCCATGAGCCACGTGACCTGATGCGCTGATTCCGGACTCAACGTCCAGAAATCCCACTGCATGTCATTATCGCGCAAGCCGTTATCGGCGCGACGCTTCTGCGAATGAATGAAATGCTGGAATTTCATCGGATCGCGCACGAAAAAGACGGGGGTGTTATTCCCCACCATGTCGAAATTGCCTTCCTCGGTGTAGAACTTTACCGAGAAGCCACGCGGGTCACGCCACGTGTCGGGGCTGCCGGACTCGCCGGCCACCGTGGAGAAACGCACCACGGTCTCAGTCTTCTGGCCCTTTTGCAGGAATTTCGCCTTGGTATAGGCGCTGACATCATGCGTGACCTCGAAATGACCGAACGCACCGCCACCCTTCGCATGGGGCTGACGATCGGGGATCATTTCGCGGTTGAAGGTCGCCATCTGCTCGATCAGATAATGATCGTGCATCAAAATCGGGCCATCGGTCCCGACACTCAGAGAATAATCGGTGCTGGCGACAGGCGCGCCAGAATCGGTGGTGGTGTTCTTCAGACGTTCATCAGACATCGGAGCTCTCCGGTGGTGGAATACGTGTAGCTATAAGCACGTATCCGCTTGCGGGTTCCGAAGATCTCTTATCGAGAATATTTATGAAGAAAGCCTGTTGAACGGTTTCTGGATCATATCAGCCCTAAATGAGAATAACTATCATTTGGTCTGTATTGTTGTGCCAGCCCGCCATTCTTGCTGGTGAGTCGTCAACGCTCCGAAGATTCGGCAGTTGCACCAGAAGACACACAGAACTTTCCGGTACGTGCTGACACGCTCGCAATGTTCTAAAGAAACAGGGACGAGCCTGACCAGACAGGACGCGGCCCTTTACGGCCCCACTTGAAAACTGGACGCGAAGCGTCGCAAGGCGCGCTCGCTATTGCCATCCTCAGCCCAGGATTCGAGCCCGATCACGCCCGTATAGCCCAGTCGCTTCAACGCACGGGCAATGGCCGGGTAGTTGATCTCGCCTGTCCCCGGCTCACAACGCCCGGGCACATCGGCCACCTGTATCTCCCCAATATAGGGAAGCGCCTGCTCGATCAGGGCGATCAGATTCCCCTCGCCAATCTGCGCATGGTACAGATCGAGCATCAGGCGCAAGGACGGTTGATCGACGCTTTGCACCAATGCCAGACACTCCTGTGCGCGGCCAAAGGGCACGCCAGGATGATCGACTGCGGCATTGAGATTTTCGAGCACGAACGTCACGTCGTTTCTGGCCGCCAGTTCGGCAAGGCGCGCCAGCGTGTCACGCGCCTTCAACCACATACTGCCATCGGCCCCGTTCGGGCTGGGCCGCACAGGTAGCCCGCGGGAGTCGAGGCCGGTGCCATGCAGATTGAGCCTTGGTGCCCCCAGCTCATGCGCGGCGCGGATTGACTGCGCCGCGGTGTGCAGCATTTCCCGTGCGCCACTTTCGTCAGCCAGTGTGCCGCGTATGTAGCCGGTCATGGACGAGAATCGCGCCCCCGTAGCGGCGAGCCTCCTGAGATCGTGGCGCGTCCAGTCCCATATCTCGATCATGAAACCTTCACGCGCGATATGTCGGACACGCTCGATGAAGGGCAGATCAAGAAACTGCATTTCGGCGCAGACAGCCAGTGTAAAAGTCTGGGCGTCCGTCTGATCAGGCAAACCGGTCTCGGGGGGCATCATGGCTCTTCTCCCTGGAGGCGAATGCTCACAATTCTCCGGTCAGGAACTGGGCGCGACCATGGCCGAATGACCAATGGGCATCGTTGTTCTCGACCACCGAAACCATGACATCCGAAGGGGCCATACCACAGCTTGTCTGGAGTCTCTCAGTCAGACATTTATAGAACGCAGCATTTTTGGCATCACCTCTTGGCCTTGTGAACATTTGCAAGAGAAGAACCTTGTCTGTTCTTGGTATATCGAGACCGGTATCTTCAACAATCAGATGTGTTTTCTTGTGTTCCGAAACGATCTGATAGCGATCGCCACGCGGTACCTCGAACGTTTCGAGCATGGCCTCATGAGCGGCGTCGAGCATCGCCTTGATATCGTCGTCGCTTCGCCCTTCGACCACGTGGAAATGAAGTAGCGGCATTGTTTTTTCCCAAATGGTGGATGCCGATACAACGCATGACCGGCACCCTGATGATGTGTTGAGGCAGGGACGATGACAGGTGCACCGCCCCATCACCCCTGCGGGGCGTCCGTTGTTGTCCCCCGAGCAGCGTTCCTTGACGGCACCCCGGCGATACGCGCCGAGGATACAGTCTCAGGACGCGTCAGAGCGTGATCCAGCTCTTGTCCCTGTCGGACATCACCGCTGAATCGATGAGGCGCTGAACTTCCCAAGCTTCGCGGAAATCGGGGCTGGCCGGCCTGTTCTGATCGATGGCGCGGATAAACTCGGCCATTTCGATCGTCTTGAGATCGTTGAAGCCCAGATGATGCCCGCCCGCCACGCAGAACGCGCCATAGGGCGCATGCTGCGGTCCGGACTCGATCAACCTGAAGCCGTTACTGCGCGGATCTTCACCAGCCTTGAAATACTGAAGCTCGTTCATCCGTTCCTGATCGAAGGCGAGCGTGCCTTTGCTGCCGGAAACCTGAAACGCAAGCTGCATGTTGCGACCGGTTGCCAGCCAGTTGGCCTGCAATGTGCCAGAGCACCCCCGCTCGAACGAGACCAGCATGCGCGCAATATCATCCACGCCCACCTCGCGGTGCTCGCTGGCACCGGGGCTGACGGGACGGGTTCTGATGGGTGTATCGAGCTTGGCAAAGACCGTATTGACCGGCCCCAGAAGATAACGGGCAATGGCGATGATATGACTGCCTACATCGGCAATCGCCCCCTGCCCGCCTGCCGGATCACAACGCCATGACCAGGGCGTAGCCGGGTCAGACATGAAGCCTTCGGCGTGAATACCGTTGAAATCGGTAATCTCTCCCAGTTCGCCCGAGGCGATCATGTCACGGGCATATTTCAGGAGCGGGTTCTTGATATAGTTGAACCCGCTGGCGCTGCGCACACCGGCTTTTTCAGCCGCCAGCGTCATTTCCAGAGCGTCGGCCGCGCTGATAGCCAGCGGCTTTTCGCAATGGACATGCTTGCCTGCGGCAATGGCGGCAAGGGCCATCTCCTTGTGAAACAGCGTCGGTGTCGTGATCGAGATCACATCGATTTCGGGATCAGCCACCAGCGCCTGCCAGTCAGTCAGCGCCTTGGCGAAACCGAACTGGTTTTTGAACTGCTCGGCCCTGCTGCCATCGATATCAGCCACGGCATGCAGAACCGGGCGCGAGATATCATCAAAAACGTTCCCCGCGGCCTGATAGGCCAGAGCGTGGGCCTTGCCCATGAAACCGGTGCCGATCAGGCCGACACGTATGGTCTTTCTCATCAGATTTCCCCTCGCTCAGACATGACGGGTGGAGTTGGCCGCGACACTGGCCGTCGTATTCGACTGGGCACGATGATTGATCATCGTATCCTCGATTTTCTCGAGGGAAACGCCCTTGGTCTCAGGCACAAATTTCATGACGAACCACAGGGCAAACAATCCAAGGATTGCGAAGAGCCACATGGAGAAGGCGCCATGGAAGTGCTCGGTCAGATATTTGTTTTCGCTCAGCATCGGGAAAAACTGGCTGACCACGAAATTCATGCCCCATTGCGAGGTAACGGCAAGGCTGATGCCGACCGCACGGAAACGGTTGGGGAAGATCTCTGAAATCAGGATCCAGCATACAGGGCCCCATGACAGACCGAACATCAGCATGAATACCAGCATTCCTGTCAGCGCCATCAGGCCGGTGGACTGGGTGTAAAGCCCCCATGACACGACGAGCAGACCCAGAACCATGCCGATCGAGCCCCAGAGCATCAGCGGCTTGCGACCCTGACGATCCACGATCCAGGCCCCGATGATGCAGCCGGCCAGTAGCGCAAAACCGATCCAGATCGTCTGGAACAGCGCAGCCTGAAGGCTCCCGCTGGTCGATTTCAGCACCATCGGGGCGTAATACATCATGACATTGATGCCGGTGACCTGCTGCAGCGCAGCGATGCTGGCCCCGACAAAGATGATCCAGCGTGCACGGGCATCACCCAGAACCTTCGTAAAGCCCAGGGACGATTGTGCGACGGCACCCAGAGACTGCTTGATTTCAGCATGAAGGTTGCGGGCGTGATGCTCATTCGAAATACGGGTGAGCGTTTTCAGCGCCTCGTCGTGACGGCCCTTGAGGACGTGCCAGCGTGGTGATTCCGGAATGAAGAAAATAGCGCCGCAGAACAGGATGCAGGGCACGATTTCAGAGCCGAACATCCAGCGCCAGCCCATATCCAGCAGCCATTCCGGCGTAGCGGAACGCGCGATCAGGTAATTGACGATAAACACAACCACCTGACCGAACACGATGGCGAACTGCTCCATGCTCAGGGCACGGCCACGCATATCTTTCGGCGAGACCTCGGACATGTACATGGGTGAAACAGCCGATGCGACACCCACAGCGATGCCACCGAGCATGCGATAGACCACGAACCAGGTGAAGTCTGTTGCGAGCGCTGTCCCGACCGATTGCAGGCTGAAAAGCAGGGCGCAGATGAAGAGCGTCATGCGCCGCCCCAGTTTGTCGGCCATCATGCCGGAAATCATGGCGCCGACCATGCAGCCGATCACCACGTTGGATACGGCCCAGCCAGTCTGCGCAGGGGAGAGGTGGAAATATTCCTGCAAGGGCGAAATTGCCCCTGAAATGACCGATGTATCGTAGCCGAACAGAATTCCGCCCAGAGCGGCAATGGCGCAGATACGCAGGACATAGCCTACGTCATGTCGCTCGGACGCGACCATGACGACGTCTTTTACTCTTCTCATCGAAGATTCTCCTGTCCCGACGGTTATTCCGCCGGGTGAGACAGTCAGAGACCGGGTTTTAGATGGCCATGGTGATCCTGAGCGCCCTGCGCTGCATCGCACCCCGTTGCGAGAACATGCGACAGACCCGTCCGGCCTCGTGAGATATCAGTTTTCCAGATCGATCGGCTTTCAACCGCCATACAGGCCCGGCCTGGGTGACATGGTAATTGGCTCGATCCTGCCGCTTTCCTGCGCCTTGACGCAGGCATCGGCGGCGACCGACGCGCAATATCCATCCCAGGACGTGGCACCGTTGAGCTTGCCGGCTTTCACACCATTGATGAAATCCTGCACCTCGACATCATAGGCAGCGATAAAACGCTCCTTCCAGTCGGTCATGATTTCAGTGGAGAGCGAGGCCGCCTTGCGCAGTTCCACGGCTGGCGGTGCCGGCAGGCTGGCCTCGCCAAGTTCGCCGACGACGGCGCATTTGATGTCATAGCCGTACTGGCAGTTCACGAATATTTCGACATCGATACGGATACCTTTTTTCGTCTCCAGCAGGACGATCTGCGGATCGCGCATATGCTCCATGGCCTTTGACGTGCGACGCGGGAAAATCACCTGCGCGCTCACATAGTCATCGCCGAGCATCCAGCGAAAGACATCGAGCTCATGCACGAGCGTATCGGTGATGCCCATATCGGTCTTGTAATTCGCACCGACACGCTGATTGCGATGGGCTGCGTGAATCATCAGCACTTCACCGATCTCGCCCTGGTCGATCAGGGCCTTGAGGGCGCGATACCCGGAATCATAGGGGCGCATGAAGCCCACCTGCACAAGGCGTTTGCCATGCGCAGCCTCGGCTTCGACGATTTTCAGGCAATCAGCCGCCGTGGTCGCGAGCGGTTTTTCGCAAAACACATATTTACCGTGCCGGATGGCCTCGAGCACATATTGTGCGTGCGTCCCACCCCAGGAGGTTACGATCACGGCCTCGACTTCGGGCAGGGCAATGAGCGATTCACCATCCTCTGGCACCTTGGCCTGAGGGGCATATTTGTCAGCCACTTCACGGGCTCGCACGAGGTTCACATCGGTAACGGCCACAATTTCCGCGCCCGAGAGTGACTGCATGCAGCGGCGGATATGGTCTTCACCAATCGCGCCTGTGCCGATAACGCCAATTTTGAGAGTCCCGGTTTTGTAAGACATGGGTCTGTGCTCCGGTATGTCGGATCAATAGGGAAGATGGGCCTGGTCGGGATCCATGGAGAATTTCCACACCCGCCGCGGGCCTGCCATGACATTGAGATAATAGAGATCGAAACCATGAGGGGCGCCGACCGGATGGTACCCTTTGGGCACCAGAACAACGTCGCGGTCAGCAATGGCCATCGCCTCGTCCAGCGAACCGTCCTTGGTATAGACACGCTGAAGGGCGAAACCGCTGCCGCGCTTCAGGCGGTGATAATAGGTCTCTTCCAGATAGGTCTCATTCGGGAAGTCATCCGTGTCATGCTTGTGCGGTGGATAGCTGGACCAGTGCCCGCCCGGTGTGATGACCTCAACCACCAGCAGCGTTTCAGCAGGGGCCGTATCGGGCAGGATATTGCGCACAAAACGCTGATTGGTGCCTGTGCCGCGTGTCAGTTCACCCACCTCCTCGGGCGGGATCAACCGTGCCGGATATTTTCCCTTGGCGGGCGACGCGCAAACGGCCAGCTCAACAGGGGTCTCGGCCTCAACGCGCCAGTCTGCCCCGGAGGGCAGATAGACCGACCAGGGTGCCCCACTGAACGGGTCCATGCGCTCGCCGATCACACCGAAATCCTGACCCGCGCCGATTATGCGGGCCTTCCCGCTGATCAGGACAAGGCAGGTTTCGTTCGGGCCGGTACGGTCCGCCACCTGTTCACCCGCCTCAAGCACGCGCACATTGAAGCTGATATAGCCCCAGCCCGCCGATTGCGGTGTGACCGAAACCGTGCATTTCGAATCATCGCGCTTGTGGGAATGGAGCAGAAGCTTCGAACTCATGATGCCGCTCCTGTCATATGGCCTGTCGCAATCAGCGTATCGACCAGATAATTGCGGCCCATGCGGGCATAGACGAGCGGATTGGCAATCTCGGGGTCCTGCTCGGCTTCCAGCACGATCCAGCCGGAATAGTCGGGCAGTTCGCGCATGACGCGGGCATAATCAATGCAGCCATCACCCGGCACGGTAAAGACGCCGGAAAGGACAGAGCGCAGGAAGCTCCAGTCATACACATCGGCCTGGGCCCGCTTGAAAGGTCGGATATCCTTGCCATGCACATGGCGGATACGATCACGATAGGATCGTGCCAGTTCAGCCGGATCAGACCCGCCCCATAGCGCATGGCCGGTATCGAGCAGCAGCTTCACCGAGGGGCCCGTCAAATCCATGAAGCGTGCGATATCCTCGCGCGACTGCACTACGGTGCCCATATGATGGTGATAGACAAGGTCGATGCCGTGATCGGCAAGGAAGTCGGCCACCACGGTCATGCGGCGTGCAAATTCGGTCCACTCCCCACCCTTCAGATAAGGGCGTGCCGAGAGCGGTGTGTCGATCTGGCCATGAATGGCATTCGAGGTTTCGGCCGCAATACAGACCTTGCAGCCCATACCCTTGAGCAGTTCCAGACGGGGCTTGAGCGCGGCAATTTCCTCATCCGCACTGCGGGTCAACAGCTCGGTGGACCACCAGCCCGAGATGAATTCGAGACCGAACGGGTCGAGCGCGGCCTTCATGCCTGAAACGGTCTGGGGAAATTTATGCCCCAGTTCCATACCCTGTATGCCCGCCTTGCGAGCCTGGGCCAGGCACATCTCCAGCGTGGTGGATGCTCCCACCGATTGCATGTCATCGTTGGACCAGATGATAGGATTTGCGCCGATCTTGATGGTCATGTCTGCCTCCAGAATGAGGATTGATGCGTCGAAGGGATCAGTTGCCGATACGCTGGGTGCCGCGCTGGTGCTCATAGCTCTCGCGGGCCTTCCCGACCTGGCTCCGCGGCGAGACCTCTGGCACGGCCACATCCCACCAGGCGCCGCCATCGGTGGTCGTGGGTGCGGGATCGGTATCGATCACGATGACCGTGGTGCGGTCGGCAGAGCGGGCACGCTCGACGGCTGCTGTCAGGGACGGCAGATCAGGCACCTTCTCGGCATGGGCACCGAGCCCGTGGGCGAGCTGCACGAAGTCGATCTTGAACGGCTGAACCTGCCTGCAATCTTCCCAGAGATTGTTGAAAGGCGCGCCACCACATTCCTGCTGAAGGCGGTTGATGCAGCCATAACCGTGGTTGTCGAGCAGAACGATGATCAGCTTCTGGTCGAGCACCACCGAGGTCGCGATCTCGGCATTGAGCATCAGCCAGGATCCGTCTCCCAGCATCACGATCACCTCGCGATCCGGGCAGGCCATCTTGACGCCCAATGCCCCGGCAAGCTCGTACCCCATGCAGGAAAAACCATATTCCATATGGTATCCGCCTGGCTGTTCAGCCCGCCAGTGCTTCTGCAGCTCGGCAGGCAGACCGCCCGCAGCGCAAACCACCGTATCGGTAGGTCGCCCCGCCCGCTGCACGGCGCCAATCACCTGGGCATCGGTTGGCAGGGAGGTCTGGCTCGCATCGGGCAGCGCCTGATAACGCGCCGAGATGTCCATCCAGTTGCGATAGGCACGCTCGGCCTTGCCGGTCCATTCCGGTATGGCTCTCCACTCTTTCAGCCCTGCTTCGAGGGCAGAGAGCGACTTGCCGGCATCTCCTACCACGGCCAGTGCCTGATGCTTGGTGGCATCGAAAGGCTGGATATTGAGCGAGACGATCCGCATATCCGGGTTGGCGAACAACCCCCAGGAACCCGTCGTGAAGTCAGCGAGACGCGTGCCAACGGCAATGACGAGATCGGCCTCGGCAGCCATTTCATTGGCAGCTGAACTGCCGCTCACCCCGATACCCCCCATGTTCAGGCTGTTCGAAGTGGGCAGAGAGGATCGACCGGCCTGCGTCTCCCCAACCGGGATACCCTTTGCGGCGCAGAAAGCCGCAAGCTGCTTTTCGATCCCGGCATAAAGGACACCGCCTCCTGCAATCACCAGCGGCTTGCGCGACTGGCTGATCAGGGCAATGGCCTCTTCCAGCTCGACTTCGTCGGCAACCGGGCGACGTATGCGATGGATGCGCTCTGCAAAGAAGCTTTCGGGATAATCGAAGGCTTCTGCCTGCACGTCCTGACAGAGAGAGAGCGTCACCGGGCCACATTCGGCCGGATCGGTCAGCACGGTCATGGCGCGGTTGAAGGCCGGAATGATCTGCTCGGGACGCGTGATACGGTCGAAATAGCGTGAGACAGCCCTGAAGCAGTCGCTGGCACTGACAGTGCCATCGCCGAAATCCTCGACCTGCTGCAACACAGGATCCGGAATACGATTGGCAAAAACATCGCCCGGCAGCAGCAGGACAGGCAGACGGTTCACATGGGCAACGGCAGCGCCAGTAACCATGTTGAGCGCACCCGGCCCGATCGAACTCGTACAGGCCATGACCTGACGGCGGCGGGCGGCCTTGGCGAAAGCCGTGGCCGCATGGACCATGCCCTGCTCGTTATGACCACGCAATGTCGGCAGGACGTCACGCTGCGCATGAAGCGCCTCGCCCAGACCGGCGACATTGCCATGACCGAAAATAGCCCAGACACCGGCAAAAAAGGGCTCGATGCGCCCGTCGATCTCGGTTTTCTGCGCCATCATGGCCCGAACAAGGGCCTGGCTCATGGTCAGACGGATGGTTTTCATAGGCGTATACTCTTCCCTGACGTCACGCACTGGCCCCGGAGAGCACCGCCTGATCGCGGGACTCCCAGGCGGTCACGAAGGCCTGAAACCGGCGCGCCATTTCGGCCACGGCCTGGTCGTCGGTTGTCTTGCCGGCAAGCCAGTCGCGGGCAGGCTGGGCGAAAATGGTGCGACCGATTGCAAAGCCCTTGACCCAGGGCGTCGCGGCAGAAGCCTCGAAGGCTTCCATCAGTTCCTCGGCTGGCGCATCGAGGCCAAGAATGACCACGCCACGGCAATGCGGATCGCGCGCCTCGATCACAGCACCGATTTTCTCCCACGCCTTCCTGTCGCGCTGACCCTCAAGCTTCCACCAGTCAGGGCGCAGCCCGGTATCGTAGAGACGCGAGAGGATGGACGACACGGTATCGGAATTGAGGGCACCGTTCTTGCCCGCAATGATCTCGATCAGGATTTCCTTCCCCAGCTTGCGGCAGGCATCCTGAGCCCGGATCAATTCGCGCTCCTGACGCTGCTTCAGTTCCTCAGGATCATCGGGGTGATAGAAACACAGGCACTTGATCACCTGCTCACTCGGCCATTCCACCAGATGCGCCCCAAGCGACCCGCCGCACTCGAAATCGAGCGGACGCGAGCCGGTTTTCTCGATGGGGCGTGCAGTCCATAGCCCGGCATGAGAGGCCTCGAACAACGCATCCTGCCCGTAGCGACCATCCATGAACACACCAAAACCGGCACGCCCCTGAGCGACAGATTTTGCGGCCTCGACAGCGAGTTTCTTGAATTTGGGAATACGGTCGAATGAGGCTCCCACCGCCGTGGCAATTTCCTCAAGCTGCAACCGGTGGTCGCACGCAAGCGCCATGATGGGCGTTGTCTGCTGACGGCGCGTCGTGACCCAGTGCAGGTGATTGATGGCAGTGTCGCGGCGCAGGGCGCGCTCATTGCTGCCCTTTTCGAGGAAGTAGCTCAGTTCTTCCCATGTCGGAATTTCCGACGAGCACAGAAGGCGCGAGACAGCGAAGGCCCCGCAGGCATTGGCGAAGCGACAGCACTCGGCAATCTTCTCGCCCCTGACCCAGCCGCGCAGGAAGCCCGACATGAAGGCATCGCCCGCCCCGAGTGTATTATAGACCTCAACCGGAAAGCCGGGGCCCGAAATACCGTCTTCGAGCGTCTCGGGAATGGCACCGTCGAACACGACGCATCCCATCGGGCCACGCTTGCAGACGATCGTGCCACTGGACACAGCCCGGATAGCCCGAATGGCCTCAAGCGTATCCTCGCTGCCCCCGGCAATATGCAGCTCTTCCTCGGTACCGACGATCAGATCGCATTCCGGCAGGATTTCCATGAGATGCCGCGTGACATTCTCGGATTTCACATAGCGCGACTCACCATCGCCAATGCCGGCCAGACCCCACAGATTGGGGCGGTAATCCACATCGAACACCACCTTGCCGCCATGCGCATGGACAAGATCCATCGCCTTGCGCTGCGCCCTGGCTGAAGCCGGGCGCGAGAAATGCGTGCCGGTCACGACAACTGTTTTGGCGCGGGCGATCAGTGCGGGATCGATATCGTTTTCGTCCAGCGCTGCATCGGCACAATCGGTGCGATAGAACAGAAGCGGGAAGTTCTCACGATCACGCACCCCCAGAATGGCGAGCGCCGTAAAACGATCGGGATCGACGCGCACGCCATCGGTGCACACACCCTCGCGCTGCAATTGCTCGGTGATGAAGCGCCCGAAATGCTCATGACCCACGCGGGTGACGATGGCCGATTTCAGGCCGAGCCGCGATGTGCCGATGGCGATATTGGCCGGGCAACCACCGACTGCCTTGCTGAAACTGGCCATATCTTCCAGCCGGCCACCAATCTGCTGCCCGTATAGATCGACTGAGGAACGTCCTATGGCGATGATATCGAGATCCTGTCCGCGCATCCCCGACTCCTGCAAGCATGTTACGTTGCGCATGATAAGAACATACATTCTGTTATTGGTCACGTCATAGAACGTACATTCCCTAATTTTCTTTAACTTCGCACGCTGATGTGATTAACTGCGCGGCAAGGGCGTCATGAGCGACCGGGACACTTCGCCCGGATGCCCGGTTTTGCTATGGAATATCCATTCCCTTTTGCGGATCACCTTGCCTTGACCGATATTGCTGAAGACGCCGTGCCGACCCAGTCCGATTTTGACGCGTTCCACCATCGCTTGCGCCAATGCTATGCGCAGCTTCCCAAGAGACTGGTCCAGCTTGCCGATTTCGTGACCGAGGATCCCGATGAAGTGGCGCTCGGAACGGTCAGCTCCCTGGCAAGACAGGCTGGCGTGCAGCCCTCGACCGTCGTGCGTTTTGCCCGCACGCTGGGTTTTGGCGGCTTTTCGGAAATGCAGGCGGTTTTTCGTGACCGTTTGCGCGTGCGCAACGTGACCTATCGCGAGCGCGTCAATGCGTTGCATCGCGTCGATGGCGAGCCGCTCGAAGCCTCAGTCATTTTCAACGGATTTTACGAGGCAGCGCATGACTCCCTGCGTGCCTTGCAGGCCCATCTGCTGCCCGAACGGCTGGAGGCTGCTGTCACCACCATGGCGCAGGCCAACTGCCTCTATCTTCTGGGGCTGCGCCGTTCCATGCCGGTCATACGCTATCTGTCCTATCTTCTGGCCAAGCTCGATATTCGCCATCAGATCATCGGGCTCGAAACCGGTATGGAAGAAGAAAGCTTTGCCCATGCCGGACCAGAGGATGCAGCTCTGGTGCTGAGCTATACGGATTACGCACCCCGCACGATCGAGCTGTTTCAGGCACTCGAGGCCCGTCATGTGCCGGTTATCGCCATGACGGACAGCGCAGCCAGCCCGGTCATCCCGCAGTCAGGCCTGTGGCTGGAAGTGCATGAAGCCGATTTTCAGGGATTTCGCTCCAATGCAGCCTCGCTGGTGCTCGTTTCAACCCTTGCTGCCGCCATTGCCGAACGCCGGGGCTAGGCGATCAGCAAAGCGCGCCGGCGTACTGGAAATCCCGCATCCGGCTTTAGACCAGACGGCCTGTCACGCGTGGACTGATGGTGGAGATCGTCTTGTCATTGGGCGAGAGGGCAAGCGGCGGAAAAGCGCCATAAGCCTCTAGCTGGGAGAAATAATAGGACGTTACAACGTCGATACCGACATTGCGCACCATCCGATCCAGACCGAGTTGCTGATATTCCTGCGCCCGCAGCGGCAGACAGCATTCGAGCAGCCGGCGCGCGCCCTTGGGCGACACCACATAGGCGCATAGACCAAACGCCTGAAGCAGACGATAGGCGACGCTCTGACGATCCTGCGCCCCAAACGATGCAGCGTTTTTCTGCATGCGCCGCTCATCAAACGTGATCACGCTGCGTGTTACACCGGGCAAAACGTCGATCGTGATCGGTGCATTGAAATTATAACCCAGCAGGACAACGTCCCACTCGGGCGGAAGGGTCGCGATCAATCGCGCGGATTCCGCCTCGAAATTTCGGCATAACAGGGCGTCATCCTCGAAAATCATCAGTGCTTCGTTCTGATGCGCGGCATGGCTCCACAATCCCAGATGGGACAGGGCTGCCCCTATGGCGCCAGGCTTATAGACCAGCCCGGCATCGGCCACGCCACGCTCAACCAGTGACGCGAGCGGGATATCGCGCCCCTCCGCTCCCTCCACGCGTTCGACATCGGGCATATGGGCATTGGCAAGCCGAAATGCCTGCAGCCTCTCAGTGTCACATGCCCTGTTGATGACGACCCTGCGCATAATACTCCCCTGCCATACCTGCCACCATTGCAGGAAAGCCATTCTAGCATAGTGCCGGGCGACGGGAAAAACGCAGGGGTAAAATCATACCGGGACACTGACAGACAGCGGCCTTATCAGACCGCTGCCTTGTGGGGAGAGCCACATACCCGTCAGGGCTTGCGCAGATCACCCAGCCGCGCATGAGCGAAGCAGTCAGTACCCGCGCTGGTGGTCGTAGAGGAGAGATGGATTTTCACCGCGTTCCATCTCGCGAATGACCTCCGCGACATAACGAACCTGTTCCTCCCGTGAGGCTTCGGAAGCCACGTGGGGGGTCAGCGTAATGGCCGGGTGATCCCATAGCGGCGAATGCGGAGACAGAGGCTCCTCGGCCACCACGTCCAGCACGGCACCGCAGAGATGCCCCGCATCCAGCAGGGCCAGTAGATCAGCCTCTACCAGATGATCGCCGCGACCGACATTGACAAGCCCTGCACCGCGCGGCAATTGCGTGAGGGTTGCCTTGTTCAGGAGGTGTCGTGTCTGTGGTGTGCTGGGCAGGAGATTGACCAGCAGATCGGCCTGGCCGAGAACGTGCTCAAGCCCTTGCGACCCGCTGAAAAGACTGACAGGCCCGTCTGCGCTTTCCCCTTGCGAGCGACGCCAGGCGCAGACTTCAAATCCGGCACGTGCAAGGCTTTGCGCCACCACCGCCCCGATCTGCCCATAACCAAGCACAGCGACGCGGGTACCGGCGCTGGTGCGAGAGACCAGATTGCGCACCCATTCATGCCGGGCCTGCTGCACGGCCCATGTCCGGGCGTCGCGCAAAAGGGTCATGCACGCCCATAAAACATAATCGGCCATCAGCCGCGCCGTATCGCCACCCCCCATGCGCACGAGCGGCACATGACGGGGAAAGGCCGGACTTCTGACGAGGTGATTGACGCCTGCGCCCGTGCACAGGATACCGTGCAGATGCCCCATGGCGCGCAGATCATCGTCATCGGCCTCCCAGACCAGCGCATACTGCGCCGCATCACGGGGCGTGGCAGGATCGAACCAGGACAGGATCTCGATATCGGGCGCATGGGTGGCGAAGGAATCGCGCCAGCCTGCAAAGGCTTCCGGCCCATCAGCACTGATGATCAGACGTGGTGCCATGACTACGCTCTCCTGCCTGCACCAAGGAACATGATGCCGTGCCGTCAGGCCAGACTGGCACGTCTGAGCGGCATCGTCATGCAGTGTATGCTGCCACCGCCTTGTGAAAACTCGTCAAGTTCAGGCTCCAGCACGGTCAGACCATGATCGCGCAACATGGCATTGACGCGGCGCGAATGACGGGGGCTTACCACCCGACCCTCACCCAGCGCCAGCACATTGCACGCCATATCACGCATGGCCTCCTTGTAGGTCACGGGAAGAATACGGATGCCCTGCGCCTCGAACCAGGCGAGGTCTTCATCCTCCAGCACATCCGTCACGCCAATGGCGAGCCCTTCGGTCACCATCGTGAAAATCACATCCAGATGCAGGAAATGCTCGGGGAAATGGACCATGCGGCATGTCCAGCCTGCCGCTTCGAAAGGCTTGAGAAAGGCCTGCGCCCCCTCGACGGTTGTACGGTCGCCACTGACACCCACCACAACCAGGCCGGGGCGAATGATATGGATATCGCCCCCCTCGACATAACCCTCAGTGCAGTATCCGGTGATCTCATCTTCGGCGTAAAAAGCCTCAATACCCTCCTGCTCGGGCTGGCGCTCGGGGCGCATCAGGCGCGTGACGACCGTGCCCCACGGGGTCGTTTGCGACGAATCGCGTGTATAGACCTGATAGGGCTGGCCCTCCCGCGGGGTGAGGAAATGGCAATGAACGCCAGCCTCTTCCAGCACGTGTACCAGCCCGGCAAATTGCGCTTTCAGCTTTGCCGGGTCCGGACGTGCGCCCGTGGCAAGGGTGCGTATGGCGATATCGTTGCTCGGGTTCCAGGTGTAGAAATCAGGCGGGCAGAGCAGCACATCCGACAATGTTCCGGTTTCGCTATCAATGAACCAGCGATTGGCAGTCATGCACGGCGCTCCTGTTGAAGGCAGACCCGGCGGGGCAGGTTCTGCCGGCTGCGACCCTGCCTGACGCAAGGCCCGTTGAGGCATCTGGCAGGCCATCAACGCCCGTCAGGTATGAGCGAGGCTAGGAGCCACCGGATCATTTCTCAATTATAATGAGATGGAGTTTGGTTTGGCGTTTCATAAATTATCGCCTGCGCCCCACCCGGCATACTCCCTGTAACCGACCCGGCTTTTGCCAAAGCCCGACAGAAGGCTGGCAGATGAACGGTTGATCGTGTCGCAAGGGGAGATATCATCACGTGTTTGCTGAAGCAGGATTCCCGCCTTTGTCACGTATCCGCACCAACGCCACGCCACGACGCCCACCTCGCGCCAGCGGGTTTCAGGGGCGTATCGCCGAGGTCGATCTGCGCCTGCTGCGTGTCTTTGCCTGCGTGGCACAGCATGGCGGTTTCGCTGCGGCAGAACTGGCGCTGGGCAAGAGCAAATCCTCGATCAGCATTGACATTGCCGCCCTTGAGAACCGGCTGAGCATGGTGTTGTGCCACCGTGGGCGCGCAGGTTTTGCCCTGACGAATGAGGGCCAGGGGGTACTCGATGCCACGACGCGCCTCTTTACCGATATCGATCTGTTCCAGCAGCGCATCAATGATGTCAGCGGAACGCTCTCGGGGCGGTTCTGCCTCTATCTGCCCGACAACATCCAGTTTCATGGCGAAACCGCCCTGTTGCGGGCCATCCAGATCTTTACCAGTCGCTATCCTGCGGTCGAGATGGATGTGCGCTCGGCCTCGACACGCGATGTGGAATTTGCCGTGCGTAACGGGACGGCAACGGCCGGGATTACGCTCTATCCGCACCAGCAGCCCGAAATGGAAGCAACCGCCCTCTTCAGCGAACGGTCCAATCTTTACTGCGGCGCCCGCCATCCGCTTTTTGACCGCCCGGAAGACACGATCGATATCGCCACGCTCGCCGAGGCACGCATGATCAGTGTCAGCGATGCCGCCTCTTCCCCGCGATGGGATGAGCTGCGCCCTTCCATGAATTTCGCGGCGCGCGCCGATAATATCGACTCACGCGCCCTGCTGATCCTGTCGGGCATGTATGTCGGTTTTCTGCCCGAGCTGTTCGTGACGCAGATGGTCCAGCAGGACAGGCTGCGCCATATCGTGTTCAATGACCTGCATCTGGTGAATCATTTCTACTTCCTGATACGCCCCACCCCGGAGAACGGGCTCATGGCCGAAACCTTCCGCGCCATTCTGGAAGAAACATGCTGATGCGCCGCCTCATCGCCTGCCTCGCGCTGCTGGTCGCGTTCCTCTCATCCGCCTCCGGCTTTGCCCAGGACCGCCCGGCCTTCATCGAAAACGGAACGCTGCGTATCTGCACCAATCCGACCCTGCCCCCCATGACATTCGTCAACGGGGCAGATCTTTCTGCGCTGGACGGGTTCGATATCGCGCTGGCGCGTGAGCTGGGCGCCTATTGGCATGTCCCCGTTCAATTCGAGACGATGGATTTCACAGGGCTTTTTCCGAGCCTCGGGGCGGGGCGGTGCAGTCTGGTCATGAGCGGGGTGCTCAAACAGGCGTCGCGCGAGCGGCTGTTTGATGCGGTCGCCTATCTCGAAACATCTCCCGTTGTGGTGGCCCCCAGCCAGATCGCTCCGGTGAGCAGTTTCGACGCCCTTGCGGGGCAGAGCCTCGCTGTTGAATCAGGGACGAGCTATGCCGCTCGTATCGAGGAAATCAACCAGGGTCTGGCTGCACGTGGCAAGGCCCCGATCATGCTTCAGCAATATCCGAGCGAAGATCAGGTAGTGCAGCAGGTTCTGGTTGGACGGTCACAGAATTTTCTGAGTCAGGATGTCGAGCTTTTCTATCGACAGGCCCAGCTGGGCAGCAAGCTGCATGTCATCTTCACCCCGTCCCTGCCGGGCTATTCGGAATTTGCGATTTATCTGCGCCGCACCGGGCAGGACAAGGCGTTGCTGGATGGGGCCATCGCCACGCTGAAGCAGCAGGGCAAGATCGCAGCTCTTGAGAAAAAATGGAATGTCGGCCCCGCCGCACGGGCGGCGCTCGGTGTGCACAGTGAAAGACCGCGCTTCAACACAACCACGTTTTTCTCAGCCCTTTTTTCGATGGCGTTCCTTAAGGGCGCCGTCATGACGCTGGCAATTGCGCTCGCCTCTCATGCGGCGGCCATCGTCATCTCCATTCCCATTGCCCTGAAACTCAACGCCCCGCGCTCTCTCTGGCATCCTTTCCTGCGGGCCTATGTCGCTGTTTTTCGTGGTGCGCCGACATTGCTGCAACTTCTTTTCATCTGGAATGCCCTGCCGCAATTCTTTCCGGTGTTTCGCGAAAGCTGGTTCTCGCCTTTCCTGGCCACCTGGATCTGCCTGTCGATCAATGAGTCGGCCTATCAGGTCGAGATCAATCGGGCGGCGCTGAGCGCTATCGACCCCGGACAGCTGGCAGGGGGGCAGGCACTGGGCATGAGTCAGGCACAGATCTACCGCCATGTGATCTTTCCCCAGGCCCTGCGTGTGGCGCTGCCGCCCACCATCAATGAGTTCATTTCACTGCTCAAGACAACCTCGCTGGCTTCGGTCATCTCCCTGCAGGAACTGCTGTTCATCACGCAGGTTCAGGTGGCGCGCAGCTTCGAGTTTACCGAATATTACGCTGCGGCGCTGGTCTATTATCTTGTCATGGTGTTCGCCTTTCTGCACCTGCAAAAGCGCATCGAAACACGGTTTGTCTGGGCAAGCCGCGCCGGCAGCGCCGCCAGACCCGGCATGACCACGGAAAACCCCGCAGGCAGGGCGGCGGCTGGTACCGCAGAGGCGGAGACATCAAACCATGTTGCATAATCTGCCCCCCAACCCTGATTGCGCCCTCAGCCTGCGCAAGCTCAGCAAATTCTATGGCGAGTTTCTCGCGCTGGACCGGGTGAGCCTCGATATCGATCATGGCGAGAAAATTGTCGTTCTGGGGCCATCGGGATCAGGAAAATCGACCTTTATCCGCACGCTGAACCGTATCGAGCCCCATGATAGTGGGGTGCTCATGATCGATGGTGAGGTGATCGACAACAAGACAAGCCTGCCCCTGCTGCGCGGGGCGGTGGGGATGGTGTTTCAGAATTATAATCTCTTTCCGCATCTCACCGTGCTGGAAAACTGCACACTTGCCCCGCGTCTTGTCCGCAAGGCCCATCGCGACGCGACGGAATCGCTCGCCCGAGGCTATCTGGAGCAGGTGGGTATTGGCGAACAGGCCGATAAATATCCGATCCAGCTTTCAGGAGGCCAGCAGCAGCGTGTCGCGATTGCCCGCGCCCTGTGTATGGCGCCCGATATCATTCTCTTCGACGAACCTACCGCGGCTCTGGACCCGGAAGCCATCAAGGGTGTGATCAGCATTATCAACGCCCTGGCCGAGCGACGCATCACCACAATCTGCGTCACGCATGAAATGGGGTTTGCGCGTCATATTGCCGACCGCGTGGTGTTCATGGACAAGGGCGTCGTGCTGGAGGCCTCCCCCCCGGAGAAGTTTTTTACAGCACCCGATACGGCCCGTGCGCGCCAGTTTCTGGACCAGATGATTCACCACACGTGACAAAGGCGCCTCAAAGCGCGTGATCTTGGAAGATTTGCCATAAATTCCGTGAATGACGCGATATGGGTAACGATCTGACAAAGTGAGGTTTGGTTTTTTTCAATCGAACAGGATGTCATTTCGTCTCTTCAATGACAGGGAAGCCACTGACGGGAGTCCTTTTCATGATGACGCGCCTGCCCAAAGGATTTCGCCGCCTCACCAGCACGGCGCTTTCGCTCTCTGCCGGGATCGCTCTGGCTGGCTCTGGATTGGACGGGTCCTGTTTGGGCGGTGTGGCCCACGCAGCAGCAAGCCCGCACACCACGACACCCAATCATCCCCTTCATGGCGCTCCCCCATCCCGCGCCACCCATACGCCGCGCAGCAGCACCCATGCCCGGCGCCATGCAGCACCCCATTCCGACCCGGAGGCCATTCAGGTCACGGGCTCACGCGCTCAGCGCTTCCTCACCACGGCGGCCACGGTCAATGTGCTGAGTGGCCGCGAGTTGCAGGAACTGCACATCACCAGCCCCAAGGATATTGCGGCCTACACGCCGGGCCTTACCGCAGTGAATGCAACGTCTGGCAGTACACCTGTCTTCTCGATCCGAGGCATCGGGCTTGATGACTATACCGGCAACAACATGGGCGGGATCGGCATCTATCAGGATGGCGTGTTTGCCCCCTACCCCGTGTTCTATACAGGGCAGATGTTCGACACCCAGTCTGTCGCCGTCGAGAAAGGGCCACAGGGCTTCGATTACGGGCGCAGCGCCACGGGCGGGAACATCGCGGTCGAGACGGTCAAGCCCGACGGAAAATTCGGCGGCTATGTGGATTGGGGCTATAGCAGCTATGGCACCAATACCGCGAGCGCTGCCGTCAATGTGCCGATTACCAACCGTATTCAGAACCGCACCGCCTTTTCCTATATCAATGGCGATGGCTGGCAGCGCGATATCCACACCAACAAACGCTATGGCTCGCAGGATCAGCTCGGTCTGCGCAATCTCACGCGCTTTCTGATCGATGACCGTTCGAGCCTGCTGCTGAATATCCATTACACGCGTGACAAGGGCATCTCGATGTCGCCGCAGGATACGGATGGCGATGCGGTCAATGGTTTTCCGACCGGAACGGTGGGTGTTGGGCCAAATGCGTCCTATAACGCAGTCAATGTGGGCACGAACCGCGTAGGCCGTAACGAGAATGGCGGCGGCGTCTCGATCAATTACACCCATGATTTCAACTGGGGGCAGTTCGTCTCGACCACTGCGTTCGACGCCTTCCGTCGCAGCGATTATGATAATTACGATGGCGAATCAATCAATGTCGGTGATTATCACTGGAACGACACGTCCCTCGCCCAGTCCCATGACATGCATCTCAGGATGGATCTGGCAAAGCGCTTCCACCTGACGGTGGGCGTCTATGAATCCTGGGACAAGATCAACGGAGCCTATACGAGCTACCGTTCCTTTCTGCTCGGCGTGCCCAACGGCAATCTGACGGATCGCTTCGTGCAGCAGAATGTCTCGACCGGGCTCTATCTCAACACGGTCACCCATCTGCTGCGCAATCTCGATTTCATTGCTTCGGGCCGTTTCTCCTGGGATGATCGTGGCTTCAATGGCGGCACGATCGATGATGCTGGTGCGCTGACGACCAAAGGTGCCTATCTCTCACGCCTCGACACCACCCATTCCTATGCCCGCCTGACTGGGCGCGTGGGGCTGCGTTACACCATCATGCCCGGCACACAGGTCTATGCCACCATTTCCAACGGCTACAAGGCGGGTGCCTATTTTGCGGCTCCCGTTTCTGCCCCTCAGGCGCTTGATTACGTGCGTCCTGAAAACATGATCGCTTATGAAGTTGGCGCCAAGACCAGCCTGCTGCACAACCATGTGCAGATCGAAGGCGCGCTTTTCGACTACGAATATCATAACCGCCAGACGCTGTTCGTGGCCGAAATGCCCATGAACATCACCTCACTCAGCCTTGGGCCTATCCCGCGTGCCCGTACCCGTGGCGGGGAGCTGTCGAGCACATTGCATGATCTGATTCCCAATCTCGATCTGCGCGGCTCCTTTGCCTATCTCGATGCGCAGGCCACCAATGCGGTCAATGACATCGGCGGTCTGCCCCTGCTTTCCTCGGTTAGCGCTCATTCGGTGCTGCCTTTTGCCCCGCGCTTCTCCTGGAATGCGGTGGCACGCTATGGCATCGACCTGCCGCGCGCCTATCGTATGACGCTCCAGACCAGCTACACATGGAAGGACAATATGCTGGTGGCCCTGGGTGACCCTAATGGCGTGACCGACAAGATCAGCTCTTTCGGGATGCGCATGGAAGTGGGTCCCAAAACCGGCAAATGGACGGCCGCCGTGTATGTCGACAACATGCTCAACAAGCACGGCAACACCTACTCCTTCACAGGCTCGGATAATTCACGCGTGCAGTTCCTTCAGACGCCGCGCTGGATCGGCTGCGATCTGCGCTATAATTTCTGATCCGGCACGAGCATGACGGGAGACGACACGCCGATGCACCTCGACAGCTTCCTGACACTCTGGGGCGATACACGCCCTTGGGGTGAGGCCATCGCCGATGCCCATCGTCGAGGCTATAACGGGATCGAGGCGCGCATCCCGGAACCGGAAGACCTCGCTGCCTGCGGTACGGCCCTGCGCGACACAGATTGCCCCTATATCGCCATTGCCCTGACCGGCGGCGGGGTCATCCCCCGCCAGAGCGCGACACTGGACGACCATCTGGCCGATCTGGATGAGGCCCTCGGGCGGGCCACGCTCCTCTTCCCCCGCTTCGTGAACGTGCTGGGCGGCAATGATCGCTGGAATGCCGCACTTCAGGCGGAGTTCATTGGTCGTGCCATGAATCTAGGACAGAAGCATGGGCTGACGCTCAGCTTCGAGACCCATCGCGCCCGGCTCTGCGCGACACCCTGGGTCACGCTGGATGTTCTCGCACAGATACCCGAGGCGCTTTTTACCGCCGATATCAGCCATTGGGTGGTGGGCTGCGAGAGACTGCTCGATGACCCCTGCGATGATTTCAGCGCTTTCATCGCGCGCGTGCATCACGTTCAGGCACGCGTGGGCTACGATCAGGGACCGCAGGTCTCGCATCCGGCGGCACCTGAAAATCGCGCCGCACTCGATTTTCACCGCGATTTCTGGCGCCGGATCTGGGTGTCACAGCGCGCACGCGGCTACGCTGTCACAACGCTGACACCGGAATGTGGCCCCGATGGCTACACCCATACCTTGCCCTTCACCGATCTGCCCCTTGCCGACCGCCATGCCATGAATGACTGGCTCAGGCAGGATCAGACGAAATCCTTTGCGGGGTGCTTCCCCGCTTCAGCAGGAGAGTCCTGACATGACAGAAGAGACGTTCACGTCCATTCCGGTAATCGACATTTCCGGGCTGTATTCGGCAGACAAGACCGATCGTCAGAAAGTGGCGGCAGCGCTGCACGAAGCGGCCAGCAGGATCGGGTTTTTCTATATTGCCGGTCATCGCGTCGCGCCCGAGCTTATTGCCGATCTGCGGCAGGCAGCGAAGGATTTCTTCTCCCAGCCTTTTGAGGAGAAGATGAAGCGCTATATCGGCCGCTCTGCCTCGCATAAGGGTTTCGTTCCGGAAGGGGAGGAAATCTACAACAAATCCCGACCCGACCATAAGGAAGCCTTCGATATCGGCTATGAGGTTCCTGCCGATCACCCTCTGGTCCAGGCCGGAACGCCGCTTCTCGGTCCCAATGACTGGCCCGAAATTCCGCTGTTCCGCGAGCGGGCAAGCGCCTATTACAAGGCCGTTTTTGAGCTGGGGCGTGTGTTGTTTCGTGGTTTCGCCCTCGCGCTGGGGCTCGATGAACATAGTTTCGACGATGTGGCGCAGTTCCCTCCCTCGAAACTCCGCATGATCCATTATCCTTTCGACGGCGAGGCGCATGACGCGCCGGGCATTGGCGCGCATACGGATTATGAGTGCTTCACCATCCTGCTGGCTGACCAGCCGGGTCTGGAAGTATTGAACGGCAAGGGTGAGTGGATCGACGCACCGCCCATTCCGGGCAGTTTCGTGGTCAATATCGGCGATATGCTCGAAATGATGACGGCGGGGGCTTTTGTCGCCACTGCCCATCGTGTGCGCAGCGTGAAGGAAGAACGCTACTCCTTCCCGCTTTTCTATGCCTGCGATTATCATCACGAAATACGCCCCCTTCCTGCTTTCGAGAAGGGTGATACCGCCTATGAGGCCGTGAAAATTGGTGATCACATGTGGGCGCAGGCCATGCAGACCTATTCCTACCTCATCGCCAAGCGCGAACGCGGTGAAATTGCCTTGCCTGAGGGAACACGACGCACCAATACATTCGGGCATTTCAGCAAGACGGGAGTGACCGCATGACCGCCCGGACCGAAAAGGAATTGCGTGAGGAACTGGCTGCCGCCTATCGGCTTTACGCGCAGTTCGGCCTGACCGACATGGTCTACACCCATCTCTCCGTGCGTCTGCCGGGTGAGGGGCATCGCTTTCTGGTCAATCCCTATGGGCTGCTCTTCGAGGAGATCACGGCAAGCTCGCTCGTGGTGGTGAATTCAGAAGGCCATCCTCAGCAGGAGACAAGCTGGCCGGTCAATCCGGCTGGGTTCGTGATCCATTCCGCCGTGCACCGGGCTCATCCCGAGGCCGACTGCGTGATGCACAGCCACACGCTCGCGGGCATGGCCATTGCCGCGCAGGAGGAGGGAATCCTGCCCCTGAACCAGATCAATATGGAGTTCTACGGGCGCATTGGCTTTCACCCCTATGAGGGTATTGCGGCAGACGACAATCTGAGCGAGCGCGAGCGTCTGGTGCGCGATCTGGGCGACAATATGGGGCTGATTCTGCAAAATCACGGCCTGCTGACCATTGGAAGCACCGTGGCTCAGGCCTTTTACCGCATGTATTATCTGGAACAGGCCTGCCGCGTGCAGCTCGCCGCGCAATCGACCGGGGCCAGGCTGCACTGCCCGAGCGAGGCCGAGGTGCTGCGCGCGCGCCAGCAATTCGAGACAGACCCCGATCAGGGCCAGATGATCTGGAAGGCCCTGCGCCGCAAGCTGGATCGTGAGCAGCCGGATTACAAGGACTGAGTCAGAGAACCGCCCTGTGCAGGGGATGAGAAAGCCGCACGGAAATTAGTCGTCCTTACAAGGCACTCGTACGGAAGCCCATCCCATTGGGCGCTTCCCATTACTCATGTCCTGACCAGGCACCCGGAATCTGAAGACGACCCAGAACGTAAAAAACCCTCCGGGCCGCGAAGCCCGGAGGGTTTTTCATGTCAGACGAGCGAGAGGATCAGAGAACAACCTTCACGCCGAACTGGAAGGAGCGAAGAACGACACCGTTCTGGGTCCAGGACGAGTTGTAGAGGTAACCGCCATAGGTGCCGAAATCGTAAGGCGATTTGAAGCCAAGCAGGTTGTAGACGTTCGCATAGGCGCTCCAACGGCGGTTGAACTGATAGTTCACCGTCAGATCGACATCCCAGAAGCCCTTGACCTTGCACTGTCCCTGAGGAACGAAGCTGCTGGAGGTCAAGGCATCGGCGCAGTTGCCTGCCGTGCCCGAACCCGTCTGGTCTTCAGCCGTCGTGCGATAGCCGCTGGTGTAATAGACCGTCGGCGTCACAGCCAGCTTGCGCCATGACAGCGTGTTGGACCAGTTGGCGCGCCAGCGGGGCGTTCCCGAGGCAGAAACTGCACCATACGGTCCAAGTGTTCCGGCATAGCGATAGACCGACCCATCGGGGTTGGTCAGGTTCATGCGACGCACGAAGGTCGCTGTACCCTTGCTGTACCAGTGGACTTCATGAAACACGCCGGGAAGCTGTGTGTTGGCTTCGAAGGACAGGTCGAAACCGTCAGTCACAAGCTTGTTCGTGTTGACGTAGCCCAGATTGATGATGCCGGGGCGCAGCTGACCGCTTGGGTTCTGCGGATCGGCAATGTCCGGCGTCACCGTCACACCTGTCGGCAGGGCTTCGCCTGCGAGATAGGCATTCGCCACGTTGGTGGTGCCAACAGGGTTGGGCGCAATGTAGTGGTTCTTGCGGATATAATAGTAATCCGCCATCAGGGTCAGCCAGCGGGTCGGACGGAAGATCGGACCACCCGAGAAATTGGTCGAGGTTTCCGGACGCAGGTTCGGGTTACCGGCCGTGTTCGAGCCGATATAATAGGTCTGCGCGTAGTTGTTGGGCGTGCCGTTGGCGTTCAGATGCTGGCTGATGAAGTTGGCATTATTCGGCGTGTAGGTGGTGTAACCCACATTCGACCCGCCTGTTTCAGCAAAGCTGGGAACGCGGAAGCCCTTCTGGAACGTGCCACGCAGGGTCAGCTTTTCGGTCGGCTTGAACTGCACGCCGAATTTCGGCGAGAAATGGCTGAAGCCTTCTGAATAATGATCGTAACGGCCCGAAGCCTCAGCATCCAGCATCTTCACGATCGGCGCATCAGCCTGGAAGAAGGCCGATTCAACCCAGCGGCTGCCCTGAGCGTTCACCGGATTGATATAGCTGGTGTACTGATTGGCCGGATTGGCCGTATCGAGCGGATTGGCGTTCGGATCGTTCAGCGCTTCGTAACGGATGTTGCCGCCGATGGCGAGCTTGGCCACACCACCCGGCAGGTGGAACAGACCCTTACTGAGCGTGGCTTCGCCCGAATATTCCTGCGTGCGCGCGTTGATGACGTTGCGCGGTGCGATGGAATTCAGCACCGATTGCGAATTCTGCGACGGATCGACGAAATTGTAGCTGCCGCTGGTGATCGCGTTCTGGATGCCGGAAATGGTCGGCACACCCGTGATCGTCTGGTTCAGCAGCGTGTTCATGCCAACGAAGTTGACGTCGTAATTCCAGTCCGAACCCCAACGCGACGGATGCCAGCCATTATAGCGCACCGAACCACGGAAGTTCTGGCTCGTATCCATGGTGGTCGGAATCAGATCGCCAAAGCGATAATTGACCTGAGCCTGCTCACCCTGTGCGGCGTAGGGGTTGTTTGGGTTGAGCGAGCCATCAGCCAGATAGACAGGCAGATAGGTATTCTGCGCCGTTGCCAGCTTCGCCTGGCTGTAGGACGTGCTGCCATAGGTCGAATAGGGTGTACCGGTGATGATGGAGCGCGCCTGCGACCAGGTGAACATGGCGGTCAGCTGTGAACGCTCGGTGACATTGGCCGTGAAATGAGCCGTGGCACTGACGCGACGCAGATCTGGCGCAAGCTGGGCGTATTTCTGCGTATTCCAAGAGCAGGCCTGGCTGGTGCCGGTGCTTCCCCCGACGCTCCCGGTCACAAGCCCATCCAGATCGCGGCACCCGGCCTGCTGATTAAGAAGCGACCAAGGCGCTGTGTTCGTTCCACTTCCTGTCACGGGACGGACGAGTGCGACGGTCGACGGGGCAAAATTGGTGATCGAACCACCGGAAGCAATATTGTCGTTTCCGTTGGAACCACCAATACCGGTTAGATCGCCGTTATTATAAGGCGCGTTCAACTGACGGTAATAGAGCGGGTCGTCCTGCTGATATTCCGAGTTGATGTAGAAGTTATAGCCGTCCTTGTGCAGGTCGCCATGACCCCAGGTGGCGTAGAGGCGCTGATGCCCTGCATCGCCACGCTGTGTCAGGCCACCTTCGGCGTTACCCTCGAAACCCTTGATTTCCTTGCGGGTGATCATGTTGACCACACCGGCAACAGCGTCAGCACCATAGGTTGCCGAGCCGCCATCCTGCAGCACGTCCACGCCCTGCATGATGGATTGCGGCATCCAGTTGGTGTCGACAAAGTTGCGCTCGCCGTCATCGGCCAGCGGGTAGTACGACAGGCGCTGCCCATCCATGAGGACCAGGGTCGAATCCGTGCTGAGACCGCGGAGTGAAGGAGCCGAGGCGCCGGCGGCAAAGCCACCACCCGCCGACCAGGCATTGGTCAGGTTGCCTGCACCGTTGGAAGATAGAAGCTGCAGCGCATCAGTGACGGTCTTGATACCGCGCTGCTGCATGTCCTTCATGGTGATGTGCGTGATTGGTGACGCACTTGTGGTGTTCGGATCGCGGAACAGCGAGCCCGTCACCATGATGGTTTCGGGGCGCGAAGTTGCAGGAGCGTCCCCAACAGGTGCGGAAACTGCCTTGGCGCGCATCGAGCGGCTCTGGGCATTGACCTTAACCTTGCTCTTGGCTGGAGCTTTGGCAGCGTTGGCAGGGATCGTCGATGTTTCGGGCGCTGATACAGTCTGTGCCTGTGCGTCGCTGACGAAATGCAACAGGGCGATACAGGCTGTAGCACTCATCAGCCCAGCCGCGAGGGGTCGCTTGCGGCGAGTTGCTGAGGCGACGATCGGGTCGTGATGACCAGATTCGTTCGTCTCTTTGGGGAGCGTCGTCATAGGGCGTTCCGTCAAAATGGGTTAATCTGCGATAGAGCGCATCGCAACGTTCCTAAGACGTAACGTCCAATCGTTAAGAGCCGCAAGATTGGTTACACGTTTATTACATACTTTGACAAATACTGTGTAATTATGTCACAGTGCTCCACGCTCAGTTACGCAATGAAAAAATATGAAAAACAGTGCGTTACGGGGTGCACCGTCAAAGCACAGCCTTTCACTTTTGCCGGGTTGCGCTCTGAAACAGGTGCATTTCAGCCGGGCGCGTAACGATCACCTCCATGATGCCATCAGAGCGACTCATCCTGCGCATGGCTCGACATAAGCATAAAAAAAGCGGGGCTCATGGCCCCGCCTCTTTCTCCCTCGTCTCAAGAAGGAAACCGGTCAGTCAGTGGGAGAAACCCTTGGCTGAAGCGCGGGTGGAGTGGAGATGGGCTTCCACTTCCGGGTCCAGCTTCAGGAAGTAGGTCAGAACCGCACTGATGAAGTAGATGATAGAGTAGACAACCATCACACCGAACACCCCGAAGGCAGGCTCGAAGATGTAGACGATGGCCGGGCCGATCCAGACACTGGCACCTGCACCGAGGTTCAGCAGCGACATGGCGGCTGCCTTGTTCTCGGGAGCGAGGTAAGGCATCAGGGCCGACAGCGGCACATAGCCAGCCAGGGTCATGCCATAGAAGGCGCCAGCGATCATGACGATGAACAGATGGTCAGGGCCCAGCAGCGTCGGTGCGAAATACAGTGCCATGGTGCTCAGCGTCGAGCCGATACCACCCATGATCAGCACCGTGTAGCGCCAGCTCAGCTTGTCACTGATGATACCCAGGAACAGGTTAAAAAAGATGTTGCTGATGAAGATGGCCTGAAGAACAGCCAGCCACTGCCCCATGGTGAAGCCGAGCGTATGGGTGAAGTAGAGCGGCATGAACACCAGGAAGCCGAACTCGGCAGAGGTGTTGATGGCACGCACAATGCAGCCAATACCCACTTTCGGACGCTGCCAGCCGATGGCCAGCGACATGAAGAGGGTCTTGATGGCTCCCTTGTTGCCGGTTTCGACGCGAGGCACGCGGTTCATGCCGAGCAGGGCCAGCGCACCACCGAAGACGACGAAGCTCAGGGCGACCCAAAGGGTTGCATAACCACCGATGATGGGCAGCAGCACACCGGCAATCGTCGTGCCCAGCGTGGGCAGACCTGCCGTAAAGCAGAACCAGAACCAGCCGACGGCGGAACCCAGTTTTTGCACGGGCGCCGTGTTCACAACCCAGACGAGAAAGCCGAAGGCGAAGAGCGGATAGCCAAAGCCACGCAGACCGTAAAACAGCGTGATCAATGTCCAGGACTTAGACGGCAGGGCGAAACCCAGGAACCCGATCTGGAACAGGATCCAGATGGCGAGGCCCACAAGCATGACCTTGCGGCTGCCCCACATGTCGGAAAGGGCACCCGAGGCCCAGGCCGATACAGCTGCCGTCAGACCATAGATGGTAAACAGACCGGCAACGTCATGCTCCTGAAAACCAAGCGAGACGAGATAAGGAGAGAGGTAACCACTCTCTACGCCGTCACCGATCATGAAGAGCAGGGTGCCGATAAAGCCCCAGATCATGATCGGCGGAATGCCGGCCCATGAGATGAACCGTCCGAAAGCCGTCTGTGGCTCAATGTCTGGCAAAGTGTCGGTTGCGGACCGTGCCCCGCCGACGAATGTCCCGCCTGCCATTGTGTTTCTCCTGAGTCTCAAAAAAGGCATCTTGCTGCCCTGCAGCGTGCCTGGCCCGTCCTCCTTTGCGCGGGTTGCCCCCCTCCGGCAAATCACAAAAAAGAGTTATAGTTACCAGACAGTCTGTTCGTATGAGACATTCAAGCTGTCAGAATTGATATGATAAACGTTTTTTAATGACATCACACACGAACCTTTGTAGAACATAATTTGTATTCTATCCAGAAGTTGACAGAAATTTGAATTGTCTGACCATGAAACTATGTATTCCACAGATATAGGGCTTGCGCTTATACATAGAACACATCTCTACCAACCATCACACCATCGTGCATGAATTGCATAAAAATCCTATAGTCATATGGTTTTATTTTATGAATACATTGGATCTACAGTATTTGCTTAATGCAACAAATTGGGCATTGTTCATGCTTCATAAAAGAAACTTCATGAGCATAGTTTAATACATATCATTTCATCAGCCGAATCTAACATTGCGGCCACTGGCCGGATCAGACCGAGGGCTTCTCATGACAACCCGCAAGCAACGCGCCAACGCCATCCGTATCCTGGCCATAGATGCCATCTTCAAGGCCCAGTCCGGCCATCCCGGCACGCCAATGGGCATGGCTGATATCTCTGAAGTGCTGTGGCGTGACGTGATGCGCTACAACCCGGCCAACCCAGGCTGGTGCAACCGTGACCGCTTTGTCTATTCCAACGGCCACGGCTCGATGCTGCTCTATGCCCTACTTCATCTGAGCGGGTTCGACCTGACAATCGAGGATATCAGGCAGTTCCGCCAACTCCATTCCAGAACGCCCGGACATCCCGAATTCGGCTATGCGCCCGGAATCGAAACCACCACCGGCCCGCTGGGCCAGGGCATCGCCAACGCTGTCGGCATGGCGCTGGCAGAAAAGACTTTGGCCGCCCAGTTCAATCGTCCCGGCCTGCCCATCGTCGATCACCACACCTATGCCTATGTAGGTGAAGGCTGCCTGATGGAGGGCATCTCGCATGAAGCCTGCGCTCTGGCAGGCACGCTCGGGCTCGGCAAGCTGATCATCCTCTATGATCGCAACATGGTCACCAATGATGGGCCGATCGACGGGGTTTATACCGATGATACGCGCAAGCGTTTCGAGGCCTATGACTGGCATGTGATCGGCGAGATTGACGGGCATGACCCCGATGCTGTGCTCAGCGCACTCAACGCAGCACGCGCCGAAGCCACGCGCCCTAGCCTGATCATCTGCCGTACCACCATCGGTCAGGGTTGCTCCGAAGGCTATGCCGGTACCAACAAGGTGCATGGCAGTGTTCTTCCCGCCGATGAGATCGCCAGAATTCGTGAGCGTCTGGATTGGGCCAGTCCGGCTTTCGAGATTCCTGACGCCATCTATCGCGACTGGGATCATCGCCCCGCCGGTGAGGTGGCCGAGGCCGCCTGGAACGATCTGTTCTCCCGCTATCGCGATGCCTATCCGGATCTGGCTGCCGAATTCACCCGCCGTCAGGCCGGGGCCTTCCCCGCAGACTGGGCGACCCTGTCGCGTGAGTTCGTCGCCACCCTGCAGGCAGCCCCCAGGGATATCCCCTCGCGCAAGGCATCGCAGAACGCCATTGAGGCCTTTGCCCCCCATCTGCCCGAAATGTTCGGCGGCTGCGCCGATATAACCCCAAGTTGCCTCACACGCTGGTCAGGGTCTTCCTCTGTCTGCTTCGATGCTGCCGGCAATTACGTCGATTACGGCGTGCGCGAATTCGGCATGGTCGCCATGGCCAATGGCATTGCCCTGCATGGCGGCCTCATTCCCTACACCGCGACCTTCCTGATGTTCATGGAATATGCGCGCAATGCCGTGCGCATGGCAGCGCTCATGAAACAGCGTCAGATTCTGGTCTATACGCATGATTCCATCGGTCTGGGCGAGGACGGACCCACCCATCAGCCTGTCGAACAGCTCGCGAGCCTGCGCCAGACGCCCAATATGGTCACCTGGCGCCCCTGCGATCAGGTCGAAACGGCCATCGCCTGGGTCAGCGCGCTTGAACGTCGTGACGGCCCCACCGCCTTTTCGCTCTCGCGCCTGCCGCTCAAACAACACAGCCGCAGCGAGGAACAACTGCGCAATGCCTGGCGCGGTGGCTACATCCTTTCCGACTGCGCAGGCATCCCTGACCTTATCCTGATTGCCACAGGTTCGGAGGTCACTCTGGCCCTCGACTCCGCCGCCATTCTGCGCAACCGGAATCTCGCGGTCCGGGTGGTCTCCCTGCCCTCACCCGAAACCTTCGATGCCCAGGACGCAAACTATCGCGAGAGTGTCCTGCCCGATGGCGTGCGCACCCGTCTGGCCATTGAGGCCGCCAGCACGATGTACTGGGCACGCTATGTGGGGCTCGATGGTGATGTCGTGGGCATGACGGGCTTTGGTGAGTCCGGCCCGGCACAGGATCTGTTCCGCCATTTCGGCTTCACGACAGCCAATGTCGTCACGCGCGCCGAAGCGCTTCTCGCCCGTCACGCCAAGCGCCTTAGCGCCTGACAACGCGGCATTTCCCGGCATTTCTGCGGGCGGAACCCGACCATGCCGCCCCCACCCGTACTGGATAAATTCATGGACCTTTTCGATCTCTCCGGCGATGTCGCTTTTGTCACCGGGGCCGGAAGCGGCATCGGGCAACAGATCGCCATCGGCCTTGCCGAAGCCGGTGCTTCGGTTGCCTGTTTCGACCTCCCCGGCTCACGTCAGGGCCTCGACGAGACCGCCGACCGTATCCGCGGTCTCAAACGTGCTGCGCTGGTCTGCACCGGTGATGCAACCGACGAAACCAGCCTGGCCGATGCCATTGCGACGACACAGGCCGAACTCGGCCTGCTTTCGGTTGCCATCAATGCCGCAGGCATCGCCAATGCCGCCCCGGCCGAGGAGATGGGACGCGACCAGTGGCAGCGCGTGCTCGATATCAATACGACAGGCGTCTTCCTCTCCTCTCAGGCCGAGGGTCGCGCCATGCTGGCCAATGGTCGTGGATCAATTGTCAACATCGCCTCCATGTCCGGCGTGATCGTCAATCGCGGTCTGATGCAGGCGCATTACAATGCGTCCAAAGCTGCCGTCATTCATCTGAGCAAAAGCCTCGCGATGGAATGGGCAACGCGCGGCGTACGTGTGAACACCATCAGCCCCGGCTATACTGCCACCCCCATGAACACACGCCCCGAATGGGCCGAGCGTGTGAAAGTGTTCGAGAACGATACCCCCATGAACCGCATTGCCGCCCCGCGCGAAATGGTGGGACCCGCCATTTTCCTCTCCTCCCGCGCTGCGTCCTTCTGCACCGGGGTCGACCTGCTTGTGGATGGCGGTTTCTGCTGCTGGTAAGGGTGCGCAGGGTTCTGCCCTGAGACCCTCAGAGGGGCGGAAACCTGCGAAACCTGTTTTGCGTCATCCTGTCTTTCGCCCGTTCCGTCGTTCATCTGTAGATGGGGAAATCCCTGTTGCTGGTACGGCTGTTCAGGGCGCTGCCCTGAAACCCGCAAAGGGGCGTTGGCCCCTTTGATCCCGGATTGTTGTGCCGTTCAGTTTTTACTCATGGGGCGGGACGTGAAGCCGGACATGTCGGCCTTGTAAGCTGAACCCGTCCGACGCGCCCTTTACGCCTTGTCCTGCATCGTTGCGTCCCGTGTCGCAAATGATCTGCGCGCTCGACCTCGAAAACAGACTTGTTCTCGGCCTTCAGGAGGCGAGACGCTCTATGGGAAGTTCGAGCGTGTGCTTGATTTCCGACAGAGCCACCATTGAGTTGACCTCCTGTATCCCCGGGATCAGGGCCAGTCTTTTCAGAAAGAACTGCTCGTAGGATTCGATATCCCGCGTCACGATGCGCAGGATGAAATCGACCGAGCCAAGCAGAACATAGCAATCCTGCACTTCAGGGAATTCGCGTATGGCCTCCTCGAACGCAGCCAGATTGGCGCGGGCATGGGCCGTGAGCTTTACCAGAGCATAAACCTGCGCGTTCAGCCCGATCTTGCGTCGATCCACCAGATAGACCTGTTTTTGCAGGATTCCCGCTTCCTTGAGACGCTGTATGCGACGCCAGCACGGCGCCTGCGAGAGCCCGACAGATTCGGCCAGCTCAGCCGTCGGGCGTGATGCATCCTGCTGAAGCAACTGCAGCAGATGGCGATCAATCGCATCCAGATCTTCAAGCATCTTCATACCCCAACAATCGAATTTTGACGCATATTTTATGCGCTTAGGCCATATTCATGAAGCTGAAAACGCAATTTTTATCAGAAGATTGCATGATACCGTTTCGGCAAAGGGATGCTGGCTCAACTGGGCGACATCCCGCAAAAATGCCCTTTATGGAGCCAGACCATGTCAGCCAGCTTCGCCAAGACAAGCACGCTCGACGCCCGCAGCGGTGCCGATATCCTGCTCGAAATCCTCGCGAGCGAGGGGGTCGAGTATATCTTCGGCAACCCCGGCACGACTGAACTCCCTCTTATGGACAGTCTGCTGCGCCGGCCCGATATCCGCTACATCCTCGCCCTGCAGGAGGCGAGCGCTGTGGCCATGGCCGATGGCTATGCCCAGGCAGCGGGACGACCGGGGTTTCTCAACCTGCATACAGCAGGCGGGCTGGGTCATGGCATGGGTAACCTGCTCAACGCCCATGTCTCGCAGACACCCCTTGTCGTCACGGCAGGACAGCAGGATCTGCGCCATGCCGTTACCGATCCGCTTCTGTTTGGTGATCTTCTGAAGATTGCCGAGCCTGCGGTGAAATGGGGCAAGGAAGTTGCCTCCGCCGAGCAACTCCCCACGCTGGTTCGGCGCGCCTTTCATGACGCCGATGCCGCACCCTCCGGCCCGGTCTTTCTCTCCCTGCCCATGGACGTGATGGAGGAGATGAGCACCGTCAGTGCCGGGGCCCCTTCACACATCGACCGCAATGCCATTGCCGGCGCCCTGCCAGAACTGGCAAACGCCCTTGCCGCCATTGCGCCCGGGCGCCTTGCCCTGATTGCAGGTGACGAAATCCACGCCAGCCGAGCCGCTGCTGAAACGGCAACTTTGGCCGAAACACTGGGTGCGCCCGTCTATGGCTCTTCCTGGCCCTCGCGCGTCCCTTTCCCGACCGCCCATCCGCTCTGGCGTGGCAACCTGCCCACCACGGCGCGCGGTATTGCCGAGGTGCTCTCCCAGTATGACGCCATTTTCGCCATTGGCGGCAAATCGCTCATTACCATTCTCTACACCGAAGGCTCGGCTATTCCTGAGGGGTGTACCGTCTATCAGCTTTCTGCCGATGTGAACGATCTGGGACGCACCTATCCCACGGCGCTCTCGACCTGCGGGCATCTGAAAGCATCGCTCAACGCGCTACAGTCATTGGTGGAAAACGCCTCGCTCGCCCATGCTTCCGCCTATGACGCCCTGCGCCGCAAAGCGGCCACGCAACGCGCCTCGGAGCGCGCCACCCTTCATGGCCGCGCTGATGCGGCCATGAAGGAGGCGGTCATCCCACCCATTCTGGCTGCGCGTGAAGCCGTACGGGCCATCGGCCCCGACACCCCGATCGTGGATGAGGCCATTGCAACATCGGGCTTTGTCCGCAGCTTTCTCGAAAGCAGCGATCCGTCCCAGTACTCCTTTCTGCGCGGTGGGGCTTTGGGGTGGGGCATGCCCGCTGCCATCGGCTGCTCACTCGGCCTGAAGCGCGAGCCTGTCGTCTGCCTCGTCGGTGATGGCGCGGCGCTTTATTCGCCTCAGGCGCTCTGGACGGCTGCTCACGAAAACCTCCCCATCACCTTCGTTGTCATGAATAACTGCGAATATAATGTGCTGAAAAACTTCATGCGTGGTCAGCAGAACTACACGGCTGCACAGACCGGGCGCTTCATCGCAATGGATATCGTCAACCCCACCATCGATTATCAGGCACTCGCCACCTCCATGGGCCTGCCTGCCCAGCGCCTGGCACGCGCTGGCGATATCGCCCCCGCCATCCAGGCCGGTATTGCGAGCGGCAAGGCCAATCTGATCGAGATCATGATTAGTCGCTGAATGTTGCGGCGAGGGTTCTGCCCTCGCCCCCACACGGGGTCTCGCTGCATTAGACCCGATTTTACAACGCCAGATGGAAGAACTGGTTATGCGGGGTGGCCTTGTACGGGCCGAAGGGCGGACCACTTTCGAACCCGTAGCGGCGATAGAGCCTTATCGCAGCCTCGAACGATGGTGACGTCCCGGTTTCGAGGCTCAACCGCATCAGACCACGCGCTCTGGCAGCCTCGATAAGCGTGCCCAGTATGGCCGCTCCAGCGCCACGCCCGAGAAAATCGGGGTGGGTCCGCATGGATTTGACCTCGCCCACACCCTCACCTAACTGCTTCAGCGCTCCAATGGCGGCGACACGACCCTCGATACGCGCAGTCCATACCGTAACCTCGGGCGTGGTCAGTCCGGAGAGATCGAGGGCAAAACGGAACGCCTCTGGCGTGCTTTCCGCCATGCCGGACAAATGCAAGGCCAGCAGCGCCCGACTTTCCGCGCTGGAGAGATCGTCGATCCCTATCTCCATGAGCCCATATGCCTTTCCTGTTGCCTGAGCCGCTTCAGTGCAGGAGAATGATCGCAGAGTCGTACGCAGCCCCCGCGCTCTCCTGCATTTGCCTGATGATGGGCACACCTTCCCAAGGATCGTTGCCTTTGTCAGCCATTTTTCCGCACAGCGTTCTCGACCGGGCCGAAGCGTATCTGGCCTCCCAGCCAATTCAGGGTGGAGGCACCTTGCTCGATGCATCCGGCGCCGTCCTCTATAGCGACGTCATGACGCTTGTACCGGGTCCGGTCTATTTCCTTGGGCTTAATCCCGGGGGGAGCCCTGACAACAACCGTGACGGGACCATACGACACGCACTGGCTGCAAGCCGATCGGGGATAAATGCGTTTCTGGACCAGTCATGGGGTGATCCGCCAAGAAACTTGCACTCAGGAGAGGCGCCATTACAGCGCCGTATACGCAAACTGTTTGCGATGATGGGGCTGGAGACACGCAAGGTTGCCGCGAGCAATCTGGTATTTACCCGCTCGCGCAATCTGCGTTTGCATGTGAATTTTGAAAACGCCATTGCACAATGCCGCCCTGTTCATGAATTCTTCATCGACGCTATTCAGCCGGAATTAATCCTTACGCACGGCAACCGCGATACATTCAGACAGGGAATAGGCGCGCATTTTACCGAAAATCACGAGGCGCATCATGCTGGCTGGAAGATTCATTTAGGCACATGCGCGATTGCCGGCCGGACCATTCCCGTCATGAACATGCCTCACCTTTCATTCTGGGCCATCAATGCGGCAACGCGAAAAGCCGAGCGACGATGTGCCATTCTTCGCACCCTTTTCAAGGAATACGGTTTTTTACCGCAATAACCAGCCTTGAATGACGCGCTCCGCAATCAGAGCCATTCGCCAGATCACGGCACTTCAAACTTGGGCAAAAGCCAGCCATAGCCAGACAACAGATCCTCGTGATGCCGGCGTGTCAGCACGGCCAGACAGGCGACATGCTCGAGGGGGCCCGCTGTTCCACCTGCATAGAGCCCATATTCGGCATGGCAGAGTTGGTCCCGGTAGACCAGCCACGCGCGCTCAGCCTGCCTCAATGCGTCACGATCGTTTAATCGCGGCTGGTCGCTACGCTGAAACAGGGCAATAATTCGTTGATAATCCCTGTTGAGCGCAGCGTCCTCCTGCCGCCTGACCTTTTCAAGACAGTCATAGGTTCCAGCCTGTCCCATTTGCCCATTCTGGCCCCTACAGGCTTCCATGAGCGGCTCGTCCTCGTTCATCCTCCGGGCATGGGCGCGAGGCGAAATGCCGCAAAGAACAGTGATGGCGAACCGAAGCGCGATCTTCTTCATCGTTCATGCTTTCTTGAAAAAACATTGAACTGGAACGCCTGAACCGCGCCGTTCGGCGTTTCATGTGAATGGTCGACCGTTCGAAGCAGGGTGAAATCATTCCCCAGCAGGGCACACAGAGATGCGCTGTCATGACGCATGACAGGCAGGCCGGAACAGCGAAGGGGCCCATCCGGGGGGAAACCGCCTATGACAGCAATGCCACCGGGCACGAGAGCTGATCGCAAGGCGGCAACGTAGCGTGCCTGATCGGCGGCGTCTGTCAGGAAATGCAGCGCCGCGCGGTCGTGCCAGACCATGTAGTGCCTGTCTGGCGACCATGCCGTGACATCAGCGACGATCACATGATGTCGCATGCCGAAAGGCGCGAGCCGTCTGGCAACACCAGACAGGGCGACAGCAGAAAGATCAAGGCTCGTGACCTCGGCAAATCCGGCTTCAAGAAGCCTGTCCGGCAAAAACGAGGCCCCGCCCCCGATATCGATTACCGGCCCCTTCCCGGGGGCCGCTTGCATAATCAGGTTGAGCGACAGGGTTGGACAGGGCTCGTACCAGCTACAGCCTGTCGAGGGTTTGTCCGTATAGACCCTGTCCCAGTAATCCTGACGACGCTCCATGTTCTCTTGCCCTTCGTACTGCCCTTGGCTCGATGAAATGATGGCCTCCAGCCCGGTCCGGCACCCAGCCCATCCGGGATGATCCGCTTTCTCGCGTACCCGCTCGGATGGCCATATACAGACGGCACAGAAACCGTCCCACTCAGCGGGATGGCAACCCCATGTCATGCCCGATCAACCGCCAAGGTACGCGTGATGCGTCCTGGGTCACCTCGCCTGCGTGGGGGCTTTCCAGGTCTCTCCCGGGCGTGTCGGTCCGAGGCAGTACAGTTCACTACCAGCCTGACAAGAATTATCAGACAGTCACGCGTCCAGGCGGGATCAGCAATATATGTCGAATTCAATTCTGTTCGATGAATTCTTGATGACTTCCCCGTTTTGAGTAGTCGGTTTTTCTGCAATGCTCTTTGATGCGCCGCGTCACTCCCTGCCTTTTCAGGATCTGTCGATGCGCTTTCGCCACCTGCTTCATTCATTTCCAACAATCAGCCACACAATGCTTGTCTCGGGGCTTGTCTCGGGACTTGTCTCGGGACTTGCCGTGGGGTTTGCCTCTGCCCCGGCATCATGGGCCCAAGGTCATGCTCCTATGGAAACGCACGGAATCTCCAGAGCCGTGGACGATGCCGTGCATGTCAACCAAATCCAGGTGATCGGCACCCATAATTCGTACCGGCGCGATATCTCGCCAGTGACACTGCAATGGCTGACCAGACTCTCCCCTCAGGCCGCAATTGCACTCGATTATCATCACGACACCCTGACAGCACAGCTCGATCACGGTGTACGCCAACTTGAGATCGACATTTATGCCGATACGCAAGGCGGCCGCTATGCCCATCCCAAAGGTGCGGAATGGGAGCAAAAGGCGGGGCTGACACCCGATGCCGATCCAACCCCGGGACAGGCCATGCAAGGCACTGATTTCAAGGTGATGCATATTGTCGACATCGACCAGAGATCGAGCTGCCAGCCTTTCCGCGCCTGTCTTGAGCAGATCAAGGCATGGTCGGACGCCCACCCCAACCATGTACCGGTCTTCATCGATCTGGAAACCAAGCAGGATATTCCCTTTGGCGGAGGCAAGCTGCCTTTCACACCTCCTGAGGTTTTTACGCCAGCCACTTATGACCGGTTGGACGCGGAACTGGTGGCTGTTTTCGGTCGCAACCGCATCATCACCCCGGATGACGTGCGTGGCGATGCTCCAACACTCGATGGAGGGGTCAGGCAGCATGGCTGGCCTGCACTGTCACAGGCACGGGGCAAGATCGTGTTCCTGTTTGATCGCCCGCATGACACGGCGCGCTACGTCAAGGATCACCCGGCCCTACGCAATCGTATCGTGTTCACCAATGCGCGTCCCGGCGATCCGGATTGCGGCTTTACCGAAGTGAATGAGGGATTCATCGGGGCCAAGGGCAATGGCAGCGATGCGGTGGACAACAAGGCCGCGGCAACGACCATCCCTGCCCTCGTGAAACAGGGCTATCTCGTGCGCACGCGGGCCGATGCCAACACGATCGAAGCGCGTCAGAATGCGCTTGAGCGTCGTGACGTGGCTTTTTCATCCGGCGCACAGTTGATCAGCACCGATTATCCCACCTTCGAGCCAGCGCCCTGGCACCACTACTCAGTCGGATTCGGGCAAGGACTTGTGGCCCGATGCAATCCGGTCAATGCGCCAGCCTCCTGCCGCTCTTCGGCTCTTGAGCCATAAGGCACCCGACGTCGGCATCACGCTGGTCTGTTAATCTTTGATGACGGCGGGAATGTCATGCCGATATTTCCGCCTCTTGCTTCATTTCTTCATGTCCAGACCAAATGATCCGAGACATGCTCATGAAATGCTTATCTCTTCTTCTCGCCGCCTCGGCGCTCACGGTACTCTCACCATCAGGTCATGCGCAAAATGCGCCAAGCGCCGTGCCGGCATCGCCCGATGAGGCAGTTCACCTCAACGAAATTCAGGTAATTGGTACTCATAATTCCTATCGTGCTGCCATGTCACCTGTCACCATGCAGTGGCTTTCAAAAGTCGCGCCTGACGCCGCAATGACGCTCGACTATCATCACGCGCCGCTTGCCGTGCAGCTCGATCACGGTATCAGGCAAATCGAGCTCGACCTTTATGCCGACATGAAGGGCGGGCGTTATGCCCATCCCAAGGGCCCGGACTGGCTGCGTAAAGCAGGCCTCACCCCGGAGGCCGATCCTGTCGATCCAGCCATCATGCAAGGCAATGACTTCAAGGTCATGCATATCGTCGATATCGACCAGCGTTCGACCTGCCAGCCGCTCAAGGCCTGCCTTGGCATCATTCGCACCTGGTCAGACGCGCATCCGGGGCATTTGCCGATTTTCATCGACCTGGAGACGAAACAATCCGCACCACCGGGAAAAGTCCCTTTCACGCAGCCTGAAATTTTCACCCCTGCCACCTATGACCGTCTGGATGCCGAACTGCTGGAAGTCTTCGGGCGCAACCGCATTCTGGCGCCGGATGATGTGCGTGGCGACGCCCCGGATCTGAACATGGCCATACGCAGCAGAGGCTGGCCCAGCCTTGCCAAAGCCCGGGGCAAGATTGTCTTCGTGTTCGAGCGCCCTCATGACACGGCGCGCTACCTGGTAGGGCACCCGGCGCTCAAGGGGCGGCTGATCTTTCCCAATGGCAAGCCCGGCGAGCCAACATGTGCTTTCACTGAAATCAACGAGGGTTTTGTGGGCAAGAAAGTCGGTGAGTTCGAGGCAGTGGATAATGCCAAAGCGGCAAAGATCGTCCCGGATCTGGTCCGGCAGGGCTATCTTATCAGAACGCGCGCTGATGGCGACACGCTGGAGGCGCGTCACAACGACCTTGCCCGTCGTCAGACCGCGTTCGAGGATGGCGCACAGCTGATCAGCACGGATTATCCGATTTATGCCCCTGCCCGCTGGCACGATTACAGCGTGTCATTTCCAGGCGGGGCCATGATGCGTTGCAATCCGGTCAACGGCCCTACCGCCTGCCGCGATTCGGCAATGGAGCCCATCGTGCCCATACGCTGAGTGCTGTCACGAAGCACAGGAAAACGAGGGTAAGGGGAAGAAAATGCAAAATTCTTTCTTCCCCCCTGTTGCCAAACACAATGAGGGCTGGTAGTTCCCCCTTCACCGAAGACGAGGTCGCAACAAGCCTCCTCCGATGCGGTCGCCGGAGCGGAAACGCTCCATGCGGGTGTAGCTCAGTTGGTTAGAGCGCCGGCCTGTCACGCCGGAGGTCGCGGGTTCGAGCCCCGTCACTCGCGCCACTTTCCCATAAAAACATGAGAAAATGGTGCACTACGTTGCCGCCGAGCCGCGTATCACCCATTGATCGACCGATCATGCCGGGCCAAGGCGCCCTGCCTCAGCCCCGGGCACCACATGACCTTACCTCATGTTGCGAGATAGGCATCCAGCACTGCGCTGGACGGACCATCGAGCCGGATGCGCCCTTCCTCAAGCCAGATCAGACGTGTGCACCATTTACGCATAATTTCGGGCTGATGAGATGACATGATGAGCACATCAGCATCCTGTACGAGGGCTTCCAGCCGGAGCCTCGCCTTCTCCATGAAGGTGATGTCACCCGCCATGAACCATTCATCCATAAGCAGCACATCGGGCGTGATGGCTGTTGCAAGACCAAAAGCCAGACGTACCAGCATGCCGCTGCTATAGGTCTTGACCGGCAGGGCGATGAAGTCGCCCAGTTCGGCAAATTCGGCCACATTCTCGAGCACGGATTTCGTGCCCGCGCGGCTCATACCATGAGACAGGCAGCGCAGGCGCACGTTCTCCATACCAGTCAGCTCCATATTCATGCCAAGCTGCGTATCCAGAAGCGTGCCAATCGTGCCGCGTATGCGTACCCGTCCTGCGACAGGCTCATAGATGCCAGCCAGAGCGCGCAGAAGCGTTGTCTTGCCAGCGCCGTTGCCACCGATCAGGCCAAGCCGCTCACCACTATGAAGCCCAAAACTGATATCCCGGAGCACGTCCACCGTGACACGATGACGGCGATCCTCGATCAGGGCGCTTCCCGCACGATTGGCCGTCCTGCTGGATACGGCATGTGCCATCGAACGCTTCAGGGTGCGATTATCAGCATGATAGACCGGAAAGCTGAGTGAGAGGCCATTCACAAGAACTCTGGTCATGATCAAACCCAGTACGCGATACGGGCGCGAAAGCGTGTAAAGACGAGAACCGCAAAACCCACCAGTACTGCGCTATGGGCCAGCGCAACCTCCCACAAGGCAAGGGGCGTCGGCTCTCCCAGAAGCGGCGTGCGCATGATGGCGATCAGAGAATAGAACGGGTCGAGCAATATCCAGTGCTGCAGTGTTCCAACCAGTTCCGGGCGCCAGATGATCGGCGTGATGAAAAAGAATACCTGAAGCAGTGATTGCACGATGGGAGGGATATCGCGAAAGCGTGCCCCCAACAGACCCAGACAGAGCATGAGCGCGAAGCTGTCCACCAGCCAGAGCGCCAGTGCTGGCAGGACGAGCCAGATATGCAACGGCGTGACCCGGAAGATGAGAAACACCACAAGCACAACTACCGCATTATGCAATAACACAAGGACATTGCGCGTGATGGCCTGCAAGGCAAAAACGCTAAAAGGCATGCGCGCCGCCTGGATCATGCGGCTCTCCTGTGAGAAGACTGTCGTGCTTTCTCCGATCAGCGTCGAGATATACCCCCACAGAACCAGCGACAGCGCAAGAAAGGGCAGATAGTCCTTGATGACCATGTTGAAAAGTTCGGCATAAAGAAACCCGAGTGCTGCCACCATGACGGCGGTGGTGATGGTCAGCCAGAAGGGCCCCAGCATCGACCCCCGATAGCGCATCTTGATATCGAGCCAGCCAAGCGTCATCGCGAGGGGCAAAAGACGCAGCCCTGCACGCAAATCGGCCAGGGCCGCCCTGAAGCGTCCGGCGGCGCTCAAGGGGAACAGATCGAGGATAGGCTCTCTTCGACCTGCCTCTGCCTTGATTGTGTTCATGCTTCTTGCTCTTCGCTGGATCAGAAAAAAAGCTCTACCTGCTCTGCGCCCTTCCTCCAAGAGCCTCGCAAAGCAGGCCATGCCTTGCCCCTCGTGAAAATACCAGAGGGGTTGCAGTGCCCTGATGGATTCAAGGTCATGAATCCGGCTATGATTGATCTTTACTGGGCGGGACTAGCAAACAGGCATGAATGGCGGCGATTACTTCATGATCGGTTTCGTCTTCGCAGCATATGCGATTGGCCCCTTGCTGGCCGCCTTTCTGGTAAGGCGCATTAATCGGTCTGGCCTGTTTGAAGAACGGGACGACTAGCTACAGCTTGACGGACCACTCTTCGGCCGGATCCCACAACAGCCTCAGAAACGTATCGTCATGCCTTGTCTGGCTATGATGAACCGAAGACCAAGCCGGTTACCCTCGTTCAAATCATTCCCAATACGGGCCTGCGCTGTCGGTCCGGCCTCGAGCAAGGGCTTGATATGCGACACCAGAACGGGAAAGCCCTTCATGGGTACGCCTGCCTGCGCCTGAAGCGCATCAAGTTCCGCCAGCAGCCACCGCGGCGTCAGATGGCCAAAAAGCTGCTTGTCCGCCCGTCGGTTGTCATAGGAACATTCGATGATAATGCCCTTCAGGTGACCACCCCTCACCAGCGGCGCCACCACATGCCAAAGCGCCGCCAATCGGCCTCCCGGCTCAATGGCATCGGGACCGGTATCTCCGAGATAAAGCAGGGCATCCTGACCTGAATGGAGCAGAAAAGCCGTTGATTCCACCCCCCCGTGACTCAGTGGAAAAGGGGTAACGCTCAGTTGCGTCCCTAAGAGCGGGGTCGTCTCGCCGGGTGTGAGGTCATGATAGTGAAGCAAACCGAATGCTGGCTTCACCCCTCTGTCCCCCAGATTGGGCCACACGCGATGATTGAACAGATCATCCTGAAGCACCGATAGAACCGACGGAAGGGCATAGACTGGCTTGCCCGGATCCTCAGGCGAGATGGCCACCAGACCTGCCACATGATCGAGATGGGCATGGCTCAGCAGATAGCCCTTGATCACATGATGCAGGATCACCCCGCTGCGTGAGGCTGATGGGGCCGGGCCCAGATCGATGCCATCGAAGGCATGGGCGGCATCGGCTTTTTCGATGCCGTTGAGCACTGTGCCTGCATCCAGAAGCACACCGGACGACGTTCCCGCTTCCCGGACCAGATAGGCGCTCAGATTACCATCCTCAAGCCCGCCGGCCGCTCCCAGGACAGTTACGTCAAACTCATGCGCCTGAACGGTGGCAACCGGCATCATCAGGGCGAGCAGCAGCAATAGCCTGATCATGCTTGAAGGGAGCGCAGGCAACAGATTTGCGGATAATCGGTAAGAAATCATCAGGCCTCCGGCATCATGAAGACTGAACCCATGCCAGCTTCTCCCCGAATGACGAAAGACATTTGTCAGCGATGACTGTCAGCTGCACCCGATTGGCAGGGCTCAGGCGCAGTTCAGTCCAGCATGAAAACGACCCGGCCCTGACCCGCAGCAAAGCGGTAATACCGGCTGATCGGCAGCAATAAAACGCGTCATGACTGGCAAACAATCTCAACACATGTAACAGTTAGACGAACCGCCCTGGTAAAGAGCGCCAAAATGTCCCGCAGAAACGCCTTCATATGCTGCCTGCCCCTGATGATGGGCCTTCTCGTACTGGCAGGGTGCGATGACCAGCCACCGCTTCAGCCCGGTCATTGCGAGATCCGGACACTGGGGCGCCTGAGGCTGCGCAGTCTGGCATCGATTCCGGTTGTCGAGGCCAGGATTGATGGCAAGCCTGTCTTGTTCATGGTCGATACCGGCGCTTTCAACTCTGTCATCTTCCGGAAAAACGCCAGCATGCTCAGCCTGAACTACACAGGCGCGACAGCTCAGGTAAGAGGTGTGCATGGCATCGAAAGCAGCGCTGTCGTTCGCATTGACAGGCTCGATCTGGGCTCCGGAGCGACGGCCGACCATGCGTTTGTCCTTACAGAGTCGATGGCGCCCCGAACGCCCAAAGGGTTGCCCCCCATTGTCGGACTGCTCGGCGCAGAGCTGCTGATGGCGTCCGATCTGGTGATCGATATGCCGCATCATGCGATGTATATGCTCGACATGCGCCGGTGCCCCTATATCACCCCCTACTGGCAGGGAACGGTCCACAAGATACCGATTGAACGGGACTGGGACGACAATAAAGTTCGCCTGACATTCACCATTGATGGCAGCAAGCCGATCCCGGCAATTTTCGACACAGGCTCCTCCCACGTTCTGCTGCCCTATTCACTGGCCCATGAGAAACTCGGAATCACCCGTCGCGACCTCAAGAAAGACCCGTCAAGCACGGACAGCATGGCCGTTGGAGAGGACACGGTTACAAGCTATCATCAGCAATTCGACCATCTCGATATGGCAGATTTCCGTATCAGCAATGCGTGGGTGACCATCGATGATGCGGATAATATCGACCATGCCCTGTTCGGTGCGCGATTCCTGCATCAGACCCGCATCTGGCTGACCACGAAGGATGTGATGTATGTGCAGCACGTCTCGGAAATGAAGGATGCGCCGCCCATTCCCATCACCCCGGTCGCTGGCGTTACACCGGTGACGAAATAACCCGGCCGCCCCTTATTCGTTGTTTTTTCACTTGCATCTACAGCCCGCCTCGCCGACATGCGGAGCATGCCATACGCTGTGAAGGAAATGTTTGCGACACTGCAGGGAGAAGGGGCTCATACAGGGCGCGCCTCCGTGTTCTGCCGTTTTACCGGATGCAATCTCTGGTCGGGTCGCGAGGAAGATCGTCACAAGGCGGCCTGTCAGTTCTGTGATACCGATTTCATCGGAACGGATGGCGAAGGCGGCGGGCGTTTCGCAACAGCCGACGCTCTGGTTGAGGCCCTTGTGCGATGCTGGCAGAGCGAAGCTGGCGATCAGGCAGGACGTTATGTCGTGTTCACAGGCGGCGAACCGCTCTTGCAGATCGATCCCGCGCTGATCGCTGCTGTCAAAGCCGCAGATTTTGAAATCGCAATCGAGAGCAATGGCACGATCAACGCCCCGCAGGGGATCGACTGGATCTGTGTGAGTCCGAAGCCGTCCAGCACTGTCACACAACAGACCGGCCAGGAACTCAAACTGGTCTTTCCGCAGGAAAGCTTGCCCCCCGAGCTGTTTGAGGGTTGGGATTTCGAGCATTTCTGGCTGCAGCCCATGGACGGGCCGGATCGCATCGCCAATACCGCCAAGGCCGTCGCCTACTGCCTGAAGCACCCGCGCTGGCGTCTGTCCCTGCAAACCCACAAGCTGATCGGGATTCCCTGATGCTCTCTGATGACACGGCCATCGTCCTTTTCTCAGGTGGGCAGGATTCGGCAACCTGTCTTGCCTGGGCGCTCGACCGCTTTGCCCATGTCGAGACTCTCGGTTTCGCCTACGGCCAGCGTCATGCGATCGAGCTGGAATGCCGCGATACCTTGCGCGATGCCATGATGCGCCAGAACCCGCAATGGCGTGAGCGTCTTGGACCGGACCATACGCTCGATCTCTCGGTGCTGGGGCAGATTTCGGAAACGGCCCTGACGCGCGAAGCGGCAATCGAGATGAACGAGAACGGCCTGCCCTCGACCTTCGTGCCGGGGCGCAATCTGCTCTTCCTGAGTTTTGCCGCAACACTTGGCGTCCGGCGCAACGCACGACACATCGTAACAGGCGTGTGCGAAACCGACTACTCCGGTTATCCTGATTGCCGTGACGATACCATCAAGGCCCTTCAGGTCGCGCTCAATCTGGGTATGGAAACACGCTTTGTGCTGCATACGCCTCTGATGTGGCTCGACAAGGCGGAAACCTGGCGTCTGGCCGAGCGTATCGGAGGTGACGGGCTGGTGGCGCTCATCAATCGTGAGAGTCATAGTTGCTATATGGGCGACCGCGCCCATCTGCATGACTGGGGCTATGGCTGCGGCACCTGCCCCGCCTGCGAGCTCCGTGCCAAGGGATGGGCCAGTTATGTCAGCGCTTGAACTAAGCTTCACGCGGCGGTTCAGTATGGGGCACCGGCTGATCGCCGGCAGCTCCGAGCGCTGTGCGATCCCCCATGGCCACAATGAATTCGTAACCGTCACGTTGCAGGCTCGATCACCTGCGCGATTGGACGGCGCGTGGAACATGGTTGTCCCGTTCGCCGATGCCAAACGGCGATGGCATGATTTTGTAGATACGCGCCTGGATCACGCTTTTCAGATTTCTTCGTCGGACCCACTGCTAGGCTGGTTTCTGGCCAACGAACCCGCGCGTGCGGACCGGCTCGTCGTGACACCGGGAGATCCAACGACGGAGATGATGGCCGCTCTGCTCTACGCAAAGCTGCAAGCCTTCCTCCGGGCTGATGGTGACGTCCTGTGCTGCACCAGCCTGTCACTCGAGGAAACACCGACAAATACGGTTTGCCTCACGGGTGGACCGGAGCCTTATCTGCCGCTGACCGAGGGATCTCCTGAATCCCATTGGTGGCACCGCGCCGACAACGCAATTTCGGACCTTCCGGCGCAGGGCTGACGACCTTGCCGACAAAAGACGCTTCATCTGGCAAAAACGACCTGATCTGACGCGCGATCAGGCCCTACGTTCCTGAGCAGGCAGATGCGAAACGACCATTGCTCAGTCAGATCCAGGTTCTCAGTGTGTCTGGGACCATTCTTGACCAAACAACTGTACATGGACGCGAAAAGCACCATGATCATCAGACTTGATGTCACGCGGCGTTGCTGTTCCCAGTTTGGCCGGCTCACTGGCAGCGGGCAGTTCAGTCTGGGACAGGGCTGGTATCTTGCTCATGACCATCTCCTTTATCGGAACGACAACAAGGGAATATGGCGTCAATCTGGCATGGCCATGAAAGAATGGGGCATGAGCCCGCCGATTTTTCCCCGTGGCTGATCAACATCTGACCCCAAAGACAGTTTTGATACCAGGATGAGTGCCGATACTTATTTTGCTCAGATCATTTCAAACAGCCGGCAGACAGTTCCAGAGGGACTCGCACTCGACCGGAAAAACGGGTCTAAAAAGAAGTATGAGACTGCGCGTCATTGATCTGGAAACGTCCGGAGCTCACCCCCTCGCCTCTGAAGTCATCGAATTCGGCTCGGTTGACCTCGTGCTGGAAAATGATGTGTGGCGGATTGAACCTGTCCACACGCAGCTCTTCAGGCCCCGCGCCCCGCTGACGCCAGAGACACAGGCCGTTCACCACCTGATGGACGAGGATTTTTCTGATGAACTGCCCGAGGCCACACCGCAAACCCTCAGCGCTCTGGTGCAGCGCGATCCCGTGCCGCATATGCTCTGCGCCCATCATATCGCCTTCGAGCGACATTTCCTGACCGATACGATCACACAGGGGCTACCCTGGCTCTGTACGTTGCGTATTGCACAGAAACTCTGGCCGGACGCCCCGCGCCATACGAACCAGATCCTGCGTTACTGGCTCAAGCTCGATCTGGATCGGGCAAGCGCCTCACCCGCGCACCGGGCAGGGCCCGATGCCTATGTAACTGCCCATATCCTGCAACGGCAGCTTGCCCTGGGTAATCCTGAAGCCCTGTTGAAACTGACGCAGGCACGCCATATCCGCCGCGGTGCCGCGTTACGGGCAGGACGGGACATGCAACGTCAGGAACAGCTTTTCACCTGAGAGAGAGCCCGAGCCTGCTTTGTCAGGCAACGATACCATATCGGGCTGTGGCCTTGATGGTCAGACCAAGCACACCCGGCACGCCGGGCCTGCGCATTCCAAGGGGTAATCTGGCGTTCCCACTGGTCCAGCGCATCGGCACGCCTTCCAACCCGTTCCACCCTTCCAGGGAAGCGTCGTTGAGATGGGTATCAATCTGCATCGCGCCGCAGCCATCCCACAAATGAACATCCCCAACCAGCACACCAAGATGGCGCCTGTCATCAACAAATGGGCCCTCAGCCATATCGGGGCGCGCAGCACGTGAGCGTATGTGCACTTCCTCTAGCTCCGAAGGAATCTGGAAAATTACCATATCATACACATGCCTGCTTGGCCGGATGACCTGTCCGTCATTACCCAGAAGATGCAGGTCGGCGTCTTCCTGAGTGCTTGTGGCAATGCTGTCCAAGGCTTCAGCAACCGGACAGCCTGCACGAATGGCCAGAGAACGATGCAGCGGCTCCACGAAGCCACGATCCACCCGGAGGGGCGCTACCCGCTTGGGTACGTCGGATACAACACCTGAGCTCGTGGTGCCCAATCTGCCAACATCTATCGGCCCAGCAGAAACCGGCATTCCCAAAGGCGTCAGATTACTGATCTCACCATCATCAAGAAGGGTTTCTGTCAGCATATTGTTCGACCAGACGATTGCATGATCCTCAGTGCGCAAGTGATAGATCATGAAACGCGTCTGGCTGCGGTCATAGATGATGCTGTTACCATTGACCAGCATGCGAGCGGGCACCAAAGCCCCGTTTACATAGATGCAATGCTCTGGGGTGATGAAGAGATCACGATCGGGAACCGAGGCGCTGATTGCCCCGGCGCTGAACCTGACGGGATACCCTGCCACATCATCGGTCTGGCTCGGGTCAACGATAATCTCGGCCGACCCCATCCATGCGATCCGGCGTATACCAGGCCCGGCTGCGCCATGTATCAGGACCAAATCGCCTGCACGCAAGGCCTCTACTGGCCTTTCCCCAGCAGGCGTGCGAATCATGGTGCCAGCAAGAAAGCACTTGTCATAGACAAGCTCGGTACTGCCGTCACGATCAGCCTGCAGATGGAAGTCACCGGCCTTGTAGGAACCTGTCAGCGCCATGGACCAGCTCGATCCGTCCGGAAGAGTCACGGTCAGGACACCGTTACTGACCGTGATTTTACCGCCTGGCTTGTAGGACAGTCCCTCGATATCGATGCGTCCGCGCCAGCCGACGCTCAGATTGGTCAGCACTGCACCGGGTGACACCGTCAGCATTCCAGCCGCGCCTGTGCTGGATGTCGCGCCTGCAAGGACCAGACCAGCAACAGTCGCGCCTGATGCGACAATCATGGAGCCACCAGCCGAAACGACGGCTCTGCGCACCGTGGCACCGGATGACACGCTCTGCGTCCCTCCTGACAGGATGGTCACGCCACTTATGACGCCACCCGAAAGCAGGTTCCCGGACCCGCCTGAACCAATCGTTGCACCACTGACGACACCGCCGGACGAAACAACTGCCAGGCCATGTGCGGCAACAATCTGGTTTATCACCAGCCCGCCAGAGCGCGTCAGACCCGTACCGCCGCTTCCGATGGTCAATCCACTGATCGTACCCCCGCTTCCCGCAACAACCGTTCCTCCGGCCGAGACAACCGAACCGGACGCCAGACCGCCCTGCACGAGTTGGACACCCGCGCTGAAGATACCGTTGATCGCCGTAGCACCGGACGACACAACCTGCGTCCCGCCGAAGATGCTCCCTATATCCGTGCCGCCACTGGTCAGTTGCTCGGTTGACCCAACCTCGAAAGTTCCGCCGGAGATAACCCCGGACCCGACAAAGCTCTGCCCCTTCACCGTAAAGCCACCCCCAACGATAGCCTGCCCGCCATCGAGCACATGAGGGGCAATGGCGCTGGCCTGCGCGGTGTTGTAGCCTGAGAGATTACCGACAGCGAGACCTGCTTGAGAGGTAATGGTCGCGCTGATGACGACACCCTGGTTGAGCGCAGCGAATGACCCGCTTTCATAGGCCGTACCACCATAGGTCGTCCCATTGGCCGCTGCGGCAATGACACCGCCAGATAGTGCGCTCGCCGCCATGATGGTGCCACCTGAGGCAAGATCGAGCGCCGGGTTATTTGTGCCACCATTGAAACCGTAAACGAGGTCGCCCGACGTAACCCGCCCACCTGTCACATAGTTGGTCGATCCATGGGTGATCGTTGCACCACGCGTCGTACGGCGAATGGACAAGGCGAATCCTTAACGATAAATAACGCTAATTGATTAAATGCACTCAGGATGTGAGTGGTCAGCCTGAGATTTAACGATAACGGATTCGTGATATAGGTTGCGTCTGCGCGTTACAAGAAATTTCGTACTGCAACAGTCCATTTGTGATTTTTCGAATTGAAGATATTCTCTCTAAAAAATATCGAAATATAAATTAATTTGTTCATTTATATAATAAATTTCATGCTAATTATTTCATAAAAAGCGTAATTTTATAATAGTGCTTCTTATTGTGCCTTATATAGCACGTCTACTTTCCATGTATTCGTACCCTGGCCTGACAGGCGATCAGGCGTAGAATCCGGCGTCTGATCAACCCGCTGAAGGGACGAATGACAGCCCAGTAGCGGGCCATCTTCCGGCGCTCTGCAGCATCAGGGCATGAAATGACGGTTCGGGTCACAAGCAGCGTCAGATCGTGTGTATGAGGGCGCGCCTCGAATTCAAGCAGGAGGCGTGTGCGGTGACCATCCCGATGCCAGGCCTCGCAGGCCTGTGCCCCTGTACAGGACAGGCCGTAATCAGCGCGCCAGAATTGCCCGCTCAGCCCGTAGCGCAGAAGACGATTTCCCTCCCTGCCTAGGAAGACAAAGCTCTTCATGCTGAAACGATGCGCGTGCTTTCCCTTGAGTACCCTGCCAGGCAGATCACGCAGGCCGAGACACATCCTGATCAACCAGTCCTGATCAATCTCAAAATTCTCGACGGCATCAAGACAGGTCCCGGCATCCGCCCTGATCATACGCTCATGGGCCTCGTGAAAATCCACATGATTCAGCCCATAGGCCGTTATATTTCCAGAGCGGAGCCGAGGATCTCGCCGCAATGTCATCGGTTTCTTCTCTCATCATGCGGGCCTGCACCGATGAAGCGCAGTATGATCCTCGCCGACAACAACCGGAACATAAATCCGGAAGGCAGGGGAATCATGCGCCGTCTCGAAAACACAACCGCCGTCATCACCGGGGCGGCCCGCGGCATCGGACGCGCCATCGCCCGGCATTTTCGTGACGAAGGCTGCACGGTGATCATGACCGATATGGACCGTGAAAACGGGGAAGAAGCTGCCAAGGCCCTGTCATGTCGTTTCATCCCCCTGGATGTGCGGCGCGAAGCTGACTGGCTCGCGCTCGAGGCTCTTTGTCCCGCACCCGATGTCGTTGTGAATAATGCGGGAATCACCGGCTTTGAACAGGGCATGATCGCGCATGACCCTGAACACGCTTCTCTTGCCGACTGGCATGCCGTCCATGCCACCAATCTGGATGGCACCTTTCTGGGGTGTCGCTACGCGCTGCGCCAGATGGGCGGCAGGGGCACAGGCTCGATCATCAATATTTCATCGCGCTCCGGACTTGTCGGGATACCGGCCGCTGCGGCCTATGCCTCGTCCAAGGCTGCCATACGCAACCACACCAAGACGGTCGCACTCTATGCCGCGCAGAAAGGCTGGACGATACGCTGCAACTCCGTACACCCGGCCGCCATCCTGACCCCGATATGGGATGCAATGCTCGGAGATGGTCCTGACCGCGAAACACGTATGGCAGCGCTGGTTGCCGATACGCCACTCAAGCGCTTCGGAACGGTCGATGAGGTGGCCTCACTCTGTGTCATGCTGGCTTCCGATGTATCAGGCTACATAACGGGGTCGGAATTCTCGATCGATGGCGGTCTGCTTGCAGGCTCTGCCGCCCAGCCAGGCTAGACGCCTCAGAACGTCCAGACCAGATCGCAGGAAAACCACAGCATGGTCGCGTCGCCATTCCGCACGATCGGATCGGTGATCGGCGCTTCACGGTTGAAGGGCCTTGTTCCATTCAGACTGTGATCGACGCGCAATTCCGGCCTCACGACAAGCTTTCCAAACCCTGGATGCCGCTTGATGAAGCCGGGTTCGTAACACAGGCCCAAAGTCAGATCGCCATAGGTTGTGGGCGGCGCGGCATGGAAGGGATAAAGCGGGTTGCGAAGCTGCTTGCCGAATGACGTCGTACCCGGATAGGCCGCAATCAGCACACCCGTATTATCCCTGAAAACCTCACCACGCAGATTGAGCCGCCATTGCGGGTTGATATCCCACGCCAGATAGGCGGTGCTGCCATACAGATTGTCATCAGGCACCTCGTCATGCAGCCATGTCGAGCCAAAAGTGAGCGAAACCGATTTGCTCAAATGATAACCAAGCAGCAGATCAACATTATACTGCATCCTGTGGGCTGCCTGATCGCCAATACCGGCGCTCACCCAGCCTTCGGGCGAGATACGCGGGTCACCATCATGGCCCTGCGGCCCGAAGCGACCGATAAGATGTCCCTCCAGCCGACCCTTGAGCAGATGGCTGAACGAGATGCCCAGATAACCCTTGGGGCGGTTGTTATTGCTGGCCTGACCGAAGGTCGTGGAGTTTCCCGCGTCGATTCCGATGATCGCATCGACATACCGGCTGACATGGCCACTGGCGATGATACCGACAGTCTGGAAGGGTACGATGAAATCGGACGTATAATTAAAGCTATAGAACGGCCGCGACAGGGCAGCCGTCCCCTCGGTGCCCATAAGGCCATAGGATTGTCCGATCTGGAAATCGACGCCTCGGCCGAAAAGCCAGGGCGTGTGCAGATCAACATGCGCCTGCGTAGGTGCCCATTGGTACATCCCGCTCAAAGCCCGGTCACCCATACCGATGGTGACGTCGAAGCGTGAGTCCGAGCCATACATGGCTTCAGCCACGAACCCGATCCCGTAACCGCCACCGATATCGGCGATATCTCGTGAGACTGACCCCAGAATCTGGTTCAGAGTGAGTGTATTGGCTCGATCGAGATAGAACTGGCCGAAATTACGCGCCGAGCGAGTGGCAGGGTTCGCAGCGATACCGCCTTCCACCGTCATGTGCACGCGAACACCATCCCAGTAGTTTTCATGTGCTTTTGGGCGCACCCCGGTCCGCGCACGAAGCGCCCGGGGCGTATCACGCAAGCGGGTAACTGGCCGCTCGATATCTGCCCTGCCCTGCCTTGAGACAACGGGAGGGGGCGTTTGCTCAGATGGCTGGATTTCCGTCTGTGCCATCGCGTAAGCCTGCTGCGCCCTGCCCGCCGATACGAGAAACACAACAGTCATGACACGAAGGGCTTGGCACGTGTTCAGGAGCAGGATCTCTCTGGGGTCGGCATGGAAAAAATCGCAACAGCCAGAGCACTTTGCGTGATGAAGAACTCACATTCACGTGACTTATCATTGCTGCCTTATGAAGGCGGTCCTGACGGAGCCGCGCCAGGGTCATGAGCAAACTGCCTATCGCCCTTGCCCTTGCCCTTGCCCTTGCCCTTGCCCTCACCGTCCAGATATCAGCCAGCGCCACCAGGAACGCTCACCCATATTCCCGTGTCCTGCCCTATGTTCTAGACAGGCCGGACCAGCCCATGATCAAGACTGGAGCGCCCGATGCGCTTTATTGAAACCTTCGACCTTCATTCCTTCACGGATTCGAGCATCAGCCTGCTCAGCGCCTTCGTGTTCGGCACCCTGATCGGTGCAGAGCGGCAGTACCGACAACGAACGGCCGGTGTGCGCACCAATGCGCTGGTGGCGCTCGGGGGCGCGGCTTTTGTCGATCTGGCGCAGCGCATTGCAGGTGATGTCGAATCACTGCGGGTTATTGCCTATGTCGTGTCAGGCATCGGCTTCCTGGGGGCCGGTGCGATCATCAAGGAAGGGGCGAATGTACGCGGCATGAATACGGCCGCCACGCTCTGGTGTTCGGCAGCGGTAGGGGCGTGCGTGGGCAGCGATATGCTGGCAGAAGGGTTCCTGCTCACTTTCTTTATCATCGCAGGCAATACCCTTCTGAGACCGATCGTGAGGGCGATCGATCGTATTCCTTTGCAGGCCAAGACCATGGAGACGGGCTACGCCCTGCGCATCGTCACCTGCGCGCTCGACATCCAGACGATGACGGCCCTGATCAAGGAACGTCTGGAAGAAGCCGATTATACGATCGGCAAGCTGGCGCTCAGCGACGAGAAAGACGATCAGACTGCCATCGCCATTGCCCTCATGGTGTCGTCAAACGGCCCCGCCGCGCTGGAACAGCTTGTCGCCAGTCTGATGACTGACAGCCGTGTCACAGCCGCGTCGTGGTCGCTCAACACCGATAACTGAGCGACCACGAGGAGATAAAAACGCCAGAACAGGCAAATTCACACGGCTGTAAGCGGTCCAGCCCGTGACGTTCTCAGGGTGCCGGGGATGGCAGGGTGATCTTGACCACGAGCCAGGGGCGCTGCTCCTGGTTTACCCCATTATGAAAAGCAGGCTGACGCGACCATTGACCGATCGTCGCATAAAGCGCGTTGCCCTGATAGGCCAGACCATCAGGGGCGATCAGTCTCGGGTCATGGGCAACAACCGAGATCGTGCCATCCGGCGCCCGTTGCAGAATACCATGACGCTCGATATCGGTCAGGAAAAGGCGCCCATCAGGGGCGGTGGCCATGCCATCACCCATGCCCGCCTCGCCCTCGTCCTTCACACTGAACTCGATTTCGGTTTCGGTCGCCCGTGGGTCTGCCAGAACGGCTGTCGGGGCTGAATAGAGTTCACGGCTGGTCAGGGGCTGCCAGAAAAGCGTCTGCTGATCGGCACTGAGCCCGATCCCGTTGGCACCTGCCTGGGCCATTGTCGGCTTGTCCGGATTGTAGCGCGAGGCCTTGCCATCGAGCACGGCCATGAAACCATGACGGGGCATGACCGGCTCTGTATCAGCCAGAAGGCGACGCTGATGGCCGGTGGCGATATCGACCACGATCAGCGCGGGATGCACGGTCAGGGAAGAATCGGTGATGAATGCCGTCCCCCGATCGCCATGCGTCAGATCGATGCGAACATCGTTGGGATGGCTGTCAGACCGCAAGGCAGGCGCCGTGAGCGCGATCTCTTCCACAATCCGTCCCGCCACCGGGTCGATATGAAAAAGACGCGCGGCCCCCGGCACAGTGCCCTTCTCTGCCAGAATACCCTCATCCAGCACCCAGAGCTGCCCACTGGCATCGACGGTCATGCCCAGTGGCGACACAAAGCGCCCCTGACTTTCGGCGTCGGGAAAAGGCGTGAGCTTGCCGTGACTGTAAAGTGCAAGACGGGGACCATCATGATCATGCAGGCTACGGGGAAAACCCAGCACCATGCGATGGTCGGACAGCATGGCGATACCGGAGGGCTGCGCATCCTGAAACCGGCCGATGACGGTCACATTGCCGCTGGGCTTGTAGCCGGCGTCAATACTGTCCGCAGGCGCATCACCCATGCCGGTCATGTCCGGCATGGAAGTATCGTCAGCCCCGTTTGAAGGCGGCGCGACGAGCGTGGCTGCGAGAGACAACGCAAGGGTACACAGGGTCAGACGTATCTTCATATTCCCTCTTCCTGTCCGTCATCAAGGCGATCAGGGCTCGCGCGTCAAACCACAACAGCGTGACGTTCAGCCCTTGAGCAAGGACATGATCTCGGCACGTAACGCCGCATCACGCTGCCAGGTGCCACGCACAACTGTCGTTACCGTACGACTGCCGACATTGCGTATGCCGCGCATGGCCATGCACATGTGCTCGGCCTCGACCAGCACCATGACAGCCTTGGGTTCGAGAACCTCGATGATGGACGCGGCAATCTGGTCTGTCAGGCGCTCCTGCAACTGGGGGCGGCGGGCCAGAACATTGACTGTACGCGCAATCTTGCTCAGCCCGGTCAGGCGTCCGCCCTCAGGCAGATAGGCCACATGAGCCTTGCCGAAAAACGGCAGGAGATGGTGCTCGCACATCGAATGAAAGCCGATATCGCGCACGATAACCGCCCCTTCATGCTGGTCCGCCAGAAACTGCTTGTGCAGATGGTCGCGCGGGTCCTCGTGCAGGCCACCCAGCACGTCCAGATACATGCGCGCCACACGACCCGGCGTCTCAAACAGCCCTTCCCGGTCAGGGTCCTCGCCCAGAGCCTGAAGAATTTCGCGCACGGCGCCGGCGATGCGCGTCTCGGCATCCTCGGGTTTCGCAATCGGTGCGATGGGGCGCTCGCCACCCTGCCCCTTGTGGCGGGCGGCATCCAGCGCCACGAGATCGGCAGTCGGTTTGGTCATTTCTGGTCCTCGGCAATGCAAGACGGGTCTTCCGCGCAGGGGACAACGTCATCAGCCTCGCGGGGGAGCCTGTCCAACATGTCCGAAACCGAAAGTCCACTGATTTTCTGTTCCGATGCGATTTCTGCAAGGGGAACGAGCACAAAAGCCCGCTGGGCAATGCCGGGATGCGGCAGGGTCAGAACGGGATTGCTGATTTCCTGCGTCCCCAGATAAAGCAGATCGACATCCATCGCGCGCTGCCCCCAGCGCACCGAAGGCACCCGCCCGAGACGGCTCTCGATATCCTTGCAGACTAGCAAAAGCGCCATCGCATCGAGACTGCTGCGACCCGTGACACAGAGATTATAGAAATCGGGCTGCTCAACCCCACCCCATGGCGCTGTACGATAGAGGCCTGACACCGCAGTGATTTCAAGACCCGGCGTGAGGCCAAGCCATGTGACCGCCAGCGCGAGCGCACTCTGCCGATCCCCCATATTGCAACCAAGCGAAAATCCGACCGGCAGGGTTCGCTCTCTGGTTGTCTCGACACTCACCATGCCGAACGGATGGGCGATGGGTGCGCCAGGCTTGCTGACCCGTACGGTCAGGTGCGCAATGGTGGGGAAATGCGCCAGCAGATCCTGTGCGATGCGGTCGGCCAGCGTCTCGATCAGCTGCACCGGCTCACCACCGGCAAGCGCCACCACATGATCGCAAAGCTCCGCATAACAGACTGCGTGACGATAATCGTCGTTGGCAGTGGCCTGGGCGGTATCGGCCGTAACAACCAGGTCGATCAGGAATTTCTGCCCGAGCCGTGTTTCTTCAGGCAGTACGCCGTGCCGGGCAAAGACCTGTATGCCGTCAAGGCGAATGACCGACTGGGTCATGACAGGGGGGACCTCTCGGGTTGCGGGCGGAAGGTGCCCAGCATTGTAGCAATACGCACCGCGTCGACATGCGGGGCTACATCATGAACACGCAAAATAGCCGCGCCCTGTGCCAGACCACCAAGATTGGCGGCCAGGGTACCCGCCAGCCGCTCATTCACGTCGCGGCCAAGCAGGCGACCGAACAGCGATTTGCGCGACAGGCCCAGCAGCACCGGCACACCATATGTCTCACGCAGGAAACCGATCAGCCGGATACTTTCGAGATTTTGCGGGTCTGTCTTGCCAAACCCGACACCGGGGTCGAACACGATGTGCTCGCGCCTGATGCCAGCACGAAGCGCCTGCGTCAGGATGGCATCGAAACAGCGCCGGAATTCGTCACGCAGGTCCAGTCCGGGGTCAATGGTCTCGCGATTATGCATCAGCACGACCACAGCCCCGGTTTCCGCCATCACCGAGGCCATGGCGGGGTCGCGCTGCATGCCCCATACGTCGTTGATCATGACCGCCCCGGCGCGCACGGCTTCACGCGCCACACTGGCCTTATAGGTGTCGATGGACAGGAAACAGGGTTGGTCGCGCAGCGCCAGCATGACAGGGCGTGTGCGCATGATCTCTTCAGATGCAGGGACAAAAGCCGCGCCGGGCCGTGTGGATTCACCCCCGATATCGATCAGGGCCGCCCCTTCGGCAATCAGCTGGCGCGCATGGTCGATGGCCAGGTCCGGGGCGTTATGCAACCCGCCATCGGAGAACGAGTCAGGCGTCGCATTGACGATACCCATGATCAGCGGTTCATGCGCCTCATGCGCACCCCATATCGCGGCTTTGAGCGCATCGCGCCTGTCCTGCCACTGGGCCTTGTGAACCGCGGAGCCGACCGCTTCCATAACATCCATTCATGTCGGGACTGAGGGAACCACGCTCTTAGAGTATGGGAGCGGGCAGGTCCAGAAAAACGAACCGGCCCCTTCGCCCGCTGTTCTATCCTGCAAGAAGGAGACGCATCATGGCCAACGACCAGTTCGACACCCCCGTATTCGATGGGGAAGACAACAAGCATCACAGCGCCCGCGCTCTTGCAGAGGCCGCCCTGCGCGCCGAGGAGGAAGGCGAACAGGAAAAAGCGGAGCAGCTTTTCCGTCAGGCAGAAGCCGCTGATCCATCAGCGCTCGAGAGCGTCCTGCTTGAACGACGCAGCGAGCATCCCGGCTTCAGCCCGCAGCCAGCCTCGAAGGATGAGGAAGTTGCTGCCATGAGCCGCACCGTCGAACCCAAGCGTCATGCCCCGCCCCCGGAGGCCATGGACGAAAACTACTGATCACGTAACGCAGGTCAGAACGAGACAGGGCCGGTCGGGTATCATCCTGACCGGCCCTGTCCGCATAAATTACGCCACTGATGGGCCCTGTCATGACAGGGTCCTACCATGACAGGACCCCTGGCAACCCTGGAAACTGGTTTCAGGTGATGGCGTGGATCCAGCCATGCGCATCATTGGTCTTGCCGGCCTGAATGTCGGTCAAGGCTTTCTTGATCGCAAGCGAGACCTCACCCGGCGTCTTGCCGTCGCCAAAGACAGCCTCGCCACCCGTGCGACGCAGGGCGCCGATCGGGCTGATGACGGCAGCCGTTCCGCAGGCAAAGGCCTCCTTGTAGCGGCCAGAAGCGGCACCGGCGAAAATCTCGTCGATCTCAAGCGGGGTCTGCTCGATTTTCAGACCGCGATCCTTCGCAAGCTGCAGGATGGCATCGCGCGTAATGCCTGGCAGGATGGTGCCCGTCAGCGGAGGCGTGACCAGTGTGTTGTCATCGCGCAGGAACATGACATTCATGCCCCCCATCTCCTCGACGAAACGCTGCTCGCGGCTATCGAGGAACAGCACCTGATCGCAGCCATGCGTTTTGGAATCGCGCTGGGCCACAAGGCTTGCAGCGTAATTGCCACCACACTTGGCAGCCCCCGTGCCACCCGGTGCGGCACGCGTGTAATCTTCCGACACCCATACGGAAACGCAGCCGGAACCGAAATAGGCGCCCACAGGACAGGCAATGACGATGAACAGATATTCGGATGCAGGCTTGACGCCAAGGAACACTTCCGTCGCGATCATGAAAGGTCGCAGATAGAGGCTTTTGCCCTCACCGGTCGGCACCCAGTCCTGATCGATCTTCACGAGCTCATCGACGGCCTGCATAAAAATTTCCTGCGGCAGGTCGGCCATGGCCATACGCTCTGCCGAAGCCCTGAAGCGCCTGGCATTCTCCTCGGGACGGAACGTCGCAATACCCCCCCCTTCGGTGCGGTAAGCCTTCATCCCCTCGAAAATTTCCTGCGCATAATGCAGGACCGAAGCCGCCGGATCGAGGGTGAGCGGCTTGCGCGCGGTGATGCGCGCATCGTGCCAGCCGCGGCCCTCGGTGTATTTCACAATGGCCATATGGTCGGTGAAGACACGTCCGAAAGCGGGATTGGCAATAAGATCCGCACGGTGATCCGCAGGAGTCGGATTGCTGGTGGGCTCGATGGTGAAATGCAGGGCTGCGCTCTCGGAAACCATGGTCTGATCCATTTTCGTGTCAACAGTCAGCGCACTCTATCCCGTTCGCTGCATCTTGACACCCTTTGATAGGGAGAGAGAAGAACAGCCCCTTGTCTGACGCTTTCGTGAGCCTTTCCTGCCACCCGGCAAGGTGCCGAGCCGTGCTGGCGGAAACTCACCGAGCGCATCAGGCAAACGGACCATAGACAGGCCTGTGACAGAGGCTGATGAGCAGAAGGGCGTATCATGAGCGCATCGACCCCCATCCGGACCCTCACCCCCCAGGCCGTGAAAGCGCAAAAAGGTGGCGCGCCCCTTGTGTGCCTTACCGCCTATACGACACCGGTGGCGCGCCTTGCCGATGCGGCCTGCGATATCGTTCTGGTGGGCGACAGCGTTGGTATGGTCCTGCATGGCCTGCCCTCCACGCTGGGTGTCACCCTGGAAATGATGATCCTGCACGGCCAGGCCGTCATGCGCGGCATCACGCGTGCCTTGTGCGTGGTCGACATGCCCTTTGGCTCGTATGAGGAAAGCCCGGCCCAGGCCTTTCGCAATGCGTCGCGCCTGCTCGCCCAGACCGGCGCGAGCGCGGTCAAGCTCGAAGGCGGCGTGCATATGAAAGAGACAATTGCCTTTCTGGTGGCGCGCGGCATTCCGGTCATGGGCCATGTGGGACTTACCCCGCAGGCCGTGCATGCTCTGGGCGGCTACAAGGTTCAGGGCCGCGATGAGGATGCACAGCGCGTCATGGGCGATGCCCAGGCTGTGCAGGAGGCAGGCGCTTTTGCCGTCGTGCTCGAAAAACTGCCTCGCATGCTCGGTGAATCCATCACGCAGGCTCTGACGATCCCGACGATCGGTATTGGCGCCGGGCCTGAATGTGACGGCCAGATCCTTGTCATTGACGACATGCTCGGGCTTTTTGCCGATTTCAAACCGAAATTCGTCAAGCGTTATGCCCATCTTGCCGAGCAGGCCGAACAGGCTCTCGCCGCCTATGCGCAGGACGTTCGGGCGCGCGCCTTTCCGGGGGCCGAGCACAGCTTTGGAGAGCGCTCATGATCATTCGCGATATCGCGACACTGCGCCAGACCGCCCGGCGCTGGAAAGAGGCGGGAGAAATGACAGGGCTCGTCCCCACGATGGGCGCCCTGCATGAAGGCCATCTGAGCCTCGTCAAACAGGCGCGCAAGCAAGCCGCCCGGGTCATCGTCTCGATTTTCGTCAACCCGACGCAGTTCAACAATCCGGCGGATCTCGCCACCTATCCCCGTACGGAGGAGGCCGATATCGCCCTTCTGGGCGATGCGGACGCGATTTTCATCCCCTCGGTCGACACCATGTATCCGGCGGGGTTCAACAGCCGTGTGCAGGTCATGACCATGACGGAAATGCTGGAGGGCGCCCACAGGCCAGGCCATTTCGATGGCATGGCGACCGTGGTGACAAAGCTCTTCGGCATCACGCAGGCGGATATCGCGTTTTTCGGTGAAAAGGACTGGCAGCAGCTTCAGATCATCCGCCGGTTCGTTCAGGATCTGAATATACCGATCGACATTGTGGCGTGCCCGACCCTGCGTGAAGCCGATGGTCTGGCAATGTCCTCGCGCAATCGTCGGCTGTCCCCGCAAGCGCGTGCCATTGCTCCGAAACTCCATGACACGCTGCAGGAGGCTGCGGCGCAGTTGAGGGCAGGTGCCCCTGTGACCGAGGCACTGGCTCAGGCCAGGGCAAGGCTTGCCCGGTCCGGTTTTCAGTCAATTGATTATCTCGCCTGCTGCAAGGCGGAGAGCCTGACTTCGATCAGCGATGTATTCGCAACAAAATATGACCAGGGATCGCTTCGATTACTGGTAGCCGCCGCTCTCGATTCTGTGCGCCTTATTGACAATATCGTTATTTAGTTCTGCGGCGGGGCCGTGCCATGATACCCGCATATTGAGGCGCGACCGGTTTGTCGGGCCTCCGGTGCCCTCCTGCCGGAAGGCACCGATGCACAAGAAGGTATGCAAGCATGTCGCTTCCGCTACAGGACAAGGTCGCCGCCGTTACGGGTGGTGCTTCCGGCATCGGTCTGGAATGCGTTCGTCATCTCATCAAGGCCGGCGCTATCGTCTATGTCCTCGACCGCGACAAGGCGGCCATGGAAAAGGCCCGCGACGAGCTCGGTGAAAAGCTGCACGGCGTCGAGGTCGACCTCTTCCGTCATGCCAGCATCCAGCAGGCCGTTGATACCGTACTGACCGAGCAGGGCCGCCTGGACATCATGTTCGCCAATGCTGGCTCCTATGTCGGTGGCAACGCCTGGGAAGGCGACCCGGATGTGTGGGACCGTATGCTGAACCTCAACATCAATGCGGCATTCCACTCGGCGCGCGTCGCCATGGTGCCCATGATCAAGCAGGGCAGCGGCGATATCATCATTACCAGCTCCGTGGCAGGCGTGGTGCCGATCGTGGCCGAGCCGATCTATACCGGCTCCAAATATGCCGTGCAGGCTTTCACCCACACCTGCCGCCGTCAGCTCGCACCGCATGGCGTTCGCGTCGGCGCGATCCAGCCCGGCCCGGTTGTCACGCCTCTGATCAATGACTGGGACCCCGAGCGTCGCAAGGCTGCTCTCGAAGGCGGCGGCATGATGCAGCCTTCCGATGTGGCTGAAGCGCTGATCTTCATGCTGACGCGCCGTAAGGGCACGGTCGTTCGTGACCTGGTCCTGCTTCCGAACGGCTTTGACGTCTGACCCACAGACCGTCAGGCTCGTCTGAGCCTGAAAACCAAGAAACCCCTGTCTGACAGGAACAAAACCCCGCCTTGCAGGCGGGGTTTTGTTTTATAAGTGCCCCGAGAGCGCCACCCTGGGGGGTCGAGGGCGGCTATCCCTGGTTCGGATCCGTTCCACGCTGGCCTGGAGAAAGATTCCGCAGCGCTGACAATCGCCTGCGGCCTCGGACGGAAACAACCGCGATATAGGCAAAGAGCCTGTCCTGACCGTATCCGCAGCGACACCACGCCACCCTCGTCCCCGTCAGCAACCTGCAGGATGACATCACCTGCCTGGCGTAGGGTCTCGTTGATCCGGTACGGCTGCATCACCTGGCGCGATGGTTTGCCGCAGCGCGCTACATTGGAAAACAGGAAAACTCCCACAGCGCCGATATTGCGATTGACTATTACTTGCGCGATCTCTAGCGAGAAATGAGCTCAAGCTTTCGTGACTGGAACGACCTCATTCGCAGCGTGTCAGCCCCCTCACGACCCTGTCGCACCAGGAGTGACGGCCCCAAAAGGGACATCGACCACCTCCTGTGGCCACTGCGTCCTACCCGCTCCAGATTGCTGGTTCTTCATCGCTATATCGGGCTGATTCTGTCTCCGCTGCTGATCGTGCTCGGGCTCACGGGCAGTGTCAGTGTTTTTCGTGTCGAGCTTGACCGGATGCTCAATCCGGATCTCTTCACAACGCAGCATATGGACAGTCATCTGGCACCAGCGAACCTGATCAGGGGTATTGAGACACGGCACCCCGGTCAATCGCTCATCCTGCTCGATTATCGGCCTGCCCGTTTCGAGACAATTCACGCCTATCTTTCCCCCCTCAAAGACCGTGCCGGTAACCCCTCGTGGGACGAGATCTTTCTCGACCCCGCGAACGGAGATGAGCTGGGTGGGCGCCTGAGTGAGGGATGTTGCCTCGGGCGGCGTGCTCTGCTGCCCTTCATCTACAGGTTGCATTATTCGCTGGTTGCCGGTCAGACGGGGCTCTGGATTGTCGGTATCACCGCACTGATCTGGAGCCTTGATTGCCTCAACGGGCTGCTTCTTACCCTCCCCCCCGCCATTGCTCCCTGGCGGCAACGATTCTGGCCAGGATGGAAAAAATCCTGGCTGGTGGCGTCCCCCCGCAACGCTCTGCGCCTGTTTTTCGATCTGCATAGAGCCGTAGGGTTATGGCTGTGGCTGCTGTTTCTTGGCATGGCAATCAGTGGGGTCGCGCTGGCCCTCGGTCCACAAGTCTTCCAGCCCGCTGTCAGCACCCTGTTTCCCCTTGCGGCACCGCAACCCGAAATTGCCCTGCCTGGAGGCCCTCACGCCCTTACTCTCGAACAGGCCGAAAATCGTGCTCATGAATGGGTACTCATGCATGGATGGTCCGCCAGACCCGCAGCTCTGATGCTGACCCATGCACCCGATACGGCCATATTCTATCTGTTCAGCGATACGGATCGCTTCCCTTCCGGCTTTGGCAGTCCACTCGTCACGGTAGACCTGCAAACCGGCGCAACAAAACAAGCCGTCATGCCTCCCCAGGGCCGTCTTGGTGACATGATCCTGCAGATACAGGACCCTTTCCATAGCGGGCGCATTGCCGGGTTGCCGGGACGTATTCTGGTCTGCCTGAGCGGTATTGTTACGGCTTTGCTGGCCATTACGGGCGTTCTCATCTGGCTTGGCAAGCGTCGCGCCCGTCGCCGGTCTGCCTTGCAGGCGGCCCGTCATTCGCGAAAGATGCACCCATAATACACTTGCCGGATCATCCTTCGCCTCATCAATCCCGCCTGGCATTACCTTGCTCGAAAATCCACCTGAATAGGTGATGCCCTGATTTGGAAAGGGCGATCACGCACGTCCTGAAGGGCAACGTGCCTGCGTAGGATATCTGTCATTTCACCCGAACAAAGCGGATCGGTCAGCCGGCGCGTTCAAATATCCTGGCCGTTATCCAGGAGCACACGCTGCAACAGGCATCATGATATGCCTCGCCCTGATCGAGGATCTCAAGCCATCCCTCACAGGGCTCGGCCACGGGAATCAACCGTACCTCCGCGTCCAACGGGGAAACGGCCGACTTCACAAACGATTGAGAAATGCTGTTTGTCAGGAACGACGCAGGCTTTCGGGCTTTCATCACAGACCCGTGAATTTGAACCAGAGGTCGTTTGACCAAAGGAACCAGCCCATGCCCAAGCAGATCCCTCCCCAGTCACAATCCCATCAACCCGGTGTCGAAAAGGCAATGCACCCGCTGGCCGTTCATATCCGGGACAGCTACCGCGGAAGTGGCAAGCTCTCTGGCAAGACAGCACTGATCAGCGGCGCTGATAGCGGCATTGGTCGTGCAGCTGCCCTGCATTTCGCCCGCGAAGGCGCCAATGTTGTCATCCTTTACCTTGAGGAACATGAAGATGCGCAGGAGACCGTCAGCCAGATCGAGAAAGAGGGCGTCAAGGCGATTGCCATTGCTGGTGACATACGCTCCAGCGCCTTCTGCAATGATGCCGTGAAGCAGACCGTAGAAGCGTTCGGCGGGCTGGATATTCTCGTGAATAATGCCGGATGGCAGGTGGTCAATCAGGACAGCGCCAGCATCACAGATGATGAATGGCAGCGTCATATGGACACCAATATCAATGGCTATTTCTATCTGACGCGCGCGGCCCTTCCGCATCTGGGCAAAGGAAGCGCCATCATCAACACCTCATCCATCAATGCTTATCGCGGCAGTGCGGGATTGCTGGCCTATTCTACCACGAAGGCTGCCGAGATGGGCTTTACCCGGGCTCTCGCTCTTGAGCTGGTCTCCAAGGAGATCCGGGTCAATGCCGTTGCGCCAGGGCCCGTCTGGACACCGCTGCAGCCGGCAAGCTGGGGGCCGGTTGATCCGGATGAAGTTTCTGCGCTGGCAAGCTCTGTGCCGATGGATCGTTGCGGCGACCCGGCTGAACTGGGACCGGCCTATGTCTATCTCGCCAGCATCGACTCGTCCTTCGTGACAGGACAGACGCTGCATGTGAACGGTGGCACGATCATCAACGGCTAGCCACCGTCGTGTGGGGCAAGGGTCTATAACGCTCTGTGCCTCACACGATACGTTGATCATCCTGCATGGCCTCAGAGATTGTTGACGACTGAATTATCCATTAATCCAGATATATGGATACTAATGAAGCTCTCGCAGCTTTCTCTGCGCTTTCACAGGGCACGCGCCTCACAATCCTTCGCCTTCTTGTTCGTCACGAACCTGAAGGCCTGTGCGTTGGCGATATCGCCAGTACGCTCGGTCATCCACAGAACACGGTATCGACCCATCTGGCCATCTTGCATCGCGCAGAGCTCCTTACCTCGGAGCGACGCGGTCGTGTGGTGATCTATCGCGCTGCCGTCAGCCAGCTGGCGGAGCTGATGGCGTTTCTACTGTCGGAATGCTGTGCTGAACGGCCTGATTTTGCGGAGCCTATCCTGTCCGGGCTGCATCTCTGCACCATGGGTGCAAAGCCGAAAGGCTGAACGCAGCCTTCCTTGCTCATCGTGCACAGGACATGATCTCATGACGCATACACCGCTTTACGATCCTCGCCATCTTCAGGCGATCGACCCAGACAGGCTCGAGCCGTGCCATCGCGCCACCCATAGCCCCCGTATCCTTCTGCTCTACGGCTCACTTCGGCCTCGTTCATTCAGCCGGCTGCTGGTGCTTGAGGCGTCGCGTATCCTGGAGGCGCTCGGTGCAGAAACACGGATCTTTGACCCGACGGGTCTACCGATGGTAGATTCCGTAGCGGACGATCATCCGAAAGTGCAGGAATTACGCGCCCTGTCTCTCTGGTCCGAAGGACAGGTATGGTGCAGCCCTGAGCGGCACGGCACGATGACGGCTGTGTTCAAGAATCAGATCGACTGGCTACCGCTCGAAACCGGCTCCATACGCCCTACGCAGGGAAGAACACTTGCTGTCATGCAGGTTTGCGGCGGCTCACAGAGTTTCAATACGGTCAATGCCCTGAGGATTCTTGGCCGCTGGATGCGAATGATCACCATACCCAATCAATCCAGCATTCCAATGGCCTACAAGCAATTCGACGCGAACGATCGTATGAGCCCCTCATCTTTGCATGACCGCCTGGTGGATGTCATGGATGAGCTAATGAAGTTCACCCTGCTGACCCGGGATCGTTCGGCCTACCTTGTCGACCGTTACAGCGAACGCAAGGCTGTTTTCAACCTGTCAGACGCCTTGTAGTTCCTGTGGCGCACGACGCCACCCTCATGCCACCAGGCACCCTGATAGCCTAGCTTTCCTGCCATGCCGCGAAAAGCCCGTCACGGCTTTTCTGGATGACGGCGGCCATATCCTGATCATACAGACTGTCATTGACGCCAGATGAGAAAATCTCGACCGTACAGGCGCCTCGGTATCCGGCATCGTAAGTTGCCTTCATCAGCATCCCAAGCGGAATGCCCCCCTGACCGGGGATCAGACGATCCATGCCGGAACGTGGTGTCCGCCAGTCACTGGCCTGCACGACAAAAATTGCCGTGCCTGCCCGTCTGATTGCTTCGGCGCAGTCAGGCTGCTGCCAGATGTTCCAGTAATCCAGGCAGAGCCCGCATGAGGCGTGCCCAACGGCCTCAATGACATCCAACGCCTGATCAATGGTCCAAATGGCCGTCTCGACATTGATCGAGACAGGGTTGAGTGGCTCGATGGCCAGCTTGACACCCAGATCAGCCGCAAGCGGAGCGAGGGTGCGCAGATGTTTTTGCGTCTCGTCCAGACAGCGTTGCATATCGCCTTTGGGTGGTGCCCCGGTATTCATTACAAATGACGCGCCCTCGGCATAGGGTGCGAGGCGCTTCAGGCTCTCCGCAAAAGCCGTCACACGCGCCTGTGTTGCCTGCGGCTCTGGCGCCATCTGACTGCCGAAAAACGTGCGTATGGCTGGCTGTACCGCACTGATGGCAAGCCCGGCCTCCTTCGCCATCTCCATTTGTTGGGGCGCGTTATCCGGATCGAGCTTGGCTTCGCAGATTTCGATCGCCTGTACACCGAGCTGGGCATAATGCGCGACATCCTGCTCGAACGACCAGGGCTGGGTCGTGAATTGGTTCATACCGAACGTGAAAGGGAAGCCGCTCATCGGTCAAGAAACTCCAGAACAGCCTGATTGAATTTCCTGGTCTCATCGATGAAGAGCATGTGTGAACTGTCCTCGAAATGAAGCACATCACAATTGGGCATGTTCTCTGCCACCCAGGCCGGGCCTTCCGGCACCAGCACGGCATCCTTGCGGGCGACCATCATCAGGGCAGGCAGATCGATATGGGGCAGCAGATCACGCCAGTCATGAACGGTATGATCTGCCATCATTGCCGCCCGAGCATGAGCCGGACTCTTGGCCATTTCGGCCAGAAGCATACCACGCTCCTCATCCGGCAGGGTTGTGGCAAGGCAATCAGACAAATTCTGCTGGTCGAATGCCTCCGGCGTCAGGGTGAGCTTCTGGATGGTTTCGGCCAGACCGGCCTGATCGTAACAGGCTGCATGACCATATTTCCATTCCGAAGAAAAATACTGCCGCGGTGTCTGCTGCACAAAGATGGCATTACGCAAATGCGCCTTGCCGAACAGTTCGAGGTACGACCAGATGATCGGGCAGCCAATGGACCAGCCCAGCACGGTGACATCATCAAGACCAAGCTGTGCAATCAGGTCACGCAGATCTGCTGCGAGGCGGGGGATACGATAGGAGTGGTCCGGCTTTCCAGACTCGCCATGCCCGCGCAGGTCGAGGGTGATGACACGCGCTTTCTCCGCCAGCGCCGGTATATTGCGATGGAAGAAACGGCCTGAGAACGTCCAGCCGTGGATCATGATCAGTGGTCGCCCGCTGCCCTGCTCCTCATAATAGAGAGTCGTTCCGTCACTGGCAGTAATTCTGGGCAAGGGCCATTCCTCCGGATGAAGCGGCATACAGGATACCGCCAGCACTTGATGTTCCTATGGCTGCGCAAGCGTCCAGAGACGGGATCGGGTTTCATGAAACGATCGTCACGCAACAACGTGAAAACCTCAGAGCCTCCGAGCGTTCAGATCGGTCGCTCATAAAAGGAAAAACCGTCATGACCCGTGGAAAAGGGCGCCTCCCACCCCGACCAGACAAGGCGGACCTGCCTGAGAAGACATGTCCCGTTTGCCATCGCCCGTTCCTCTGGCGCAAGAAATGGGCACGTGACTGGGAGAATGTGCGCTACTGCTCGGAACGTTGTCGACGCGATGACGGCAAGGCTCCGTCGCATGGCGACATTACCGGGAACGTGTGAGACAAAAGTCCAATCTTACCTGCCCTGGATCGCCAGACTGCAATGGCAACGTTCCTGCGGTGCATTATACTGCCCCGACCTGGACCGTATCCCTCCGATAACAGGGCCAGGCCGAAAGATGATGGCTCTTAGGATATAATCCGAGACAACAAAAAAACCGCTCTCCTGCGAGAGCGGTTTTTCTGAAACGTTCCGTATGAGCAGATCGACGCTTCCGGAGCCAAAGCCCCGGCAGGGATCAGCGCTTCGAGAACTGGAAGGAACGACGTGCCTTGGCGCGACCGTACTTCTTGCGCTCGACAACGCGGCTGTCACGCGTCAGGAAGCCTGCAACCTTCAGGATACCACGCAGAGCGGGGTCATAATGGGTCAGGGCGCGCGAAATGCCATGACGTACTGCACCAGCCTGGCCGGACAAACCGCCGCCCTTGACCGTGCAATACACGTCGAACTGATTGTAGCGATCCGTCAGCAGGAAGGGCTGCGTGATCAGCATGCGCAGAACCGGGCGAGCGAAATATGTCGTGACCGGACGGCCATTGACGATGATGTCACCCTTGCCAGGCTTGATCCAGACGCGAGCCGCGGCGTCCTTACGACGACCCGTTGCATAGGAACGGCCCTGTGCGTCGCGCTTGACTTCGTGAACCGGGGCAGCCTGCGTGGCAGGAGCGATACCGGCGAGGTCCTGAAGCGTACCTGTGCGCTCTTGAGTTTCAGACATATCTCTCAGGCCTCGATCACATTGAGGGTGTTCTTGCGGTTCATGGACGCAACATCCAGCTTCACCGGCTGCTGGCCTTCATGCGGGTGCTTGTCACCGGCATAGACGTACAGATGCTTCATCTGGGCGCGCTGAAGCGGGCCGCGCGTGATCATACGCTCGACTGCCTTCTCGATCACGCTGCCGGGGTTCTTGCCCTCGAGGCGCTGCGTGATGGTGCGCTCCTTGATGCCACCGGGATGACCCGTGTGGTAGTGGAACAGCTTCTGGCCCACCTTGTTGCCGGTCAGGACGATCTTCTCGGCGTTGATCACGACGATGTTGTCGCCGCAATCGACATGCGGGGTGTACTGGGGCTTGTGCTTGCCGCGCAGGCGGGTCGCGATGATAGTGGCGAGGCGGCCAAGAACGAGCCCTTCGGCGTCGATCAGGGTCCAGCCTTTCGTCACCTCTGCAGGCTTCAACGAAAGTGTGGTCTTCATGATTCTGACTGATCCAGCAACATGTGTTGGTATTGGGGCCGCCTTATGGGGCGCGTCCGCTTGCAGGTCAAGCTTTTTCGACTCTGCTCACCATGCCAAAAATGGCTGTTTTCCGCCATTTTTTCATCAACGGTATCATGATACCGCATTAAAATGTCCGAGATTGTCCCTGTTGCAAAGCCGCACTAACATGCCGCCAGTCGATTGAAGCCGTTTCAAGAGGATGATCTGACGTGAAAAGACCCCTGCTCGCCACGGGCCTGTGCCTTGTTGTCGTTGGTCTGGGTGCCATCGGGGTTCGCCACGAATCCAGGGCCGAACTGCAACGTGCCCTGGCCAGTCTGCGGGCCAATCTGCCACCCGGTTCACGTTTCGAGTATGATCGGGCTTACCCACGCTTCCTTGCTCGCGGCGCAGGTTTCGAGAATGCCCGGTTCATCAGGGGGGATGTAACCCTCGCAGCGCAGCATCTGACCATAAACAACCCAAGTGGTTATCTCGCCACAGGATTGGGTTTTTCCAGGATCCACGCTGATCATGTGACGCTTCAGGGGCCGGTGAGCGGTTCAATCGGCGAAGTGACCATCAAGAAGCTCCTCCTGCCACCCTTCAGTCGCGAGAAACGTGACGTCGTGACATTACCCCCAGCCTCACAGATCCACTTCCGTCATGGCCAGGTCCATGATGTGACCCTGACTGCCTCAAGCGGCTGCACATTGACCATTGGTCATGCTTCTCTCGATAATTACGGACATGATGAGGGCAATGCTGGCACTCTGCATGACGGCCATGTGCTCTGCACACGGGAAAGCCGTATTGCTGGCATGCTGGCGCAGAGTACTCGTCAGGCGGCTACCCCCGTCAGCATCGATATTGCCGATCTGCAAGAGAGTGGCATACGCTACGCACGCTATGTGAACTGGGCGGAACAGTTCAGCGGCGGCGTCATACCCAACCATGTCGCGCTTTTGTCGGATACGCTGGAAACACCTGCCAGAACCGAGACAAAGGGCCTCGCTTTCTCCTTCCTCAACCTGCAACTGGCTTCCGAGGCCAGTGAAATGCGTCGCTGGAAGGAAGGCACGTCGATCGAAACACGCGGGGAGACGCGCCATTCGTCTCTCAGGATCAATCCGTCATCACCCCTTGCGCTTGTCCTGCCGCCCGTCATTCATATCGACACGGTCAACCAGACCATATCCTTCAATACCACCACCCGCACGGGCCATATCGACCTGACGGCCACTACCCCGAAATCCTTCACGGTCAGTGCCCGGCTCGTCATGAACAATCTCGAACATTTTGATGACGCGCACCTGCCGGCCCTGGTTTCGACCAATCTGACCTACGCTGACGAAGGCAGTAATATCGACGCACTCCTGACCCGCATTGCCGCCCAACGCAAAATGACCCTGGATGAAATCAAGCCCACACTTCTCATGTTACTGGGGTTCATCGTCCAGAAGGTGCCGGGACTGAGTGCGCTTCCTGAATTCGTCCAGGCCCCAACCGGCAAGAGCCTGACGCTTTCCTTCCGTCCGCCAATGCCGCTCGATAGTCCCGGCATGATCAGAATGGTCAAACCCCTGACACAGGATCCCGCCGTGGCGCGGGCATGGTCATCCCCTCCCATCCTGACCACGACGTTGCACTAATCATGGCGTCACCCATCCATCTGATCGGGGCCAGCGGTCGCTCCGGCACTGCCATTGCCCGGGCGCTTGCTGCGCGGGGGGAGACGGTCATTGCCGTGGTACGGTCACCGGAAAAGCTTGTGAGCGCCCGGTACAGCGCTGTGCGCATGGCCGATCTGAACAACAACACCACCCTTGTCGCGGCTCTTGCTGGGGCTGAGCGGATCGTTTCGACTGCTCATGCCCGGTTCATTCCTGCCATTCTCGCCGCCGCACCGGTCGGCGCCCGCCTGATTGCCCTTGGCAGCACGCGAAAATTCACACGCTGGCCCGACGCGCATGGCAATGGCGTGCTGGCAGGCGAATCTGCCCTGCTCGCTTCGGGGCGCAAAGGCATGATCCTGCATCCGACCATGATCTATGGCGCACAGGGGGAGGACAATGTGCAGCGCCTGGCCAGCCTGCTGAAACGCCTGCCCGTCATTCCCTTGCCCAATGGCGGGCGCTCTCTGGTGCAGCCTATCGATCAGGATGACGTGACACGCGCAGTACTTGCCGCACTGGAGCTGGCTGAAACTGACAGGCTGAACGGCCCTGAATCGCTCGTCATTGCCGGTCCGCAGGCTGTCACCTACCGGCAATTCATTGAGGCGATCCTCACGGCTGCCGGTCTGGGGCGTCGGCTTTTTCTGCCCCTGCCCAGCCCCTTGCTCGAGGCCCTTGCCCCTCTCGCAGCGAAGCTGCCCGGATTTCCCACCATAGGGCGCGCCGAAATACGACGCCTGCTCGAGGACAAGGCCTTTCCCATCCAGCCCATGCAGGAGCAACTGGGAATAACGCCGGTTCCGCTTGAGGTCGGGCTGTCCCGTCTCTTCTCCCCCGCCTCCGAACAGGCCCCCTTCTCCTCAGGAATGCGCCCATGACCCGTCCCATGCCCCAGCCCGCACCCCGTGCCCTGAAAAGCCTCTCTCGCCTTGGCTGCCTTTTTGTGGCGATGGTGTCGTGCACTTCCCTGGCGAGCTGCACCGACCCAACAGGACCGGTTTTCGGTGACTGGTACGGGTTCAACCCGCTCCCTACACCGCAGGGCAATATCTCGATCGAGCTGGTTCTGGATGGCGCGCCAACCGCCACATCGGGCCGTTATCGTCTGCATCGCCAGTCATTCTGGGCTGAAGACATGATGTTCAACCGGGCCGATACACTCGATGGCACCTGGACACTCAGGGAATATACGGTGGACGGCAGGATCTGGCGCAATGTCTTCCTCAAGGGGCCAGAGCTGCACATCACTCACTACGTGCTGCTGCCTGACGGCTACCTCACCCCCGCGACCGACCAGAACACGCCGGATATGGGTGAAGGGGGATGGAAATGCTGCCGTCTGGCACCCCGCGCGCGCAACAGCTTCGGCTATGGGCGCGTCTAGGCCTCGCGATCATGAACACGCAAACCACCCCCACTCCCGCTGGCATGACCATTGATATGTGGATGACGCGCTCGGGCGTCGTCTTCGGCACAAGTGGTGCCCGAGGCCTCGTATCGGCCATGCGCGATGATGTCTGCTTTGCCTATGTGCTCGGATATCTTCAGCATCTTGCGAGCCTGGGAGAATTCGCGGCCGGATGCCCCGTCGCGCTGGCAGGCGATCTCAGACCGAGCACACCTCGTATCCTGCGCGCCTGTTCCGCCGCGGTTCGTTGGGCGGGTGGGGTCCCGGTTTTCTGCGGCTATGTTCCGACCCCCGCTTTGTGCCTCTATGCGTACGCGCGTGGCATACCCTCGCTTATGGTCACAGGCAGCCACATTCCTGCCGATCGCAATGGCATCAAGTTCAACCGTGCATATGGCGAGTTTCTCAAGGAAGACGAACCCGGCATGCGTGGGCAATCCGTCACCCTGCCCGCCAGTTGGTTTGATGATCAGGGTCGCCTTATTCACGATGACGCCCTGCCAGAGCCTGTGGATGTTCTTACGCCTTATATCGAACGTTACAGCGGCTTTTTCGGAAGGCAGGCGCTTAAGGACCTGAACCTTGGCGTTTATCAGCATTCTGCCGTCGGGCGTGATTGCCTGGTCAGCATTCTGGAAGCCCTCGGTGCCAAGGTGACACCTTTGGCGCGTTCAGAGACATTCATGCCGGTCGATACCGAAGCGGTCCGCCCCGAGGACGCCGCACTTGCCGGTGAATGGTGCGCGCAGGGCATTTATGACGCCATATTGACCACTGATGGCGACTCAGACCGTCCGCTCATTGCTGATCGCTCAGGACAATGGCTTCGCGGCGACGTTCTGGGTATTCTGGCAGCCCGCTATCTCAGGGCGCAGGCCGTTGCCACACCGATCAACAGCAATACGGCGTTGGAAAAAGCCGGATTTGCCGAAAAGATCATTCGCACACGCATAGGCTCGCCCTACGTCGTATCCGCCATGATGGAGGCAGCAAAAGCGGGTCTGTCTCCCGCCGCCGGGTACGAAGCCAATGGTGGCTTCCTGCTTGCCACACCTGTCTCACTCGATGCGCGCATGCTGGGCGCGTTACCCACGCGTGACGCCGTTCTGCCAATGATCTGTGCGCTCATGGCTGCCCGGGATCTCAACGACGATCTCTGCGCACTGGTCGCTTCCCTGCCGCCACGATATACGGTGAGCGACCGGATCACGCCGCTTGGCAGCCGTGAAAGCCGGCGAGGGATTGATACCCTTCGAGACACTCTTGCCCGAAGCTCAACGCTCGACCCCTTTGTCGAATCATGCGGCAGGATCGTGCACACTGACGAGACGGATGGCCTGCGCCTTACATTCGAAAATCATGACATCGTACATTTTCGTCCCTCAGGTAACGCCCCTGAACTCAGGATCTATGCTGAGGCAGACAGCCTCATGCAGGCCACTCGAATCCTTGCCATAGGTCTCGCCCTTGCCACCCCTTGGCGCAACTGACCAATAAGGGCTAGATTAGGCTCGGCAAACTGATATCGGTACCTGCTCCGGTTCACGTCGCGCACCGGCGCAAACGCCATGCCCTGCGCCGCCTGGCGGCGCCCTCCATCTTACAGGATCGCGTCTTGTCTCCTGAATCCCTGAACACCGCCCGTCGTATTGTCCCTGTCATTCTTTCAGGTGGTTCGGGCAGTCGCCTTTGGCCTGTATCCAGGAGCAGTTTTCCAAAACAGTTCTGGCCGCTCCTGACAGACAAGACGCTCCTTCAGGAGACGGCCTTGCGTGGCGATGCTGCCGGACTGGAACCACCTATCGTGGTATGCAATGAGTCACATCGTTTCATCATCGCAGAACAGCTGCGCGACATTGGTGTCGACAAGGCCAGGATCGTGCTCGAACCCTCCGCACGAAACTCGGCTCCTGCCATAGCTGCCGCAGCCTTCCTGGTGGCAGAACAGGCACCTGACGCCATTCTCTGGGTCATGGCAGCCGACGCCGCCATAAGCGATCTTGATGCTCTTTTCTCGACACTCGAGATCGCCGCAGAAACGGCAGAAAATGGGTATGTTACGATTTTCGGAGTTGAACCGACAAAGCCCGAAACAGGCTATGGGTATATCGAGCGCGGCGATGCCCTCAAAAAGGTGGAGGGCGCATTTGAGGTCTCGCGCTTCATGGAAAAGCCAGATCTCGCCAATGCCGAGAGGCTGATACAGGATCCACGATATTCCTGGAACTCGGGCATGTTCGTCGCACGCGCCGACACGCTGCTCCGTGAAATCGAGACTTTTGAACCCGAGATTTACGCTCATGTTGGTCGGGCTGTCGCAAGCCGAAAAACAGATCTTGATTTCGAGCGCCTGGATGGCGAATCTTTCAGTCGGTCACCAGATATCTCGATCGATTATGCCGTTGCCGAGCGCACCAGACATGCCGCCGTCGTACCAGCCCGTTTTGGCTGGTCTGACATCGGTAGCTGGGATGCGCTTTGGGAAATCAGCCCCAAGGACGAAAACGGCAATGTCATCTCGGGCGATGTGTTCCTCGATGAAGCACGAAACTGCTATGTGCGTTCGGACGGCGCGGTTACGACTGTGATGGGTGTGCAAGATCTTGTCGTGGCCGTCACGGAAGACGCCGTGATGGTATCGCATCGCGACAGGGCTCAGGACGTCAAGAAAATGGTGACGCGGCTGACCGCAGCGGGACGTGCCGAGGCTTCAGCGCATAACCGCATGTACAGGCCCTGGGGATTTTACGAGAGCCTGATCCAGGGGGACCGCTTTCAGGTCAAGCGTATCCACGTCGATCCCGGTCACACGCTTTCGCTCCAGAAGCATTTTCATCGTGCCGAACATTGGGTGGTAGTCGCAGGCACAGCTGTCGTGACACGTGATGGGGAAGAAATCATCATTCGGGAAAACGAGAGCATATACCTGCCACTGGGGTGCACGCATCGCCTCGCCAATCCCGGCCGGATTCCGCTCACCCTGATCGAAGTCCAATCCGGGCCTTATCTCGGTGAGGACGATATTGTTCGCCTTGAAGATGTGTACGCGCGCATCTGATTGAAACAACCGGCCTGGCATGAGCTCTCACATGCCAGGAGGCCGGATGAGCCGACATTCAGACATGATGACTGTCTTCCCGCTCGGGGTGCCGCCAGATGGGTTATCAGGGTAAGCAAATTATCATCGTTGAGCAGGGCGCACCACGAGCTGCGCGAATACTTTCGATGCACCGTATGATCATATTTTGTGGAAAATGCTGGGGCGAATGACGGGACTCGAACCCGCGACCACCGGTACCACAAACCGGCGCTCTACCAACTGAGCTACATCCGCCACACAGCGACGCTCGATTTAGAGAAATGCGGGGCTGTCGTCTAGCCCCTTTATCGAGATTCTTTTCTACCCTGAGGGGAAACCAGCCATTGGCCGCTCTGGCTGGCGCAACGCCTTGCGGACGCGCTGCTCTATTCCCTGACACCCACAGAGGCACGTTACGCACGGAGCACGAACCTCTTCCTGCTGGCCAATACCAGCTCAATCAGCATAAGCCGCAATGCCAGACATGTATTCTGAGCAGCCCCCCTTGCTAAGGGAGACGGCTCTTTCTAGGTTCTGCACATCATTGCCGCGTCGGGCCGGAATACGACGAGACCTTGCTGATCCTTGACCGACGAAAGGAATCGTCCCTTGAACCTCTCGACTTATCGCGCACAGTGGGCTTTCAGCCCGCTGCGCGAGGTGCTGGCTGGCATGGTGGGCACATTTGCGCTCATTCCAGAAGTCATTGCCTTTTCCTACATTGCGGGTGTTTCACCGGCTGTCTCGCTCTACGCGTCATTTGTCATCAGCGTTGCGATTGCCATTACAGGTGGCCGACCGGGCATGATTTCCGGCGCTGCCGGTTCGGTGGCGCTTGTTGCCGCAGCGCTCGTGCACCATCACGGTATCCAGTACCTGTTTCTGGCCACGCTGGTCGCTGGCGCCATGCAGATCGTATTCGGCCTGCTGAAACTGCATGTGCTCATGCGCTTCGTCTCGAAAGAAGTGCAGACCGGCTTCGTCAATGCGCTGGCCATCCTGATTTTCTCGGCGCAGGTGCCGCAGATGCTGCATGTGACATGGCACACCTATGCCCTGATCGCGCTTGGCCTTGCCATCATCTACCTGCTACCGAAGCTGACAACGGCCATCCCCTCCCCCCTTATCTGTATCGTCGTCCTGACACTCATCACCATCTGGTACCCGATGCCTGTGCATGTGGTGGCTGATCTTGGCGCCCTGCCCACCGGCCTGCCTGGCTTTACCCTGCCGCATGTCCCCCTTACGCTCGAGACATTCGAGATTGTCATGCCCTATGCGCTGGCAATGGCATCGGTGGGTCTGCTTGAATCCCTCATGACCGCGGGTGTGGTGGATGACCACACAGACACCCATGGCGCACCGCGCATGGAATGCACCGGGCTAGGCATTTCCAATATACTGGTCGGACTTTTTGGTGGCATCGCAGGCTGCGGCATGATTGGCCAGACGGTCGGCAACCTGCGTTATGGCGGCCGCGGGCGACTCTCCACCTTCACGGCGGGTGCCTTCCTGCTGATCCTGATGGTCCTCCTGCACAGCTATGTTGCGCGTGTTCCCATGGCAGCGCTTGTTGCCATCATGATCATGGTGTCAGTCAGCACATTCGCATGGGGCTCGCTGCGTGATCTCATGCGTCACCCCAAGCTTTCCAGCCTGGTCATGATCATCACCGTGATTGTCACGGTCACCACGCATGATCTTGCAGCTGGCGTGGCGGTTGGTGTGCTGCTGAGCGGCGTTTTCTTTGCCTGGCGGGCCATGGGCATGCTGCGTGTCGAAAGCCGGAAATCGGCTGAAGCTGATCTGTATCTGGTGCACGGCCAGGTGTTCTTCGCCTCGGCTGACATGCTGTACGATGCGATCGATTTCCAGACCAAAGCACCGATGGTCGAGATCAATCTGGCTGATGCGACATTCTGGGATATCACGTCGGTCGATATTCTGGAGAAGATCGTCAGCAAGCTCCAGGGCAGATCAATCACTGTGCGTGTCGAGGGACTCCATAGCCGGCGTCATGGTCTTATCGCCGAGCAGTCAGACGAGCCCCTGCTCTCAATGTGAACCGTTAAGGCGTTTCGCCAGAGCCTCCCGCCCTGGCGACGCAACAAGATCGGCAAGGCTTTGCCGATCCAGCACGGCCATGAATGCACCCAACGCTTCATTCAGTACCCCCTGCAAGCGGCAGACACCGGTGAGAAGACAGGTCTGGCCGGTCTGAAAGCAGGCGACGAGGGCCATATCCTCCTCGGTAAAGCGCACAAGCTCTCCAATATTGATCTCTTCAGCAGGGCGACCAAGCACGAGGCCGCCTCCACGCCCACGCATGGTCGCAACGAACCCTCCCTGCCCCAGCCGGTGCACAATCTTCACGAGATGATTCTCGGAGATGTCGTAGCGCTGGGCAATCTCATGAATCGACACACGGCGATCGGGATTGAGGGCGAGGTAGAACAGGGTGCGCAAGGCATAATCGGTATGAAGGGTCAGGCGCATATTTGAAGATATATCATATTTACATGTTAAGTGCATTTACCCTAAAAGATGTATATTGTTTGCATCTTTTAGGAGTCGAAGGATGATCGCACCGCTCAAATCCGGCACTGCCGGCATCATCAAGGCGACAATCCCCGCTTTGGAGGCCCATGGTGTAGAGATCACCAAGACCATGTATGGCGCTCTGATGCGCGATCCTGCGATTGCAGCCATGTTCAATCAGACCGATCAGGCCAATGGTCGTCAGCCCCACGCCCTGGCGGCAGCGGTTCTGGCCTATGCACGGCATATCGAACATCCGCAAAAGCTGGAGGCCGCGCTCGGCTTGATTATCGAGCGCCATGTCGCTGTCATGGTCAAACCTGAGCAATACCCAGTGGTGGGCAAGGCGCTTCTGGGCGCAATCAAGACAGTAGTGGGTGATGCCGCGACTCCCGAAATCATTGACGCCTGGGCGGATGCATACCGTTTCCTTGCCGACATGCTGATTGATCGGGAAGCCAGCATTTACGCTGAGCGCGCGGCGTTGCCCGGTGGATGGCGCGAATGGCGTACGTTCCGGGTTGCCTCCATAATGCGAGAGAATGATGCCGTTACCTCTTTCTGGCTGGTGCCTGAAGACGGCAAGCCAGTGCTGTGCCATGAGCCCGGCCAGTTCCTGACATTCCGCCTTGACCGCAATGGCCTCTCCACCCGGCGCAGTTACAGCATCTCAAGCGCACCCGATTCGAGCGGTTACAGGATTTCGGTCAAGCGCGACCCTTTGGGCGAGGTATCGCGCTGGTTCCACGATACGCTCAGAGAGGGCGACCTACTTGATGTGGCGCCGCCCGCAGGCAATTTTACCCTGACAAGTATCGGCGCCGCGCCAGTTGCCCTCGTCAGTGCCGGTATTGGTATCACGCCCTTTATGAGCATGATCCTGGCCGCATGCAGCCAGAACGCGGGTCCAGCAATCCGACTAATTCATGGCGATCATGATATTGCTCGCATGCCCTTTCGCAAGGCACTGTCAGACGTCGCCGCGACACCAGGTGCCTGCCGCATCGATCTATTCAGCACTTCTGGCAAGAGCGGCAACGTGACGGCCCCGACCCATGCCGGTCGTATTTCAGCCCGCTGGATTGTCGATCATATTGAGGCTAATTCCCACATTTTTATTTGCGGTCCACGGACCTTTCAGCGTGACCTGATCGGCGGTCTTCGCCAGTGCAATGTTCCAGATGACCGCCTGCACCATGAATTCTTCGGCTCCGACGAACCTCTCCCCGGTTGAGATACCTCAGGCGTATGGCGCCACGGAACCAGCGCAATACGCCAAACCGCTCGCTATACTTGTAATTTTTGCAGACGGACCACGGTTATTAATATAGAACGATTGTAATTATTGGCATGTTTAATGTAATCACGAAACTTTTTTTTGAAAAAATATACTAATTCTGTAAATAATAAATAGATTCATTTAAATTGCTTATATTTATTTACATTGATGGCTATTACCTTAATTTAACATACATATTTGTTCTTCAGAAATATTTTATCTCTTTGTTCCTTGCAAGACATCCTGTAATCCACCGACCTTTGCTTTCAGAGGAAGGATGTGATGGCGGTTATCTTTGAAGGTGACGATCTGGTCGTTCACTAATTAGAAGGTGATAGTCAATACGCCGTCATTACCTTTTGTGGTATTGATTTATGCAATCGGGCCACGGAGGAATTTTTTGGCGAGAGGCCTCTCCGCATCGGCAATATCCGCAGCATCGGTATTACGACGAAAAGGGCACACTGGTTTCGGTCGCCGGAAGTCGATCAGGTTATCGCGTTAATCAATACTCGCCTCGATACGATCGAAAACAGGGTTATCCTGGGGTATTCCATGGGCGCCCACCCGGCTTTGGTATGGTCAAAAAGGCTCGAAGCCAGAACTGTTTTTGCGATGGTGCCCAAATACTCCCTAGATCCGGCCATTTGCAATGTCGATCCGGGCCATGTCGACCGGTTTTTCTGCGAAGAGCTGCGCGGGATGTTCATCGACCGTGATGATGTAAGTGGTCGCGTATTTATCGTTCATGATCCCTATCATCAACACGATACGTATCATGCGACATTGATTGCGGAAAAGCTGTCAGGCCATGATGTCACATCAATCCCGAGTTTCTACTCAGATCACTTCATTCCCTACGCATTTACAGGACGTCACAAGTTCTTTCGCCTGATCGATGCACTCGCTCATGGCTCGCGAGAACAGATCTGTCATGCCTTCTCCAAAGAGCGCCGCACAAGTCTCAATAACGTCGAGGCGCTCTTTCTGCGAAACATTCATGATCGACCCGATCGATCATATCAAACCCTTCTGGCTCCGGCTATTTTTGCCCATGACAATCTCAAGCCGCTTCTTGGCAGAGCGCTCGAGATAGGACGCCTGTCCCACCGTCTCTCTGAGCGTGGGCGCCTTGATGAGGCTGCGATCTGTCGCAATCTACCCTGGGAGTATATGCGTCATGGGAAAGATATTAATCGATCAACCGTACTCGGGTGCGGCATGAGGCGGCTTATTACGGCACCATTAGGCTTTCACGGACATCTTCTAAGTTATGATGTCCCCAATCGCACCTTTATCGGCACAGATCTGCTCGGAGGCGCGCCACTTCACCGCCCTATCACGATCAAACGCTTTGGAGGGAATCTGTTTCTCGAGATCAGGATCGGTGATGAAACGCTCTATCTCTACGAGAATGAGGGGGTGATCCTGTCCTCAAATGAGCCACGTATTTCCGGTTTTCAGCTCGTGAAAAGCGCGCGCAATCCGCATCATCTCATAAGGTCACGCCTGGGCAATCTGTGTTCTCACCCCAATGGCACTTATGAACTGACCTCGACGAATCAGCTGGAGTGGGAGGAGTTTGCGGTTCCTACTGAATTATCCCTCTGACCTGCCCTGTTCCGGGTCACATCAGAGGTACAGTATGCGCCACCCTATAAGAAGCTTACCTCTCCTTGGGTGGCTGCCAGCAGGACGCATGATCGCCTCAGGGTTTCGGCCAGCCTGTTGCAGGACGATCGAAATGGCTCAAAAGGTCCTGATCAGGAATATTCGTCAGGTCCTTGCTCTCACTCTTGATGAGCTTTTTGCTGGTTGCCTTGGAAAGATGCTCACGAATGTCATGCAGAACGTGAGGCGCTGCCGCCAGCACAAGTCCTTCAAGAGCAGGATTGTCACCCAGCGCCGTCTCGATCTCTTCAGCAATTTGTCTGGCAAACCGCTCCTTGACCTGCACTTTCGGATCCGAACGGGGCTCCTTTATCGAAGCAACATCCCCTGCTGCATCGGTCGCCTTATCATGGGCACCAAATCGCTGGATCGTTCGCATCTGCTGGCCATCATAGCGCAGAAAGCGTGCCTTTTCTCCATCGCAAACTGCATAAAGTACTGGGTCCTGAACGGCCATAAGACATCTCCTGTATTCACGAATAATGAACGCGCAGAGGTAAAGGCAGTTTCTGTTTACACACTTACTTGAATGACACTCAAAAAGACAGCGCCAGTGCGTCGTGCAGTAGTCGCCATGACGTCTGATCCGGTGCGTAAAGCAGACCCTGCCCTTGCAGCGACGGGTGATAGGAAACGCCGTTCAGCCGAGCGCCATAGGCTCCTGCTTCATGCATGAGCAACCAGCCCGGACAGTGATCCCACAGACAGGTGCGACTATAGGCCAGAACATGACCATGCCCCGCCGCAACCATGCGGTATTCATGTGCAGCGCAGCGTAAATCCCATAACCCGGTCATGGCTCGCAGGCTCTGATCGCCTCGCTCCCTGTCCTTCATCGGCAGCGTACGCCACGCAATCTTTCCGGTGACATCCTCGATGCGCGAAAACGGACCTGCTGCCCGCATTGGCCGCAAGGTGCCATTCCGGTCTTCCAGCCAGGCACCCTCTCCCTTCAGGGCGAGAGCGGAACTCATTGTGATGGGGTCATGAATGACACTGGCGACCGGCACACCGCGCTCCAGCACCGCCATCATCACCCCGAAAACCGGCAGTCCTGCCGCGTAATTCGCCGTACCGTCGATTGGATCGATGGTAACGGACAAAGCTGCCTCTCCGGCCTGATCAATCAAGGCAGGACAGGTGCAGCATCGCTCTTCCCCAATCAGGACAGCTTCAGGCAAGAGACGCCTGAGCTGGTCGGCAATGAACTCCTCAGCCAGGACATCAGCCACAGTCACCAGATCAGAGGGCGAGGATTTTGTGCGAATATCACTTTCGGACAAGCGTCCGAAGCGAGGCATGACGATGCGTGTTGCGGCATCACGCGCAATGGCCGAAAGATCTTCCAGCACAGTACGTGTCACAATACGAGACCGTACTGCCGTCATGATGGCCTCACCCTCACTCAATCCTGCCTCCCTGGGGGAAACCTTCCTCCCCCTTCAAGCACTATCCGGAGGATTTCAGGCAGATACAAGGCAATCTGGATAAAGCTGCCCGAAGCGTGCCCGATCCTGCTCGAACAAACGCACGTCGAGCTTGATCTCGGTTTCCTGGTCCAGACGTTCCAGAACCTCGCCATGCTCATAAAGCCATGCCAGCGCGGCACCGTTGCTGATATCGAGGCTCACACGCGTCAGGCTCATCGACGCCGTCATATGCTGATCAAGCATCGAATAGAGATTAGGCAGCCCTTCGCCTGTCATGGCCGATATGGCCACACAACCGGGATGACGGGGCACAGCCTCGATACCGCCCATAAGATCCGCCTTGTTGAGAATTTCGATGGTTCGCTCAGGCCAGTTCTCATCAAGCATGCCATCACGCACCATGCCATCCAGTACGTTGATGACATCAGCGCGCTGAGCAGCACTATCCGGGTGAGCAATATCGCGCACGTGAAGGATGATATCAGCCTCGGCCACTTCTTCGAGCGTCGCGCGAAAGGCCGCAACCAGCTCGGTCGGCAGTTCGCTGATAAACCCGACAGTGTCCGACAGGATGACCCTGCGCCCTGAGGGAAGGCGCAGACCACGCATCGTAGGGTCCAGCGTGGCAAAAAGCTGATCCTGCGCATGAACGGCAGAGCCTGTCAGTGCATTGAACAGCGTTGATTTACCGGCGTTGGTGTAGCCCACCAGAGCGACCACCGGGAAGGGCACCTTCTTGCGGGCGGAGCGATGCAGGCCACGCGTGCGGCGTACCTGATCGAGATCCTTGCGCAGTCTGACCAGCCGCTCGTCGATCATGCGACGGTCAGCCTCGATCTGGGTTTCACCTGGACCGCCGAGAAAGCCGAAACCACCGCGCTGACGCTCCAGATGGGTCCAGAGCCTGACGAGACGGGAACGCTGATATTCCAGATGCGCCAGTTCGACCTGCAATACGCCCTCACGGGTCGCTGCGCGCGCGCCAAAGATATCCAGAATGAGCCCGGTGCGATCGAGCACCTTGCAGTCCAGCGCCTTCTCGAGATTGCGCTGTTGGCCGGGTGAAAGTTTGGCGTCCACGATCATGACCTTGACGTCATTCTCGTGCACCAGCTCGGCCAGTTGCTCAACCTGCCCCTTGCCAAACAGGGTCGCAGGGCGAACCGCACGGATGGCCAGAACAGCCTGCCTGACGACAACGAGACCGATGGAAGAGGTCAGCCCGACAGCCTCTTCAAGACGGGCTTCCGCAGCGCGGAACTCGTCATTGGGTGTCGGGCGCGCCCAGGGTAGAATGACCGCAGCGCGTGTCGCGGGGGGTGTCGTACTTGTCGTCACTGACACGTCTTGGGGAAACTCCAGTCCTAAAGGCTTAGCTCGCCATCCTGAGCAAAAAGCGCCAGGGGAGCGACAGGCATGATCGTGCTTACCGCGTGCTTGTAGACAAGCTGGGTGTGGCCGTCACGACGCAGAATGATGGTCTCGTGATCAAACTGGGGAATGACACCCTGCAACTTCACGCCATTGACGAGAAAAACAGTTACGGGAAGCGCATGTTCCTGCAGATGCTGAAGAAACAGGGATTGTACGGTTTCACCCTCCTGAAACTCGGCAAAGGGGGCGGTCTGGGGCGACGGGGTGGGGTTTGCTCTGGCCAAGATTGCTCTTCTTCTTTTCAGGTGTTTGCAGGGGCCCCTGTCCGGGGGCCGGGAGACAACGCGTGAAACAGGCCCCCGGCTTTATGGCCCCTACCTTATCTTTATTGAAATTGGGTTTCCAGACTCACAAAGTCCGGTCTTCAGGTGTTACACCAAGCTGCTTGAGCTTGCGATGAAGGGCACTACGCTCCATCCCGACGAAGTTCGCAGTGCGGCTGATGTTACCACCAAAACGCAAAAGCTGCACTTGCAGATATTGCGTTTCAAACAGGTCGCGTGCTTCACGCAGGGGCAACGCCATGACATCCGCCCCGGCATCGAGACGCGTCATGGATGGCGCACCCTGGCTGACCGTACTGGGCAGCATGTCGGCACGAATGAGATCCTGACCATTGGGCATCATGATCAGAAGGCGCTCCATGAGGTTGCGCAGCTCCCGGATATTTCCCGGCCATTCATAGGATTGCAGCGCTGCCAGTGCATCGACCGATAGCTCGCGTGGCGCAAGACCGGCATTCTCGGCGTAACGACGCAGGAAATGCTGCGCAAGGGACGGGATATCCTCACGACGCTCACGCAGTGAGGGCAGGCGCAGCGGCACCACAGCCAGACGGTAGTAAAGGTCCTCGCGGAAACGCCCCAGGGCAATTTCACCCTGAAGATCGCGGTTTGTGGTGGCGATCACACGCACATCCACCTTGACCCTTGTCGAACCACCCAACCGCTCGAACGTCTGGTCCTGCAACGCGCGCACGATCTTGCCCTGGGTCTCCAGCGGCATGTCCGCCACTTCGTCCAGCAGCAGCGTCCCCTTATGGGCCCGCTCCAGCACGCCGGTACGACGCATCACACCATCGGATTGCCCCTCGATACCGAACAGTTCTTCCTCAAAACGGTTCGGCGCGAGCGTTGCACAGTTCAGGGCGATAAACGGCCCCGTGCCCCGGCGCGAGCGTGCATGGACCATGCGCGCCGCAATTTCCTTGCCCGACCCAGCAGGGCCGGTAATCAGCACGCGTGAATTTGTGGGCGCCACACGCTCGATCTGCCCCCGCACGGCGCTGATGCCGGGGCCGTCACCGAAAAGCAGCGTCTCGTTTCCCGAGCGCAGACGCAGCTCGGCATTCTCGCGTTCAAGGCGCGCGGCTTCCAGCGCACGCTGGACCACAACAATCAGACGATCAGCCTGAAAGGGCTTTTCGATGAAATCATAGGCCCCGTGCTGAAGGCTCGAGACGGCAGTCTCGATGGTGCCGTGGCCGGAAATCATGACAACCGGCAGACCCGGCTCCTCCGCCTTGATCGTCTTGAGCAGATCGATGCCATCAAGGCGCGATCCCTGCAACCAGATGTCAAGGATGACCAGCGACGGGCGACGTGCCCGGAATGCCGCCAGCGCCTGATCCGAATTGGCGGCAACGCGCGTTTCATATCCCTCATCACGAAGGAGCCCCTCGATGAGAAGCCGGATATCCGGCTCGTCATCGACGATCAGGATTTCATGCTCCATGCGCATTCCTCATCAGAAGTTCACTGCTCCCTGCTCGTCTGGACCATAAGGTCGGGCTGTGCATCGGACATCTCGCGCACAGGCAGGGTGAGCGTCGAGACGGTTCCACGCCCGTCCGGTCGGTCCTCCAGCCTGATCCCACCTGTGTGATCCTCCATGATCTTCTTGACGATGGCGAGCCCCAGCCCCGTCCCTTTCGGTTTGTGCGTGATATACGGTTCCGTCAAGCGGTGGCGGTCAACAGAAGGCAAACCGATGCCGTCGTCAACGACCTGCACCATGGCTTCTCCCCCCGCAACCCCCAGAGCCACGCGTATACTTCCCTGGGTCGCCCGCCTTTCATTCCCCGCTTCGCCCTGTCCGTCCATCTGAGCGGTGTCGCCCTGCTCTTCACGTTCCTTCGCCGCCATGGCCACGGCATCGGCGGCGTTCTGCAGCAAATTGGTCAGGGCCTGGCCAATCAGACGCCTGTCGCAATGCACGAGAGGACCACGAGCCGGCATATCGGTCGTGTCATAGATGATCTCGGGATGAGCATTGCGCTGGAGGACCAGAGCCTCTCGCACCAGACGCGATAGATCCTCGTCCTTGAGGACGGGCTGCGGCATGCGGGCAAAAGACGAGAATTCATCCACCATACGCCCGATATCGCCAACATGACGCACGATGGTATCCACGCACTGACCAAATGTTTCCGGATCGGAACTGATCTCGCGCAGGAAGCGACGCTTCAGACGCTCTGCCGAGAGCTGGATGGGCGTCAGCGGATTCTTGATTTCATGAGCGATGCGCCGGGCCACGTCGGCCCAGGCTGCCTTGCGCTGGGCCGCCAGAAGCGCCGTGATATCATCGAACGTGACGACATAGCCCGTCGAATCATCGCTTCCTTGCTCACCCACCACACGCACCAGAAGCGTGCGGCCGGATGTACCCACACTGGGGCCATCGCCAAGCACAGCCCCTCTCTCAGCGACATCAATCTGGATTTCAGCGGTGTGCGCCTCTCCGGGCTCTGCCCGCGCCTGATCGAGCATGGTGCCGAATTCCGGCACAACATCGCGCAGGGCCTGCCCCTTACCACTGTCCAAGTCACGCTGAAGCAGTCTGGAGGCCGCGCGATTGGGTAGTTCGATCACCTGATGCGCATCGAGACCAATCACGCCGGCCGACACACCCGAAAGCACCGTTTCGGTGAAGCGACGCCGCTCATCAATCTGCTCATAGGCTTCCATCAACTCCGTGCGCTGGGTCGAAAGCTGATCGGTCATGCGGTTGAAGGCACGCGACAGGGTGCCAACCTCATCATCACGCCGGGCGTCGCGGGCCCGTGCTTCAGGCACACGCACACTCAGATCGCCCTCGCTCACCCGTCGCGCTGCCAGGATCAGGAGCCCGAGAGGCTGGGTAATCTGTTTGGCCAGAACCAGCCCCGTCAACATGCCGATGCTGAGCACCAACAGGCCCAGTAGCGCGAAGATCAGTGCAAAGCTCACCTGTATGGCCGAGCGATGCGCGTCGAGACGCTGATATTCCGAAACGACCGCATCGGTATGACGCATATGTTCGAGAATCTTGGCATCGACCGGGCGCGTAATGACCAGCATCAGCCCGGAACTTGGCCCAAGGCTGACAACAGCACGCACAGTGCGCTCATCCGGACTGTCGAGAATCGCCACGTCATTGGTGCGTGCCAGGGTCGTGGCATCCTTGGGCGGCAGGGCAAGCTGCTTGCCCTGCAGGGCCGCCAATCCGCCTGAAGCCACCACCTTGTTGGTGTAGGAATCGAACACCACAGCCTCGTTCAGGCCGCGTTCAGTGGCTTCCACATCCAGCATCATCCCGAGTTGACCCGGATCACGCATCAGATCCACGCCGTGGCGATACATCTCGTCATTATTGGCGGTGATGATGATGTTTGCCAGGGCAAAGGCTTCGGTACGGATATTGTCGTTATGCTCCTGCAGATAGCCTGCTGCCACGTCACGTGCTTCGGTCAGCGCCGTGTTCACCCTGTTGGAAAACCAGATCTGGATACCGAAATGGAAGAACAGGGCCGCAAGGCCCCCAATCACCACAGTCGGGGCTACAGCGACCACGCCGAAAAGCGTGATCAGCCTGACATGAAGCCGCGCCCCTGCCAGACCGGTGCGGCGCTCGGCAAGCATGCGCCCGACGCGCATGATCACAGCCGCCCCTAGAAGAAGCAGCACCACGAAATCGAGCAGGAACACGACGGATTCGATCTGGGGCCGGTAGGCAAAGGAAAGGCCACGCGCCAGAACCACAAATGTCGTGATCAGCAGAACCAGCGCCGCACAGGCCAGAACCATCGCCGTCTTGAGACGGCTGACACGCCGTATGACCCGCTGAAAGGCAGAGATATGCTCTGTCTGCGGTCCGATCCCAGGCGTGGCCTCATCCGCGAAGGGGCCAGACGCATGCGTGATTACGGGCTTGTCCCTGTCTGTCATGACCGTGTGCGCCCTGTCTCGATACCAAGAAGCTGCAACCGTTTGCGCAGCGTATTGCGGTTGATCCCCAGAAGGGCGGCCGCCCTGATCTGATTGCCTTCTGTCGCCCTGAGTACGAGACGGAACAAGGGTCGCTCGACTTCTGCCAGCACGCGGGCATGGAGCGACCCCTGCACATCGCTTTCAAGATCGAGCATTGAGGGAAGATAACGCGCCAGAAGCCCCTGAAAAGAGGCGGCATCAGCCGTTGTGTCCACCCGATGCAACGCAGCAAGACGCGATGCCGTCACGACCCCATCCGCTCTGGATTGCGCAGCGTGAGACAGGAGCTGACGTATCTGGCGGAAGTTGCCGGGCCAGTCCTGCTGAGCCAGCCAGGCGGCGCAATCCGGATGAAAAACCGCCTCTCCGCCGTTCTGTTCGGCCCAGACCGCACAAAGCGCCCCCATATCGTCATGGCGCTCACGCATGGCAGGAACGGTGACACACTGTCGGCTCAGAAGGGTCGCCAGGGCCTCGTCCATGCGGCGATCCTGCACAAGGCGCGCAGGCGTCCATGTACTGGTGCAGATCACCACCGGGCGTTCATTGGCAGGTTTGTTGCACAACAGCGCAAGCAGGCTGGCTTGCAGGCCTGGCTCAACAAGGCCGATCTCACCAATGAACAGGCACCTGGCCTGATCCGCCAGAGCCTCTTCAAAGGAGAGGCGATCGATAACCGGCACGAAGCGGCCCGGTCGGGCAGACTGCACCCAGAGATAACGCGCAGCCCGTGTCCGGCCGCTGCCTGCCTCACCGCACAGCATGAGTGCGTCGAGCGACGGCAGGCAGGCATCAAGCCGATCCCGCAATTGTCGGACCGCTTCAGACTGCCCGTCGAAACCAAGACTGGCCGGTGCAGGATGCTTCAAGGCATGAGGCGCCACGTTCGCCGCGCCTCGGATATCTGGCTCTGCATTTTCAGAAAGCATGCCGGCAGAGGCGCGATCGTGCGGCATCAGGAGCGCACTGACACGGTTGCGATCATCATGCGCCCGACTGGCCTGAACCGGTAAGGCAAGGCGCGATCAGATCTCTCTCATTCACGGAATTCAGAGGTCCGGAATACAGGGACGCATCATGATGCAGCGGACGCGTCATTCAGGCAGCTTCTTCAACCGTATCGCCGGAATCGGGGCGCTGATGCGTGGATTCACGGTCGCGCACGACCCCGTTGGCGATCTGCTGATCGTAGAACGCCGTGAGGTGGTCGATCACGTCCTGCGCTGTATCCATCTTGTTGATGCTGGCGCGGAACGCGGCTGAACCGGGCAGGCCGTGCGAGTACCAGGAGACATGCTTGCGCGCGAGACGAAGGCCGGGACGCTCACCAAAATGGTCCAGCATCATCCCGTAATGGCGCAGAACGATGGCTTTCTCCGTCTCGAGGTCCGGATCCGGCATGTTCTCGCCCGAACGAAGCGACTGCGCCACCTGTGCCAGAAACCATGGCCGCCCGTAGCAACCGCGACCGATCATCACACCATCCGCCCCCGAGGCCGCCAACGCATCACGGGCATTCTGAATGGAAACGATATCCCCGTTGACGATCACAGGCAGGGAGACGCTTTCCTTCACCGAGCGAACGAAATGCCAGTCTGCCGTGCCGTTATAGAACATCTGGCGCGTGCGCCCGTGAACGGTCACAAGGCGAATACCAACATCCTCGGCAATGCGTGCCAGACGCGGGGCATTGAGCGACTGATGATCCCACCCCATGCGCATCTTCAGCGTCACCGGCACAGAAACGGCCTTGACCGTCGCTTCCAGCAAGGCCGCTGCCTTGACCTCATCACGCATGAGCGCGGATCCGGCAGATTGCCCTACCGCCACTTTTTTCACAGGGCAGCCAAAATTGATATCAATCAGGTCGGCACCCTGATCCACGGCAATTTTTGCGGCCTGCGCCATCGCCTCGGGGTCACATCCTGCCAGCTGAACGGAGTTGGGGCCGTTCTCGGCGCTGCGTGCCATGCGCAGGGTGTTCTCGTTCTCACGCACCATGGCCCATGAGGCGATCATTTCCGACACCACCAACCCGGCACCGAGGTCACGTGCCAGCTGACGGAAGGGCAGATCCGTGACACCCGACATCGGCGCCAGAATGACTGGCGTTTCGATCACGACACCACCGCCAAGATCGATCGGGCGTAGTTCAAGGCCGCGGCTCGACCCAGCCACGTCGGAAGAGGAGAGATTGCTCATGATGGGCCAAGGATACCGGCGGCCCTTGCGCGAAGCAATCAGAGATCGCCTCTCGTGGCGCAGAGAGTCCCTTGCACAACCCGCCCCCTTACGCGTCGGGATCGTTCAGCTTGCCGGGCTTGCCAGCGCTCTGGTCAGACGGGTCAGAGCAGCCTCGTCCGCAGGCAGGCCGAAACGCAGCAGGGTTTCATCCCATGCAAAGCGCCGCACCAGTATTCCGGCCTGCGCCAGCCTTTCCCATATCTCCTGGGCATGGGCCGTTCGCCAGAGGCTGAAAAGCTGCGTTCCCCCCACAAATGACAGGCCGGCGTCATGCAGGATGTGGCGCAGGACTTGTGTCTGATGCGCGAGACGCAGGCGTATCGAGTCGCGCCAGGTCGTATCCAGCAGCGCCTCTCGCCCGATCTGGCAACCGGCTGTGCTTACGGCCCAGGGGCCCATGACTTCCCGCATGGCTTGGAGCACTGGATGGGTACCCAGCAGAAAGCCAAGACGGACCCCCGCGAGCCCATAGGTCTTGCCGAAAGAGCGACAGACGATCAAGCCCCTGTGCGGCAGCAGGGACGCTGCACTGACAGGTTGGAAATCGGCAAAGGCTTCATCAATGACCAGCACCCCGCCCGCATGGCTGTGACTTTCAGCGAGAGAGGCCATCTCTCCGACGCTCAGAACATGCCCTGTCGGATTATTGGGCGCACAGATGATCGTAACGATGTTTCGTCCCGGCATTGGCAGGGATGCACCATGCGGGATAAAGGTAATCGGTACCCCCGCTGCTGCCCAGGCGGTCTCATGCCCACTATAGGTGGGTGTCAGGATACGAACACCCTCTACCTTTTGCAGCCGCGAGAGCAGGACGGGCAACAACCCGATCAGCATCTGCGTGCCCGGACCCGCCAGAACCTGATCTGGCGACACGCCGTAAGCCTGTGATGCCGCAAGGCGCAGCGCCTCTTCCTCCGCGGGATCAGGCAGGCGCGACAAGGCATCCGCCCCGGGCGAGGTGAACGGATAGGCGAACGGATTGATGCCGGTTGAAAGATCGATCAGGGGGGTGGGAGCCTGCGGAAAGCGATGCGCCAGCGTGCTCAGCTGGCCCCCATGCGCGGGCCAGGGCGTCATGCTATGATGCCGTTCCTCATGCTTTGCGGTCATCTTGCTCCATGTTCCTTCTCCTGACCCTTTGCGCTCTCGTGACAGAGAGCGTGTTCGGGTATCCGGACGCCCTGTTCCGCCTCATTGGCCACCCGGTAACATGGATTGGCCGACTGATCACGGCACTGGACAAGGGGCTGAATCCGCTCGTTCTCCCCTCCTGCGCGTCACCCCCCCGAAGGCAACACTCGATCATCAATGTCCGGGCGCGTGGTTTGCTGGCACTTGTCCTCATCATCGCTGTCCCGACAGGGCTTACGATCGCGGCACAGGCTGTTGCCCGTGCCGTCCTACCCATGCCGGTCATTTTCTGCCTCGAAATCTGCGCGGCCAGCACACTGATTGCCGGACGATCCCTTCATGATCATGTCCGGGCGGTTCTGACCGGGCTGCGCGCAGCTGGCCTTGACGGTGGGCGCAAGGCGGTCGCGATGATTGTCGGACGCGACCCCGAGGCTCTCGATCTTGCCGGCGTGGTTCGCGCTGCCACGGAAAGTCTGGCCGAAAATTTCTCTGATGGTGTCGTGGCCCCTGTCTTCTGGCTGGCCGTTTTTGGTTTGCCCGGCGCAGTGGCCTACAAGGCCATCAATACGGCAGACAGCATGATCGGCCATATGACGCCGCGCCATGAGGCTTTCGGACGCGCAGCAGCGCTCTGCGATGACTGCGTGAATATCCCGGCATCCCGTCTGACCGCGCTCTGGCTCGTTCTGGCGAGTCTGGCACCGGGCTACTCGACACGGGGTGCCCTGCGCACGGTATGGCGTGATGCCTCCCGCCATCGCTCCCCCAATGCGGGATGGCCGGAAGCAGCCATGGCTGGCGCGCTGGCTTTGCGTCTGGCAGGCCCCAGGCAGTATGGTGGCACAGTCATTGCCGATTCCTGGATGGGCGATGGGAAAATGACGGCCGACACCCGCGATCTTGCCCGCGCCCTCACACTCTACCGTCTGGGGTGCCTGATACAGGGCGGCTTCCTGCTCGCCCTGTTTTGTGGAGTATGCTCATGACCCCCCCCGCCTGTACCAGTGCGCCGGTTTTCGATCAGGATTTTCGCGACAGGCTCGATACGTTGTTCCAGTGGCGCCGCGATGTTCGCCATTTCCGGCGCGATCCTGTCCCGGAAGAGGTGCTTGACCATCTGCTCGCCGTCACCTGCGCCACCCCGTCAGTGGGACTCAGCCAGCCATGGCGTTTCATGCGCATCGACTCGCCCGAGCGCCGCGAGGCCGTGCGTCGGGAGTTCACGCTGCGCAATGCCGAGGCTCTGGCCGCAAGAAGCGCCACGGATAACACGGCCTATGCCCGCCTCAAGCTCGCAGGGCTTGAAGATGCCCCGCATCACATCGCTGTCTTCTGTGACCCCGACCCCGCTCAGGGGCGCGGTCTGGGGCGCATGACCATGCCTGAAACGGTCCAGTGGTCGGCAGTCATGGCCATTCATGGGTTCTGGCTCGCAGCGCAGGCCCATAATGTCGGGCTTGGCTGGGTGTCCATTCTCGACCCGGCGCATATGAACCCGCTTCTGGATGCCGAGCCTCACTGGCAGTTCATGGCCTATCTCTGCGTTGGCTATCCCGAGGAGGAGCACAGCACCCCCGAGCTTGAGAGACGCGGCTGGGAGCAGCGCTCGGGTGATCGTCATCGCTGGATCCTGCGCTAGGCACTTGCCCCCTCGCCTTTCCTCCTCTCACATCGACTGGCGGCAGCACGCAGGCTGCTGATGGTCAGATTATTCAGTCCGGGAGAGGCAACCCCTGCGCCGCGCAACTCATCCAGTCAATAAACAGCCGCACCGCCGCTGAGCGTTGCCTTGTAGGATAGGCATAAGCCAGGATATCTCCACTCTGGGCTGACCATTCAGGCAGGATCTTGACCAGCTGAGCGGCGACGCTTGGATGGTCGTAGAGGAAATTCGGCAAAACCGAGTAACCTTGTCCGGCCATCAGACTCTCAAGAATCAGATTGATCGGCCCGAGTGACAGATAGGGACGTGATCCCAGGTTTCGTGGCTCTCCCCCGGCTGAAAGACGCCAACCATCCCGCCCGGGATTATCGACATAGCCGATGTACGGCAGACGGGCGAGCTGATCGAAACTCTCCACTGACCCATACTGGTCCAGAAAGCTGCGTCCCGCCACGAGATGACGCTCATACCCCCCGATCCGTCGCACATGCAGAGACGGATCGTCGAACGTGCAGGTACGTATTGCCACATCGAACCATGTCATCTTGGCCTCAGGCACTTCATCGGCCAGAACGAAACTGATCTGACAAGACGGATAGCGTGCAGCGAAGGCATGAACCACCGGCAGGACGACATATCGCCCATAGGCAGCATTGGCGAGAATATGCAGTCTGCCCTGAGGGACGGCACCGTGGTTTTGCGTATCAAGGAAGGCTGTCTCAATTGCCTCCACACCGGCATTGCAGCGCCGGTAAAAGACCTCACCAGTGCGCGTAGGCAAGATCTGCTTTGACGTTCTGATCAGCAGATCAGTCTGGAGAGAGCCCTCAAGCTCGATGATCGCCTTGCTTATGACGCTTTTTGACACGCCAAGCATGCGTGCCGCGCCTGAGATCGATCCGGCTTCGACAACCGCTATAAAGTAGACCATGCCATTGAAATTTATTCTTTTTCTCATTGGTTCCCTCGGGCATCGTTCTAAAAAACCATACGATCGGTCGCAAAATCTTTCCTTGTTTTTACACAGCATTTCAGCCGATGCTCCCGATCGTCAAAATACGATCAAGCTTCAGATACCAAACAGTCTTAATCGTTACACATCGTTAAATACGCCAAACGAATCAAATAGGTAACACCGCCTTTACGAAGGTCTCTCTAGAAAACGCGGCCTACGATAAAAAACAAGACCGGAGATTGAGATGCACCGATTTAACCCACCTTCTACATTGCATAATGAAACTGTGAGCATCTGGAATAATTCCTTGGGGAATTCATCATTCGTTCGCAATTTTCCCGACTCTCACCATGAGTATTATGAGTCGAAGATGGTATTCGACGGCGCCCCGTACGCGCTCGACGATAACAGAGAGACCCATTGTGCCGTAAACGATGGTCTGGATGACGCCATTTCTTTCCTCGGCACGGATACAGGGCTTCTCGCCAATGCACAGAACGATCCTGTATCGATCCGGGTTGTCTGGAACCTGCTGGAAAATGTCTCGCGGGTCTACCTCCCCAAGGTTTCTGCAGCCAATGCGGAAGAGACGGTTTGCCTGTCGGTAAAGGGTGATCCCTATGCGGTGCGCGAGAACGGCGTCATGCTCGACGCGCTGAACTACGTGCGCATGCTGTTTTCCGAAACGGCACGGGCCGTGCCCGCTCTCTGAATTCCGGTTTTCTGCATCTCTGGGCCTGTGCCGGACGGGCCATCGGCAACACGTTCCGGCTCCTTTCCGGCACGCAGCCAGCAAAGCGCCCTGCAAGGCCATTTGTCAGATCGACAACAACTGATCGACCGCGACATGCGTCTCAAGATGATCCGCGAGCGCATCAAGCACCGCCTCGATGCGTGCCCTGTTGTCGAACGGAGAAGAGCTGGCACCAAGCCTTGAGAGAAAAGCAGACCGCGAGGCTGCCTGATCGAACAGGCCATGCAAATAAGTGCCACATACGCGGCCATCATCTGACCAGGCTCCATCCATCCGCCCATCGGCAAAACATAATACAGGCTGCGACAGGGCTGGTCCCTGTGTAACGCCGGCATGAATTTCGTAACCCGAAACTTCAGCTCCCGAATGAAGGACATGGCCGCCCGTCTGACGCACGGTCTTGCCTGGCATCAGACGGGTCTCGATATCGAGATAGCCAAGCCCTGCGCGGGTTTGAGGTGTGCCCTCCAGACCATGCGGGTCACTCACGCTGCGTCCGAGCATCTGGTACCCGCCACAGATCCCCAGAATATGACCGCCACGCCGATGATGCGCGGCAAGGTCGATATCCCAGCCCTGCCCCCTAAAGAAATCCAGATCGGCAATCGTCGCCTTCGATCCCGGCAGAATGACCAGATCGCAGACAGGCAGCGCCTCACCCGGCGGCACGAAAACCAGCGACAGATCCGGCTCGGCGCGCAGGGCATCCATGTCGTCGAAATTGGCGATCATGGGCATGAGCGGCACCACAACGCGCCACGTACCTGCCCCCTGCCAGCCGGTGGGCAGATCGCCCGTATCCTCCGGCGGCAGTTCGCGCATCGCAGGGAAAAACGGGACCAGACCGCAGGGTGCCCAGCCTGTCTGCTCGGCAATGAAACTCATGCCACTGGCAAACAGGCTGGCATCGCCACGCATGCGATTGACGATAAACCCCTTGATGCGTTCGGCATCCGCGGGCGTCAGAACCGTGCGCGTTCCAACCAGGCTGGCAATGACGCCCCCACGGTCGATATCGCCTATCAGGATAACGGGGAGATCAGCCGCCTCGGCAAACCCCATATTCGCGATGTCATTGGCGCGCAGATTGACCTCTGAGGCCGAGCCTGCCCCTTCGACAAGCACAATATCCGCCTGAGCTTGCAGATGATGAAAGCTCTCAAGCACGGCAGGCATCAGAAGAGGCTTTACGGCCTGATACTCACGCGCCTTGCGCTGCCCCCAGATCTTGCCTTGCAGGATGATCTGCGATCCGTGCTCTGATTGCGGCTTGAGCAGGACCGGATTCATATGCACGCTTGGCGCCACCCCGCAGGCCAACGCCTGAAGCGCCTGGGCACGGCCGATCTCGCCACCATCCGGTGTCACGGCGGCATTATTGGACATGTTCTGGGGCTTGAAGGGCCGTACACGCAAGCCGCGCCGTGTCAGCGCACGAGCCAGACCCGCCACCAGAACCGATTTGCCGACATTGGAGCCCGTTCCCTGAAACATCAGGGCGCGAGGGCTCAAAATTCGAAACCCTGTTGAGCTCTCACACCATCGCGGAAATGATGTTTCACAAGGGTCATCTCGGTGACCAGATCCGCAGCCTCGATCAGCCATGCCGGGGCATTACGCCCGGTAATGACAACATGCTGATGCGCGGGGCGGCTGCCCAGACCTGTCAGCACCGTGGCCTCGTCGAGATAGCCATAGCGCAACGCGATATTCAGCTCATCCAGCACCACCAGCGCCACATCCTCGCGTGCCAGCGCCATGCAGGCCTGCTCCCAGGCCCGCTTGCAGGCGGCAATGTCCCGCTCACGGTCCTGCGTCTCCCAGGTAAATCCCTCTCCCAATGCGTGGAACTGCGCCAGATCGCCAAAGCGGGCGAGCGCCCGCCTTTCGCCTGTATCCCATGCCCCCTTGATGAACTGCACGACAACCACCTTGCGCTCATAACCAAGCATACGCAGGGCAAGACCGAAGGCTGCTGTGGACTTGCCTTTGCCGGGGCCGGTATGGACCGCAATCAGCCCTTTCTCGATTGTCTTTTCAGCCACCTCATGGTCCTGCACCTCCTTGCGGCGCTGCATTTTCGCGCGGTGACGATCACGTTCGGCCTCCGAGGGATCCCCCTCAGGGGTGGCAGGCAGGTCACTCATCGCATTCGTCTCCAGACATGTCATCTTCAGAAAACGGACTCCGAAAGGAGGCCACACGCATGGTCATTTCATTTCGAGCGCACAGCCTGCCGCGACAAACAGGACGCGCTGCGCCCGCTGGGCCAGTTTCTGGTGCAGCAGCCCTGCCTCATCCCTGAACCGCCGTGCAAGGGCGTTTTCAGGCACGATGCCGAGCCCGACCTCATTGCCGACCAGCACCGTCAGGGCGCTGCGCCTGTCCAGCGCATCAAGCAGGGTTTCGGTCGCCTGTTCAATATCGCGCTCTTCGAGAATAAGGTTGGTGAGCCACAAGGTCAGGCAATCGACAAGCGCCGGTCCGGGCTCGTCCAGCGCCGTGGCCAGATCGAGGGGGGCCTCGATTGTTTCCCAACCGGCGCCGCGTTGTGCCCGATGCAGGGCAATGCGGGAGCGCATTTCATCATCCCAGGCACGCCCCGTCGCGATATAGCGCCACGGCCCCGGTTCCGCCGTTACAAGCGATTCGGCATGGCGGCTCTTTCCGGATCTGGCACCACCCAGAACAAGTATGGTTTTCATGACCGCTCCCCCTTGCAGAACCGCGCTTATCCCAACACAAAGGCGCCATGTCACCTTTCTGCTCTCTCGAAACCCTCCGGAACGCGTGCGAAACCCTGCCGGAGCCCGATACTGCAGCGATTAATGCCATCAGGGAACGAGAGGCACGGCTGACAAAGCCCGCGGGCAGCCTGGGGCGTCTCGAAACACTCGTTTCCTGGTTCGGCGCCTGGCGCCCCCTGCAAATCAATCAGGCAGCCATCTGCCTTTTTGCCGGGAATCACGGCGTTCTGGCGCAGGGCGTCTCGGCCTGGCCGGCCAGTGTGACCGCTGCCATGATCAGCAATTTCAGGCAGGGTGGAGCCGCCATCAACCAGCTGGCCCGTCAGGCCGATGCGTCGCTTTACATCGTGCCGGTGGGGGGCCTCACCCCCAGCGCGGACCTGACATGCACGCCGGCGCTCACGACAGAGGCCTTTCTTCAGGCTGTCTCGACGGGATACGACGCCGTCCCGGCACGATGCGATCTGCTCGCCCTTGGTGAAATGGGGGTGGGCAATACCACCCCAGCGTCGGCGCTAGCTGCTGCCCTGTTCGGCGGGGATGGCGCGACATGGGCAGGTCGCGGCGCAGGGCTGGATGACGACGGTATCGCGCGCAAGGCCAGGGCCATCGATACGGCGCTGGCCCTGCATGGTCGCGAACACCCGCCTCTGGAACTCGCGCGACGCTATGGCGGATGGGAACTGGCCGCCCTGCTGGGGGCCACGCTGGCCGCCCGTCACCGGCGCATCCCTGTCGTGCTCGATGGCTTTGTCGTGACGGCCTCGGTCGCGCCTCTGGCACTGATGCATCCATCAGGCCTGTCTCACACCGTGCTGGGCCATTGCTCGGGCGAGCAGGGCCATAGCCGCCTTTGCGCCCATCTCGATCTTGAGCCATTGCTCGATCTGGGGTTACGCCTTGGCGAGGGGTCCGGGGCCGCTCTAGCCATCCCGCTTGTGCGCGCGGCCCTCGCCTGCCACAATGGCATGGCAAGTTTTGATGATATTGCCGTTCTTGATGAGAATAATCGATCAATAAAGAGCTAGATGCCTATCATTCGCGCAGATTTCGCTGCGGGTCTCAGCCTGCTGACACGCCTGCCAACCGGCTGGCTTCTCGCCCCCGGCAAAAAGATAGACCTGACACGGTCCAGCTGGTGCTGGCCTCTGATCGGGGGTGCCATCGGTGCGCTGACCGGCACTGTGATGGTGCTGTGCATACGCCTTGGCATGCCAGCCATCGTTGCCACGGGCTGGGCCATCGCTTTTCAGCTTTTTCTGACAGGCGCCCTTCATGAGGACGGGTTTGCCGATACGGTGGATGGGTTTTTCGGTGGCCGTACGCCAGAGCACAGGCTTGAAATCATGCGCGACAGCCGGATCGGCAGTTATGGCGGGCTCGCCCTGAGCCTGCTGATGCTGCTGCGGGCTGGCACCATGACGACCCTTGCCACCCAGCCGATCCATATCATCTCTATTCTGGCAACAGCCGGGGCCTTCTCGCGCCTGTCGCTCATGCTGCCCCTGCTCTGGCTGCGTCCTGCCAGAGCCGATGGGCTGGCCCATGAGCTGCGCCACCTGCCAGCACGTGGCCTGCTGATTGCCATGATCCTGACAGCCCTGATTGCCAGCTCGCTCTCCGTACTGGGGGCGCTGTCTCTTTTTCTCGTGGCCTGCCTGGCCACACTTGGCCTGTGCAGCGTCGCCTATCGCCTGATCGGCGGCTACACGGGTGACGTGCTGGGGGCGACAGCCATCATCACCGAGCTTGTGGTTCTGACAGGGGCCAGCCTGCACGGGTTCGACAAACTGCCCCTGTAGACCTCAAGGACTCTCACCCCGTGCAGAGACAAAAGGCCCGAACGCTGTCAGTCGAGTACGGCACAGGCGATACGCGCACCGGCGCCACCGATCGGCTGGGTCGTATAATCATCGGGGCTGGTGTGGATGATCAGTGCCGCACCGTCGGTATCCTTGAGTGCGGGCCGCTCGCCTGCACCATGTAGCGAAACAAGCGTCGAATACAGCTCGACAGTCGCCGTGCCATCGGGTGCCACATAAAGATTGGGCAGATCACCGGCATCATTCGCGTTTGGCGTAAGCAGACCATGCACGACAGGCGTCACCGCATGAACATGACCGCCCGCGCTGGTGAATTTCGGTGGGGTGCAGCTGCCCTTCTCATGGAAATGCATGCCGTGCCAGCCAGGCGCCAGACCCTGAGCCTTGATACGCAGCAGAACGCCCCGCGGGGCTTCGGTCACGCTGACCGTTCCATGCGCCTTGCCGTCCGTGCCCAGCAATGTGCCCTTGGCACTGTCTGCCGCGTTCGCCTGCGACAGACCGGCAGGGAAGAGAGCGATGGCCGTCCCCCCCAGAAGAAAAACAGAAAGCATCTTGTTCATGGCATGACGCATGAGATCTGACCTCGACGTTGAAGAGAACGCTGCTGCTCCGAAACGGATGACAGCCAGGAAAGGTTCTGGACGGGAAACAGAAAGCTTGCCTGAGTTGAGACCGCTTCGCAACATGCCGCCTTGACGCGCGTCCCGGTTATTCCCGACCCAGCCCCCTGTGCCACGCTTGCGCCGCCCGCGTTCCTGCCCGAAACTGGTTTCGCTCACTCTCAGGCACAAAGAGGCAAAGCCATGCTCGAACTCAGACCCCATTGTGAGTGCTGCAACACGGATCTCTCCCCCGCCACGAACGATGCCATGATCTGCTCTTTCGAGTGCACATTCTGCGTGCGCTGCGCCACCGATCACCTCAAGGGCGTATGTCCCAATTGCAGTGGTGATCTGGTGCCCCGCCCTGTGCGGCCATCGCGCTTTTCTGGCCTACCGGCAGGCATGGGGCAGTTTCGCCGCCACAGCTTATCCGCATTGGGGGCGTGACGCCGCCGAAGCCTGGGGCACGATGAAACGGGCCGACATGCTGGAGCATCTTGCCGCCTTGCTGGATTGAAGAGCGCAGGCAGCGGAAGAAATGGTGCCAACTCAGCAACAGGCTCCCGGATATGAAAAAAGCGGCCGGGTGGCCGCTTTTTCCCATTTCAGTCCGGCTGAAACGCTTAGTCAACCAGCTGGAAAGACAGACCCTGACCACCGGCGGCGAGATGCGCCCCACGCGTTGCGGTCGTGATCTTGATCTTCACGCCGTTGCTGTTGCTCAGGATGGCGCCGCCAATTCCACGATCCAGCGTCGCGTCGCCGTTCAGAGCGCCGTAACCGCCATCGAAATCGTGCAGGTTCTTCAGGTTATAGACAACACCTGTTGCCTCGATCTTGGAGAAACCGACAGCAGCAATATTGCCGCCCGAAATCTTGAAGCGATAGGTCTTGTGACCATAGGTCAGTGTGCCCTGGCCCCAGGTATAGCCAATGCCCACATCGGCGGATTTCGCCATCAGGGTAACGTGGCCAACGGGGGTGCCCAGAGCGTCCGGTGCCTTCGGATCTGCATGCGCTACCGGCATGACGGCCAGTGCCGCAGCGGCAAAGGTCGAGGCAGCAAGGGCTCGGCGGGTAAATGAGCGCATTGTTATTGTTCCTCTCAGAAAGGGAATGCGTTGCGGTTCGTTAACTCCCTGCATCGCTTTTCGTTCCCGCCCCGCCTGCATGATCGCGAGGCATTGACCACAGGACGGGTCAACGCTGCACGAAGGTTCAGCAGGAGCAGCTCAGGCGCGCTGTGGCGGGGCCATGAAATCCGGTTCGATGGCATCAGGCACATTGTCACGCAAAATGGTCTCGATCTCGGCCTTGTCTTGGTCGCTCAGCGACCAGCCATAGGCTTCGGCCACGCCATCAATCTGCTCAGGCTTGCGTGCGCCCCAGAGCGCTACCGTTGGCCCCTGATCAAGCACCCAGCGAATGGCCAGCGCCAGCATGGATTTGTCATGACGTGTCGCAATGGCCTTCAGCGCCTCGACAGCAGCGAGATAGCGTCCGAATACCGGCTGCTGGAATTTTGGGTCGCTGCTACGCAGGTCATCCTTGGGGAAATGCGTTTCACCCGTCATCTTACCCGCCAGAAGGCCCCGACACAGAGGGCCATAAGCCATTACGACCGCTTCATGGGCCTTGGCATAGGGCAGGATATCGCGCTCCGTTGTCAGGCGCTCGAACAGGTTATAGGGCGGCTGGATGGTGCTGATCGGGGTAATGGCCCCGAAGCGGTCCATATCATCAACCGAGAAATTGCTGACCCCGATGGCACGGATTTTGCCTTCGCGGCGAAGTTTTTCCAGCTCGTGGGCAGTTTCCTCAACCGGGGTCTTGCCGTCAGGCCAGTGCACCTGCTCCAGATCGATCACATCGGTCCGGAGGCGTCGCAGGGAGTCCTCCACCTCCTTGCGAATACGTGCAGGGCGGCTGTCGCGATAGACTTTCTGGTCATCGCTCCAGGCCAGACCGAGCTTTGTGGCCAGCACAACCTTGTCGCGTCGGCCGCCCTCCAGCGCCCGACCGATAACCTCCTCGCTGTGGCCAAATCCATAAACCGGCGCTGTATCGATGAAGTTGATGCCGTTATCGATCGCCTTGTGAATGGTGCGTATGGCGTTGTCGTCATCGGGGCCACCCCACATCCAGCCGCCAATCGCCCATGTTCCCAGGGCGATGCGGGTTACTGGCTTGTCGATGTTCCTGATGCTGATCGTATCGGCTGTCATGAAAGGTTTCTCCATTCGTGTGAGGTCACATGCTGTTTCATACGGTGGAGAACCGTGTTCGTTGCCTCACTTGCGCCTGATGCGCCGAGCGGGCATCACCGCAGATCATGACACGCCGCGCCCGCCTCACTTCCGTGCTTGATCGCCTTGGTTTCGGGGCGACGCTGCTTCTGCCTGTCTTTCTAACTCATGGCAGGCTGGTTTCAGAGTTCATAATGGACCTGCTGGCCATCGGCCTGCTGGCGCGTTCGGCGCTGGGGCTTGGCTGGGGCTGGGGTCGGCAGTTCTGGGTCCGTGTGGCGCTGCTGTGGTGGGGTTGGCAGATTGTTTGCTCCCTGCCCCATATCGGCATTGGCTCGTCGCAGGCGCTCACGCAGTCCATTCTCGCCATACGGTTTCCCCTCATGGCGGCAGCCCTTCAGGTCTGGACGCTGCGCGATGAAGCATCTCGGACGACAATGCGCTGGGTTCTGGTCACCTGTTGCGGATATTTCGTGCTACAATTCCTGGTGCAGGCCATCTTCGGGCATAATCTCTTCGGCTACCCGCGTTATATCGACGGGACGCTGACCGGACCCTATGCCCACCCCAGAGCGGCGGCGCCTTTCTCCCGTCTGGTTTTACCCGTCATGATGCTGGGCTGCGCCTGGCTGGTGGCCCGCCCCACCAAGTTACCTGCCACAGGCACCCCGGCAACGCGCGATGGCAATCCGCACAGGACATCCCTCCCCGTCTTCATGGCCATGAGTGGGCTGGCTGTTGTTGTGCTAGGGATTATGGTCCTGGCCGGGCAGCGTATTCCCATGGCGCTTGCCGCGCTTGGGATTGGCATCTGTGCCCTGTTCTATCGCCCTTTGCGCCCTGCTGCGCTGGTCGGGGCTCTCAGCCTGCCCGTTCTGGTCTTGCTGGTGCGCGTCCTTGCGCCTCAGGCCTTTCAACATCTCATCGTGCTGGCCGCTCATCAGCTCTCGCATTTCTGGGAGTCGCATTACGGTCTGCTCTTTACCCGTGCGATTGTCATCGCGCAGGCCCATCCCGTCACCGGGCTCGGTTACGACGCCTTCCGTCATGCCTGCGCCAATCCGGCCTATCTGCATGGATTGTCCTGGCTCAGCACAGCCAGCGATGGCGGCGGCACGAGCATCTGCGTCCAGCATGCGCATAACCACTATTTGCAGGCGCTGACCAATACCGGACTACCGGGGCTCTTCCTGTTCGGGGGGCTGGTTTTTGCATGCCTGCGCGCACTCTGGCCTGTGCAAGGGGCTCATCATGCCTGGCGCATCGGCCTGTTCGCGGCCTTTTTCGTTCAGGAATGGCCCTTTGCCTCAGCCAGCGACTTCCTCAACCTGCCTCTTGGCGGATGGGCCTTCATGCTGCTCGGCGTCGGGCTGGCCGAGGCAGCGGCCTTGGGGACCCCGACCTTGGGGGGTACCTCTGTTCCTCGCAGCAAGGCAACCCTATATGCTGTGCCGACCGTAACCTCTCGCTAAGACCCGGAGTGCCGATGTCCGAGACCAAGATCCCCGTCACCGTTCTCACCGGCTTTCTCGGTGCCGGGAAAACCACGCTGCTCAACCATATTCTCTCGAGCGAGCACGGGCGCAAATATGCCGTGCTCGTCAATGAGTTCGGCGAACTGGGCGTCGATGGCGATCTTGTGGTCGATGCGGATGAAGAGGTGTTCGAGACCAATAACGGGTGCATCTGCTGTACCGTGCGCGGCGATCTGATCCGTATCCTCGGCAGCCTGCTGCGTCGTCGTGGCAAGTTTGACGGTATCATTGTCGAGACCACCGGTCTTGCCGATCCGGCCCCCGTGGCCCAGACTTTTTTCGTGGATGAAAACCTGCGCGAGAAATCACGCCTCGACGCCGTCGTGACCGTGGTGGACGCCTACAACGTCATCCAGACGCTGGACGAAAGCCCCGAGGCGATTCGTCAGGTGGCGTTTGCGGATGTGATCATTCTCAACAAGACCGATCTCGTGGATGAAGCCGGGCTTGAGGCCATCGAGGCGCGTCTGCGCGGAATCAATGCCAGCGTGCAGATCCATCGTGCCCAGCACAGCGCCGTGGCACTCAGTACCGTGCTCGATCAGGGCGGGTTCGACCTTGAACGCGCGCTGGAAACCATGCCGGATTTCCTCGAAAACAACGAGCACTCGCATGAAGAGGGCGTCACCAGCATGTCCTTCGCCGTCGAGGAGCCGCTTGACGAACAGCGTTTCCAGGCGTGGATCGGCGCTATCCTGCAGGAACAGGGCGCGGATATCCTGCGATCCAAGGGCATCATGCATTTTGCGGGCAAGGATGAGCGCTTTGCGTTCCAGGCCGTGCACATGATGGCCGATGGCGACTATATCGGCAAAGGCAAGGAGGGCGAGAGCAAGGAATCGCGCATCGTCTTCATCGGTCGCAACCTCAACCGTCCGCAGCTTCGTCGTGGCTTCGAAAGCTGCCGCGCATGAGCGAGATGACCGAGCTCCTCGCCACACGCGGCGCGGAAAAGACCATTGGTTCGCCCGTTACCGTCGCCGCCTGCGCCCGCGACGGCCAGACCTTCGCGCTCGGCACGGTCGAAGGCGAGATCTTCCTGATTCCTGTTGCCGGGATCAGGCATCCAGAAACATGGCAGCGCATCGAGGCCCATGACGGTGCCGTGCTCTGCCTCGCTGCCGATACCGGCAAGGCAGGTTTCGTCAGCGGTGGCGAGGACAACCGCCTGTGCCGCACCTTGCCCGATGGCACGGTGAGCGAACTGCACAAGGGCCGCCGTTGGGTGGATTGCGTGGCCACGACCCCTGACCATCTGGCCTTTTCGACCGGCAAGCAGCTTGAGATCCGCGACGCCTCTGGCATGACGACCCTCAAGACACTTGAGCACCCCTCAACCGTTACCGGCATCGTTTTTGACGCCAAGGGCAAGCGTGTCGCCGCATCGCATTATAACGGCGTGTCGATGTGGTTTGTTGGCGCGAAAGTGGACACGGTGCGCCCCCTCGAATGGAAGGGCAGTCACACCACCCTCGCCATTCATCCGGCTGGCGAGGCCCTCGTGACCGCGATGCAGGAAAATGACCTGCATGGCTGGCGCCTGTCTGACAGCCATAACATGCGCATGAGCGGCTACCCCAAGCGCGTGACCTCGCTCTCCTTTACCCGTAACGGGCGCTGGCTTGCGACCTCAGGCGCCGATGCCATCGTGCTCTGGCCTTTCTTCGGCGGCGGCCCGATGGGCAAGCCTCCGACCGAACTGGCGCGCCTGCCCGGCGTGTTCTGCTCGGCCGTTGCAGCACACCCCAAGAACGACATCATTGCGGCAGGATTTGAAGACGGCTCGGTTCTTCTCGCCGAACTCGGCTCCGAGCGTGTTCTGCCCATCTGCCTTGGCAAGCGCGGCAAGGTAACCGGCCTGGTCTTTTCCCCGCTGGGCGGCGTGATGGTGTTCGGCACGGATGACGGCGTGATTGCCGCGATTGATCTTTCCTCGGCAGGCTAGGCTTTTCATGGGGCTTTGCCCCATCCCCCACCAAAGGACATGCGTCCTTTGGAAACCTGTCTGTCGAACAGAAACAGAGGGGGTGTCCATGCCCGCAAGGCGAGAGCCACGCCCCTGAGAACTATAAGCCGAGTTCGCTTAGTGACGGGTGATCATCCGGGCGACGGCCCTGAGGCCAGCGGAACAGCCGATCAGCACTGTTGATGGCAAGATCATTGATCGACGCCATACGCTGCGCCATCAGGCCTTGCGCGTCAAAGACCCAGTTTTCGTTCCCGTAGGAGCGAAACCACTGGCCGGATGCATCATGCCACTCATAGGCAAAACGCACGGCAATACGGTCATCCTGATACGCGAAGAGCTCCTTGATCAGCCGGTAGTTGTGCTCGGCAGCCCATTTGCGTTCAAGGAACGCGACAATAGCCGGGCGACCCTGCAGGAACTCATTCCGATTACGCCACCGGCTCTCGACACTATAGGCCAGTGAGACCTGAGCCGGGTTGCGGCTGTTCCATGCATCCTCGGCACGACGTACCTTCAGCCGCGCCGTCTCCGCGGTAAAGGGAGGAACCATGGACGCGGGGTCTTTGGTCATGAACTTGCCTTCCTGAACGCCCCCGCCTGCACAACAGTGAATATTGCCGTCGTCAGGCGCGCCAGATCCTCTGGAGTGATCGTAAAGGCGGGTGTGAGATAGATGATATTGCGAAACGGCCTGACCCAGACGCCGCATGCAACAAGCGCAGCCTTGAGCCCGGCCATATCCTCGATCGCCTCAAGCTCGACCACACCGATCGCCCCCAGCACACGCACATCACGCACGCCAGACAAAGCGCGACAGGGCTCCAGCTGATCGCGCAGCATCGTCGAAAGCGCGGCGACCTGAGCCAGACGCGGCTCACGCTCGAAAAGATCGAGTGAGGCACAGGCGGCGGCGCAGGCCAGCGCATTGGCCATGAAAGTCGGTCCATGCATGAGCGCGGCCATAGGTGAGTCGGACAGAAACGCCTCATAGACATGGCGGCGCGCAACGGTTGCCGCCAGAGCCATTGTGCCACCGGTCAGGGCTTTGGAGAGGGTGATGATATCGGGCACAATCCCGGCTTGCTCGCAGGCAAACATGGTGCCTGTGCGCCCGAAACCCGTGAAAATCTCATCGAGTATAAGCAACACGCCATGTTTGTCAGCCAGCTGACGCAGCCGGGCAAGCACCTCGGGGGCATGGAACACCATACCGCCAGCACCCTGCACCAGAGGCTCTGTGATGATTGCAGCGATACTGCCCGCATGACGCGCCAGAAGCTGATCGAGTGCCTCATAGCGTGCTGCATCGAGGGGTAAATCAGCGATGACCTGCTCGGGAAACACACCGCTGAAGAGGCTGTGCATCCCCTCTTCAGGATCGCAGATCGACATCGTCGCAAGCGTGTCACCGTGATAGCCCCCACGGAAGGAGAGCAGCTTCGTGCGTCCTTTTTCACCGCGATTGAGCCAGAACTGGATCGCCATTTTCATGGCCACCTCGACGGCAACCGAACCGCTATCGGTGAAAAAACAATGGGCGAGATCGCCCGGCAGGAGTGCCGTCAGACGCTCTGACAGCTCCATGACCGGCCGATGAACCAGCCCGCCAAGCATGACATGGGGCATGGCATCAAGCTGGGCTGCCACCCGGGCGCGTATATGGGGATGATTATAGCCGTGACAGGCCGTCCACCACGAGGCGATCCCATCCACCAGCGAGCGGCCATCTTCCAGAACGATGCGCGTATCCTGCGTCCGCGCGGCAATGAGCGCCGCAGGCGCTGTGTGCATCTGGGTATAGGGCAGCCAGACAGGGCCTGTGGAAGGGTTGTCGGATGTCATGCCTTACTGCCCGCTATCAGGCTCACGATCGGCATCGTAGAGCACCTGAAGCACAGCGCACCACGGATAGCGCGTATCATAGAACTGACCCTCGGCGGTTGCGAGCGCACCGTTGGAATCGGTCGGAACATGGGTCAGGGATACCGTATCATCCACATTGCCGCCGATGATGCTCAGCTCATTGCCAAAGGGCGGGGCATTCTGATGCGTGGCGACCACGATGCCGCAATGGGAAGGAAACCCGTAGGAGGTCGGCAGCATGGCAAAGGTCACGCTGCGACTCTTGCCGCGACCCACGCAGAGCAGATCACCCAGCTGGGGAATATAGGTTTTCGGGTCCTGCGCGCGCAGGCCTGTGGACTGTCCCGAAGCGGCGGCATTGATATAGGTCGAATGATTGGGCGAATAGGGAAAGCGGTCATTCGCACCAGCCACGCGCATCACATAGGAGATGAATGCCGCCGACCAGGCGTAATGCCCGTCATTCTCGGGGCGGAAGAGCTGACCATCCGCATTGTATTTGCCGCTCCATGAGACTTCCGTCTCATAGGGGTCCTGACCGATCCACCAGTACTCACCCACACGCTGCCAGAGGCCCGGAATACGCTCGGGCTTGAGCGAAGGGGCGCTTGGCTCGGGACGATCTTCAGGATCGTCATCGCTGACAGGGTTACCGAACATGCGCCATTCGCGCATGGCGATCGCAACAACATCCTGACGGTTGAACGGCACGAAATTGCGCGAGGCAAAGTCGGGCACATGGCCATCATAGCCATAGGCCCCGACACGCCCGTTGGCATATTGCGCCATAGGCGTCTGGACCGGATGTTGCGCTGCATTCTGAACCGCAGTCGACGCGCACCCTGAAAGCAGCATGAGCGCAGCAAGAGTGCCGACAACCCGGCTCTGCCCGGCAAGGGTATTCTGCGCATATGATCGTAAAGAAAACAGTCCGGCGCCCATGATGTGATTCTTCTCCCTGTATGCGCAACGAGCGCCGAACAGCGCCGGTTCATTACAGCGAGATAGGAACGAGAGCGGCGCTCCGGTCAAGTGCCGCCCTCGTCATGCCTTGGTGACTGCCTTGCAGGAAGCAGCCGGGGCTTCAGCCTGCAAGGTCAGGGAACAGGGAAGCAAGAGCGTCGGCAGTCGCTTCGCAGCGGCCACGCTCGGTAATCAGCCCTGAAACCAGTCGGGCCGGGGTGACATCAAAGGCCGGATTGGCGGCCTTGGTGATTCGGGGGGTGACGCGCACACGGGCCGCCTGACCTTGCTCATCGATGCCATGAACATAGGTCACCTCCTCGCCCGAACGCTCCTCAATGGGGATTTCCTTCACACCATCGGTTACCCGCCAATCGATGGTCGAGGAAGGCAGCGCGACCCAGAAAGGCACGTCATTGTCATGAGCGGCCAGGGCCTTGAGATACGTGCCGATCTTGTTTGCAACATCTCCCTGACGGGTCACGCGATCTGTTCCCACGATCACCAGATCGACCTCTCCATGCTGCATCAGGTGCCCACCGGCATTATCCGCGACCAGCGTGTGCGGCACACCATGCGCCCCCAACTCCCAGGCTGTCAGCAATGCGCCCTGATTGCGGGGGCGTGTCTCGTCCACCCACACATGGACGGGTAACCCGGCATCATGGGCCATATAGATCGGGGCCAGGGCTGTGCCCCAATCGACGGTGGCAATCCATCCTGCATTGCAATGAGTCAGGATATTGAGACGTTCCTGACCGGGGCGGCGCTTCTCCCAGAGCGCACGAAACAGCTCAAGCCCATGACGACCGATGGATTCATTGACCTGCACATCCTCGTCGCAGATCACATCTGCCTCTTCATAGGCCGCCTTCACGCGGGTATCAGGCGCCAGAGGCTGAAGATGCGTCACCATACGCTCGATGGCCCAGCGCAAATTGATGGCCGTCGGGCGCGTCTCGACCAGGCGCGCTGCTGCGTCCTTCAGGCCGGCATCGGATGCGTCTTTCTGCAGGGCAAAGGCCAGACCATAAGCAGCGACCGCGCCAATCAGGGGAGCACCGCGCACCTGCATGGTACGAATGGCATGAGCCACCTGATCCTCTTCGCGCAGGGCGAGAACATCGAGCGTCCAGGGAAGCTTGGTCTGGTCGAAAATATGCACGAGAGCCGGGTCTTGGGCGTCGCGCCAGACACTGCGATAGGGCGTACCGTTGATTTTCATGTGGGTATCCGTCTTGTGAGCCACGCAATGCGGGGGGAACTGCTTCCTGACAAGGGAGCCGGTGTCATGATCAGAGGGCTAGCATGTGGCAAATAAGGGGGAAGGACTCAAGTTCCTGTACCCTTATTTCCTGTAACGCACCGGGCGTTTTCATGAATCTGCCACGATACTGACAAGCTATGGAACGACGCTGATGATCGGGAACAAGGTTTTACGACTGGGCCGATCCGGTCTATATTGGGGCATAGGCAAAAGGACCGGAATATGAGCGAACCGCAATGGCTGACCTGGGCACGGGACGTACAGGCGATCGCCCAGAACGGACTCACCTTCTGCCAGAATCCCTATGATCGTGAACGTTATGAGCAGTTGCGCGTGCTGGCGTCTTCCATGATCGCCGCACTGGGCGAGAACACACCCGAGACAGTGCTTGCCCTGTTCACGAATGAAAAAGGCTACGCCACCCCCAAGATCGATGTCCGTGGCGCGGTATTCAACGCGGCAGGCGAGATCCTGATGGTACGCGAAGCCATCGATCAGGATCGCTGGACCCTGCCTGGCGGCTGGGCGGACGTGAATTTCACCACGGCTGAAAATACGCTCAAGGAAGTCATGGAAGAGAGCGGGTACAGCGCGGAAATCATCAAGCTGGCTGCCCTTTGGGACCGCAACAGACAGGGCCATCCGCCTGACGTCTTTTCCTGTGCCAAGGTGTTCTATCTGTGTCGTCTGACAGGCGGCACCCCCACCATCGACAACCTTGAAACCTCGGGGATCGGCTGGTTCAACCGTGACAACCTGCCTGATGATCTTTCCCTGACACGGCTCCTCCCCCATCAGCTTCGGCGCATGTTCGATCATTACGACCAGCCGGATCTGGCGACGGATTACGACTGACGCCATGAAGGTCATGACCATTCTCCCCCGCCGGGAGGGTTATGCGCCCGACCGCGCAGGGGCCATCGCGCTTCTGGTCTCCCGTCTGGCGTCCCCGGAAGATATCGTGATCGGCACCGAAATCACTGGCTCACCTCTGCCGGGTGGCCAGTTCATAGCCGTGACCGAACCGGGCGGGCTACATCGCTGGCGCCGTGATGGCACGCGCTATCGGATTGCCTGCCAGCGTGAGATCAGACGGCATCGACCCGATCTGGTGGAGGTCCATAACCGACCGGCTCTGGCGCGTGCGCTGCGGGGCTGCGGTGTCCCGGTTCACCTCATTTTGCATAACGATCCACAGGACATGCATGGGGCCCGTCGTCCGCGCCAGCGTCAGGAGCTCATGCAGCATGTGAAAGTGTTCACGGTCTCTTTCTGGCTGCGACGACGCTTTCTGGAAGACCTCGATGACGGGCCGGTTACGGTCACGCCCAATTGTCTCGATCTGTCTGCCCTGCCCGCTCCCCCTGAAAAACGCGCAAAACTGGTGCTTTTTGCGGGCCGCGTGGTGGCGGACAAGGGAGCCGACGCCTTCGTGCGCGCCTGGGCTGCGGTCAGCCAGAAGGCTCCGGGGTGGAAAGCAATCATGATCGGGGCCGATCGCTTTCGCTTCAATTCGCCGCGCACAACCTTTATCGATCGGGTCGAGGCCAGCGCAAGCGCGGCTGGAATCACACTGTGTGGCTATCAGATGCATCATCAGGTGCTCGAAGCCATGGCCGCCGCCTCGATCGTTGTGGTGCCCAGCCGTTGGCCGGAACCTTTCGGTCTGACCGCGCTCGAGGCCATGGCCAGCGGCGCAGCCGTGATCGCCTCACCACGCGGTGGCCTGCCTGAAGTTGTAGGGGAAGCCGCGCTTCTGGCCCTCCCGGATGACGGTGACGCGCTTGAACGCGCGATACTGCGCCTTATCGAGGATGAGCAGCTCAGGGCGGAATGTATCCGCCGAGGTCACGCACAGGCGCAGAAATTTGATCTCAGGACTGCCCGGGAATTACTACATAAAGTGCGCGTGAAGTCGATAGATATGAAAAAAACACGATAAGCAATAATCCTATATGCCGTATATTCGACACATTGAGGCTATTGACTGCACTCGTACAGTATTTGACTGAGAGGACATATGTTTAAAACACGCATTCTGCCCGCCCTGGCCTTGATAGCTCTTGCCGCCGCGCCGGTGGCTCATGCGCAGACTTCCGGCTGTGACAACAATACAGGCAATACGGGTGTTATCGGCCGCCTGGCTTCCAAGGAAAACTGTCTCAACAACCGCATGCAGAACTGGCAGAACAAGAACAAGGAAGCCTCCGAAGCCCGTCAGAAAAAGATCAATGATCTGCGCGACAAATATACCAACGCCCCGGAACGCGAGCGCGAAAAGATCCAGGGCAAGATTGATACCCAGAAGGATAAACTGAACAACCTGAAGCAGGAGCGCACCCAGCGCATCGACCAATTCAAGGCTGACCAGAAAGCGAATCGCGAACAAATGAAGGCCCTGTCAGACAAGACGAAGCAGGATTTTCGTAATCTCGGCCGCATCAACTGACATTGTGACACATGGGCGGAACATGATGCCTTGCAACATGTCATGTTCCGTCACGCCTCCGGCCCATTCCTGTGGGCCGGACAAATTCCGAGCTTTTGCCGCTTCTCCTGCCGACAGCGGAACGTGCGGGATTAAAAAAGACCCAACAGAGCCGAATTCCCATGTTTCGCTCTGCCATTCGGCGTTAAGACAGACGCCATGACGGTTTCCCCTCCCCATCAGGGTCCTTGCCCTGTCGACCACCAGCCCGATGCCGATAATGCTCCAAAGCAGTGGCAAAGCGCGCGAAAACTGGTGGTGCTGACAGGTGCTTCCGGGGGTATCGGTGCGCTGATTGGGCAATCGCTTCTGTCGCAAGGCTACGATATCGTGGCCTTATGCCGATCCAGACCCGACCTTGATCCGGACCGCACACTTCATATCGCCTGCGACCTTGCCCAAACCGACTCACTGACTATGGTCAACGACATGATCGAGCAATCAGGTCATCGGATTTTCGCACTCATCCATTGTGCAGGGCTCATCACCCCCTCGCCGCTTGCCGAGGCTGAAGAAGCTGCCATTGCGGATCAGATTGCCGTCAATCTCACTGGTCCGGTTCTACTCACGCGCCAACTCCTGCCGCGCATGGTCAGGGACGCCGCCGGTGATCAGGCCGGTGGGCATATCATTTTCGTCAATTCCATGGCGGCAGTCATGCCATTGGCCGGAAGCGCCGCCTATGCGGCAGCCAAGGCCGGACTTCGCAGCTTTGCGCTCAGCCTCGCCCAGGAACTTCGCCCCTCCAAACTGTCAGTCAGCACTGTTTTCCCCGGTGCTGTGCAGACATCCATGCTTCAACGCGAAATGGCAGAAGGTGGCTCTGTCCTGAATTACGTGAGCACGCCCCTCACCCCCGACAAAGTTGCGCAAGCCGTTATCAGACAGCTTGGTCGAGGGCGTCCTCATGTCTGCCGCGAACAATTCATGCCCGCGATCGATGGCGTGTTCGGCAAGCTTTGCATGAGCGTTCCCACGCTTTTGCGCCTCACCCTGCCCACGCTGTATTCCATCGGACGGCGTAATTACAAAAAGTCCTGCCGGCAGCGCTGAACGGGACCGCTCTCGAACGGGCAGGGTCATGCCGCAGAATTGACAAGCCCACACCATAGCGGCAGGGACAAGCCATGACGCGCTTTGATCCGCTTCTCAGACAGGCACTCGACACGCTGGAATCCCGTTCCCTGCGACGCACCTTGCGCCCCCTGCATCGCACCCCCGATGCGGTTCTGCGTCAGGGCCGCGAAGTGCTTGATTTCTCGTCGAACGATTATCTTGGTCTCTCGGGTCATCCGCTCCTGCGAGATCGCGCCGCCGACTGGGCCACGCAGCATGGCACGGGAGCCCGGGCATCACGGCTGGTCAGTGGCACGCTGGATCTGCATCAACAGGTCGAGGAACGCCTTGCCCGCTTCAAGGGCGCAGAGGCCGCTCTGCTGTTCGCTTCGGGCTGGCAAGCCAATGCTGCTGTTCTACCGGCCCTGTTCCGCCTGGCCCGTGAACAGACCGGCGTGGCGCCGCTGGTCTTTGCCGACAAGCTCAATCACGCCAGCATGCATCACGGTTGTGCTGCGGCCGGGGTGAAGCAGATCAGATTTCGTCACAATGATCTGGCCCATCTCGAGGCCTTGCTTGAGCGCCACGCCGAACAGCCCGGCATGCGCTTCATCGTGACGGAAAGCGTCTTTTCCATGGATGGCGATACGGCCGATATCGCCGCGCTGAGCGCTCTCGCCAAACGTTACAACGCCTTCTTCTACCTTGATGAAGCCCATGCAACGGGTGTTCTGGGGCCCCAGGGGCGCGGCCTGTCTCATGGTCATGAGGTGGATCTCGTCATGGGCACATTTAGCAAGGCGCTGGGCAGCATGGGAGCCTATATTGCCGGTTCACGCGCCCTGTGCGACTGGATCATCACGGCATGCTCGGGGTTCATCTACAGCACGGCTCCATCCCCGCCGATGCTGGGCGCCATGGATGCGGCTCTGGAACTCATGCCTGATCTGGAGGCAGCCCGCCTGAGACTGCGGCAGAATGCGGCGCTCCTGCGTCAACGGCTCAACGAAGCCGGGATCGATACAGGCGGTTCAACCACGCAGATCATTCCCGTCATGATCGGCGATGAGGAAGCGACCCTTGCTCTTGCCGAAACGCTTGAAAAGCAGGGCCTGCTGACCATCGCCATCCGTCCGCCAACAGTCCCTGCCGGGTCGGCGCGTCTGCGTCTGGCCCTCAGTGCCAGCCATGATGAAGCCGCCATCAACAGGCTTGCCGATGCCCTGACCGGAGCCCTGCGGCCAGGCCGGTCATGAAACTCGTTTTTGTTCATGGATGGAGTTTCGATGCCCGGTTCTGGTCCCCGGTTCACGAGGCACTCGGCCATCCTGACTCGGTCTTTCTCGATCGCGGCTACACAGGTGCGCCCGAAACACTGACCCTGCCCGACGCCCCCTATCTTGCCATCACCCACTCAGCAGGCACGACAGATCTTCTTGCCCGCGACCTCGCAAGATGTCGCGGCATCGTGGCATTCAACAGTTTTGCCCGTTTCACCCGGTCGGACGATTTTCCCGAAGGTCTTCCTCCCCGTATCCTCTCACGCATGGCCAGTCGCCTGTCTGATGATCCGGCGGGGGTGGTCACGCAGTTCCGTCAGCAATTCGAGCCCTTCCTGCCCTGCACCACGCTGGCACCCGACAGGCTTCGGGCGGGGCTCGATGCGCTGATCGCGGCCGATGCCAGAGCCGAAGCGCGCCACTGGGGGGCCAGTCTGACAGCAATCAGCGGCACAAATGATCCGCTGGTAACGCCTGCCATGACCCAGGCCGGTTTCCCTCTGGCGAAGACCATGCAATGCGAAGGCGGACATCTTCTGCCCCTGACCGACCCTGAGGGTTGCGCAGCCATCATCCGGGAGTGGCTGGAGCAAGGCGCATGAGTGAGGAAGCCAGCCGCCTCGCCCCGATTGCCGCGCGTTTCGACATGGCCGAACATTATGATCAGGCCGCGCGTGTTCAGGCCCTCACGGCCATCGCGCTTGCACAGCGTATTGCCTCGCATGTCACGCCGGACAACCCGCCCCGCCGGATTCTGGAGCTGGGCTGCGGCACTGGGGCCCTCACCCGCCTTCTGCGCGAGCTTTTCCCGGCGGCAGAGATCACCGCCATCGACCTTTCACCCGGCATGATCGCCCGCGCCTCACGCGCCGTGCCCGATATCCATTATCATGTAATGGATGCCGAGCACCCGACCCTGCCCGGGCCGTTCGATCTCATCTGCTCCAGCTTCTGCATGCAGTGGTTCAGCAATCGGGAGGCCGCTTTTCGTCGACTGGCCCATCTTCTTGCACCGGGTGGGCGACTTGAAGTGACAACGCTGACTGAAGGCAGCTTTGCCCAATGGCGCGAGGCCTGCGCCGCGCAATCCCTGCCCTGCGGCTTTCCGGATTATCCCACGGCCAGAACGCTTCTGGCTGAACTCCCCCCATCGCTTCAGGGCGAATGGTCGCTTGAGACGCAGCGTGATCCTGTGGGTTCCGCACGCGCGTTTCTGCTCGACCTCAGGAAAATCGGGGCGACAACGCCCAAGGAGGCCAGCCGCAAGCTGACAGCCCCCGAACTTCGGCGCGTGATGCAGCATTTCGACAGGATGACCAACGAGATGGACTACCAGATCGCTTTCGGCAGCGCCGTAAAGACACGGGGTGTTTTCGTCACAGGCACGGATACCGGGATCGGCAAGACCCTTGTGTCAGCCATTCTCACCCGTGCGCTCGATGCCACCTACTGGAAGCCCTTTCAGACCGGGCTGAGCGATGAAGCAGGCGACACCCATAGCGTCAGCGCGCTTGCCGCCCTCCCCGCTTCACGTGTGATGGCCCCCGCCCATGCCTTTCTCGCCCCGCTCTCACCGCAGGACGCAGCGGCGGCAGAGGGCCGGACCGTCAAGCTGGAAGGCCTGACCCTGCCGGATTGTATGGGGCCTCTGGTGGTCGAAGGCGCTGGCGGGCTGATGGTACCGCTCAATAACGAGACCCTGCTGATCGACTGGGCGGCCACACTGGGCCTCCCGGTCATTCTTGTCACCCGCTCCACACTGGGCACGATCAATCACACGCTGCTCAGTCTCGAAGCCCTGAAGCGGCGCAGTATCGCCATTGCCGGCGTGGTGATGAGCGGCCCCCCGAACGCTGCCAATCGGGCGGCCATAGAGCATTTCGGGCAGGTGCCTGTGTTGGCCGAAATTCCTCTGCTGGACGCCATCACGCCGCAAAGCGTGGCGCAGGAGGCAGAACGCCTGCGCGAAACCCTGAGACTACAGGGTTTCTGACGCATTCAGCGCCACTGTCAGCCGGGAAAATACAGAGGCAGATTCTGGTATTGCCAGCCACAGACCCGCCCGCGCTGACCGTTTGCATCCGGCTGGCCTTCATATCCCTCGACCACATTCACCGCCTCGACATAGCCGAGATGCGCCGCGAGTTCCGCCGTCTGCTGCGAGCGCACGCCCGAGCGGCACAGGAACAACACGGGCGTCTCCAGCGACGGTACAAGTTCTCGCAGCGAGCGTGCGAAACCATTGGCATCGTACGGGTCCCAGCTCAGGGTTTTGACATCCTTGTCGAGGGTTGAGAGGTCGGGCAATCCAACCAGCTGCCATTCGCCGGGGGTGCGCACATCGATCAGGACGGCATCCTTGTCTGTCGTCAGGCGTTCCCAGGCAGCTTGTGCCGAAATACAGTCGACCATCGTTTTTCCTCATTTATTTTACATGTCGCGACGTTAAACTCTCAAACCGCAGACGTATAGGATGGAATGTAGATGACCACGCAGAACGTGACCCCCTCCCACGCCACCAGTGTCATTCCGGGCTGGCAGCACCCTTCAGAGGGTATGATCGGCGCGATCGGCGGCACGCCGCTGATCCGTCTGAAGCTGGCGTCGGAAGCGACAGGCTGCGAAATCTACGGCAAGGCCGAGTTCATGAATCCCGGAGGGTCGGTCAAAGATCGTGCGGCTCTGGCTATCATTCTCGATGCCGAGAAGCGGGGCGCCCTCAAACCGGGCGGTGTGATCGTCGAAGGCACGGCAGGCAATACTGGTATCGGCCTTACCCTCGTCGCCAAGGCCCGTGGTTATCGCACCATCATTGTCATGCCGGAAACGCAGAGCCGCGAGAAAATCGATTTCCTGCGCATGATCGGGGCCGATCTGCGCCTCGTGCCTGCCAAGCCCTTTCGTGACCCCGGCAATTACGTGCATGTCTCGCGCCGTATTGCCGAGGAAACCGACAATGCCGTCTGGGCCAACCAGTTCGACAACACCGCCAACCGTGAAGGCCATCGCACAACCACGGCGGTCGAGATCTGGCAGCAGCTCGATGGTCGTGTCGATGCCTTCACCTGCGCCTGCGGCACGGGTGGTACGCTGGCAGGTGTTGCGCTGGGCCTTGGCGAACTGGCCGAGGCGGCGGGTCGCAACCGCCCCGAGATCGTTCTGGCCGACCCGGAAGGCTCAGGGCTGTATGGCTGGGTCAAATCGAACGATCTGAGTGTTTCGGGCGGCTCGATTACCGAAGGGATCGGGCAATCCCGCGTGACGGGCAATCTGGAGGGTATCACGATTGACGATGCCGAGCGTATTCCCGATGCCGAGGCGCTTGAGCAGATCTTCTCGCTTCAAGATCGCGAGGGAATCTCGCTGGGCGGCTCGGCGGGAATCAACGTGGCGGCGGCGATTCGCGTGGCAAGACGAATTGGTCCGGGCCATCGGATTGTAACAATCCTCTGCGATGGTGGGGCACGCTACCAGTCCAAGATCTTCAATCCTGAATTCCTGCGGGCCAAAAACCTGCCGACCCCACCCTGGCTCGATTGAGACAGGTTTTCGCAAGTTGTGACGGAATGAAACAGCCCCTTGAAGGGGACATTCGATTCGGACCAATGTTACATTCATGGAAACGACCCCGCACCTTCTCATCGTTGATGATGACCGCGAGATACGCGAGCTGCTCTGCCGCTTTCTCGAGCGCAACCATTTTCGCGTGACCGCCGCACGCGACGGGCGTGAAGCCCGTCGTGCCTGGGCGGCCGGCCATTATCAGCTTGTGGTGCTCGACCTGATGCTCCCTGGCGAAAGCGGGCTCGACATTGCCCGCTGGCTGCGCAGCCAGGATAATGTTCCGATCATCATGCTGACCGCCATGAGCGATGAGACGGACCGTATCATCGGCCTCGAATTTGGCGCTGATGACTATGTGGCCAAGCCGTTCAACCCGCGTGAGTTGCTGGCTCGTATCCGGGCCGTACTCCGTCGCACCGCCGACAGTTCCGACAAGAAGCTCTCGGCGGATTCACGCATGATCCGCTTTTCGGGCTGGACACTCGAGCCTGCGCGCCGTCGTCTGCTCAATCCGGACGGAGCCGAAGTGCCGCTGACAGGTGGCGAATACGACATGCTTCTGGCCTTTCTCGAGCGCGCCAACCGTGTCCTGACGCGTGACATGCTGCTGGAAATGCTGCGTGGCCGACAGGCGGGACCGTTCGATCGCGCCATTGACGTTGCGGTGAGCCGTCTGCGCCGCAAGCTGGAGGATGACGGGCGCAATGCCCAGATGATCAAGACGGTACGCGGGGGCGGCTATGTTCTGGCCGCCGATGTCGAACGCCTCTGAGATCGTGATCCACCTCCTGCCGCGCTCATTGCGAGCGCGCACCAATCTGCTTCTGATTTCAGGGCTTTGCGTGGTTCAGGCGGCCGGCCTGACCATCCATGCCCTTGATCACCTCAATATTGCCGACCGGGCAGAGATGCATGACAACGAGCATCATGCCTTTTCGATCTATCATACGCTGGTCGAACTTCCGCCCGCTGACCGTCAGGCCGGGCTTGATGCGATAGAAATCCCCTCGAATTTCAAGATCGTTCTCGACACCAGACCGGACACGCATTTCCCCAACTCTTTCATACCCCTACCATTCGCCATGAACCCCATGATGCGCGGCAATCCGCCTTCCGAGCGGCAGGAGGAAGGGGGTTTTCCCCCACCGGGCGATATGGGCGGTGAAGGACACAATCCCTTCCCCTTCGAGGGGATGTCCCCTCCTCCGGCGGGTTTCGATCCTGGCGTTTCCGAGGAGCGGAGACCACCGCCCTTCATGCCCCCGGCCCTTTCGGGCATTGGCATGCTGCCGGCCCGCTTGCGTCCGCAACGCATGGTGATGGGCCATAAACCCGGCACACGTCATTATGCGATGTCGCTGCAAATGCCCGATGACCATCGCTGGCTGGTCATGAACTACACGGTGCGGCCGCCCAATCCGTTTGGCTCACCCACCTTCATGATCTCGTTTGCCCTGATGACAATCTGCGGCGGTGGCCTGATTCTCTGGGGTTCGCTCCGGCTCATCGCCCCTGTCGCAACGCTTGCCAACGCAGCCACGGCGCTCGGCCGTGATGTTCATACGCAGCCGCTGCCCGAATCCGGGCCAACCGAGATTCGTCAGGCTGCAATGGCCTTCAACACCATGGCAGCGCGTATCCGGCGTTTCGTTACGGATCGCACCCTGATGCTCACCGCTATCGGCCATGACCTGCGCACGCCCATCACGCGCCTGAAGCTGCGTGCTGAATTCATTGACGATGACGAGTTGCGTGACAAGTTTCTGGCCGATCTGGACGAGATGGAAAGCATGGTTGCTGCGACCCTCGCCTTCGGTCGTGACAGTTCGACTCAGGAGCCCATGACTGCCCTGGATCTGGGCGCACTTTTACAAACCATCGCGGATGAAGCGGCCGAAGCCCGCCCCGACCTTGCCGATCAGGTAAGCTACCAGGAGCCCGATCATGCGATCCGCATCAAGGCACGTTCGCTGGCGCTCAAACGCGCCCTGACCAACCTCGTCATGAATGCGCTCAAATACGGTGGTTCCGCCGCAATCAGCGTGACCTGCGCCCGTGGGCCGGGTCAGGAAAAGAACGTCTGTATCCGCATCGACGATAACGGCCCCGGCCTGCCGCAGGAAGATCTTGAACGTATGTTCGAACCCTTTGTGCGCGCCGAAACCAGTCGCAACCGAGAAACCGGCGGCACCGGCCTTGGTCTGGCCATCGCCCGCTCTACCGTGCGCGGTCAGGGCGGGGATGTCACCCTTGTCAACCGCCCCGAAGGGGGGCTGCGCGCAAGCGTCATCCTGCCTTTGTAAGCAATCCGGGCTCTGCCCGGACCCGGCGGCCTTTGCCTGCCCTTCAGCTTTGATGACTGGCAAACCCGATCCGGAAGTGCGCTACGGACACCGCAGGGCGCGGCACGCGGGCCCTGCATCATCCTGCGTGCCCTGCACTTCCTGCCCTTTCGGTGGCAGGAGTCAGTGCCACTCTGTCTGGCTCGCCTCGTTATTTGATCGAGTCCAGAGGCGCGCCTCTGGCGGGGTGCGGGGCAGCGCCCCGCATCACCTATCGCCTAGAGCGTTTTCTTTGCTGATTGAATCATTTGGGATTCCCAATCTGTGTGTGATCTGATTCAAGGTGACAGCCGGGATGGAGGTCGGCGCTGGATGTCGTCACGCACCCTGTCTCTGGATCTACGTGCCCGCGTTGTCGCGGCGGTTTCAAAGGGCCTGTCGCGCCGGCAGGCTGCCGAGCGCTTTGGCGTCAGTCC
>NZ_JBXWTO010000010.1:0-122680 GCF_057319415.1 Asaia sp. A2
ACGGCTTCACGGCTTCACGGCTTCACGGCTTCACGGCTTCACGGCTTCACGGCTTCACGGCTTCACGGCTTCACGGCTTCACGGCTTCACGGCTTCACGGCTTCACGGCTTCACGGCTTCACGGCTTCACGGCTTTCGTTGAGGAGTAATGATCATGGCACGTTTCGAATTATCTGAAGCTGATCGCGCTGCCATTACTTCCGGCGTATCGTGTGCGGCCCTTCTGGAGCGTTATGGCTTTGCCCTCGACAAGAAAGAGAGCACGCGCAATTCGCTCAAATACCGTCGTGGTAAGGGCGAGACATACATCGTGTCCCATCAGGGCAAGGGCTGGTGGGATACGGGTTCCCAGGCCAAGGGGAACGTCTTCGATCTCGTCAAGCATTTCGAGCCCACGCTTTGGTGGCGGGATGTCTGTAGCGATCTGGGCAAGATGGTCGGTGTTGAGCCTGCTTCGACCCCGTGGGTGAACACACAGAAGGCTTCATCCGATTATCCGCCTCCCGCCGAGCGCTGGGCCAAGGCCAGGCCGCTGCGTAAAGGAACCACGGCTTGGCAGTATCTGACAGAAACACGTTGCCTGCCGGAATGGCTGCTGCGAAAGGCTTCGGCTAACGGGTCTATCCGTGATGGTTTCAAAGCCGCCTGGTTCAGTTATCGCAACGCTCAGGGGGCGATCACGGGCGTCGAGCGGCGTGGGCCTGAAACGCGCCGGCAACTGGCGGGCAGCGTCAAGACGCTCTTTCGTTTCCAGACCCGGCCCGGCACGCCCGTGCGCCGCCTGGTCGTGACTGAAGCGCCGATCGATGCGCTCTCCTTTGCCGCCATGGATGTCGAGCGTGCAAACGATACGCTTTATGTCGCTACGGGTGGCGGCATGGGACCGGAGACCATCGCGGCTCTTGAGGCGCAGATGGAGGCCATGGTCCCCGATCAGCAATCCTATCTGATCGTCGCGACGGATAAGGACAAGGCCGGAGATCGATACGCCGGAATGCTCTTTGAGCTCGCCTTTGAAAACTGTGTCCGTTACGTGCGCGCGCTCCCGGAAGGAGAGGCGACGGATTTCAACCAGGCATTGCAGGAGCGCTTCGCGGCCAGCAATGCATCTCAGACGGTAGTGGCATGAGCGACATATCTCGCAGACCTCGACACGACGAGACTTCGCCGTCTGCGTCGACAACTGATGAAATTATCGTACTCGCTCAGGTGAAAGAGGCTGAGGTCTGCTATCAAACCTTCCTGCTAAGCGGACAAGCAGCGCGATTGCTGCAGGCGGCCCCCGGTCTGGGTGTCACGATACCGCTCCTCTTCATCCAGTGTGAGGGCATAGCCAACAGCGCGACCGGGCTCGCCGTAAGAGGCGATCTCGATCCTATGATGCCTGAACAGGGCTTCGATCTGGACGGGCAATTCACCCTTTTTTCAACCGACCACAGCGACGCCGGTGAATTCATCACCGTGAATGGCTGGGTCGGCACAACCAAAATTCTGGCCCTTCGACAGGGCGCCTCTTTTAGAATTGCTGCAGAGTGAGGAAACGACCATGACACATGATCATCCTGATACTGATCTCGACCTGCTGATGCCTGGCTATGACCTGATCGTAGCGCTACGGCGAGCGTTCATGAACCATTTCCGGTGTAGCGACTACCACCGCCGCTGCCCCGAGCTGGGCGGTACCCATCCATGGGCTCTTGTCGAACTGTCCTGCCCCGTTTCTGGCGAGGTGGTGTCGGGAATCGTCGTGTGCGCCGATCCCATCCCGGGCGGCTGGGATCTCACACGGCGCTTCGATATTTATACCGGAGAAGATCTGTATACGGGCGCGTTCCGCTCGATCGATCCGGCGCAATACGCCGTCCGGCAGATCGGAACCGTTCCCGGCCGGGATGCGGTTTCGGCGCGCAGCGCGGTCGTGCCTCTTCTGAATCTCGTAGCAGTTGCAACCGCTGATTGGTCGGCCCTGCCCGATACAGTGGCACGTACGGTTTCTCCTGGTGGCGTGTCCTCATCGCAGGATTTCCCCGAAGCATTCGTCTGCATTCATGACGGTGACGACGAACGATATGGACTCGTCACCAAAGGCTTCACTGATGCTCATGGTGGCTGGAATCTCGAGCTGCCCACCGAGATTTTTGTTTCGACAGGTGACATCATCTCGGTTGTACCCGGCGGGGACACATGGATCGAGCTGATCCACGACGTCGAACCTGACGGTCTGGCGCGGCGCGGCTAGAAAGGGGAGGAGGGCTGAGTGAATCAAGCGGTGTCCCTCATCGACGTGAGACTGAACGGCATCGGCTGGTCGGTCTGCCAGGCCAGCCGCCGGAGCCGGATATCGCGGGACCGGATCGCGAGATGGCGAAATGGCATTGGCGAACCTCCCCAGTCTTTCATGAAGTGGCTGGATGCCCTGCACGCACTTCACCGGCGCTATGCGACCCCGCTTTCGCGCGACGTTCCCATTGCAGGCAATCGCGCGCCCATGGATGCCTACGCAGTTGGTCGTGCGCTCATGATCATCGGCTGGTCGGAGCGTCGTCTCGCCGAACATCTTGGCTATCACCGAACTGAGCTGAGGCGTTTGCTGGAGAGCGGCGGCAGGCTCGGCGCACGGTCGTCCCGCTGGCTTGAAATGCTCGAGAACGGACACCGCGACCTGCCACGGCCCGTGGTGTCTCCAATATCTATATGCCGTCCCTTGGCGGAAAGACTGACGATGGAGACGATCCGATGAACACATGGATCACGTTCCCCCACGCATTGCGTGACGGTCGTCCTCGACGTGCCAGTCTCGACTGGGACCACGATCCAGCCAAGGCGCCCCAATGGCAGGCTCTCCTGTCGCAGGCGCATGGCGATCATGCCCACCGGCCGCATTGCGATTGCTGGGCGAATGGAGCGCCCCTGCAGCTTGTCGTTCGCTCACGCGAAGTGCGGGAAAACGGGAACAGGGTACGGCGCTATCACCTCGCACGCATGCCCGAGAGCGGGACCCTTCATCGCGCGAACTGTCCCTTCCACGAACCCGATATTCGCCGGGATGGTCGATCCGGATACGAGCAGGGTGTCATCACCCCATTGCTGGACGGCAACCTCCGGATTGCACTGGAAGGTGGCTTGCTCATCCGTGGCGTAGCCGGCGAGGCTGAGGAGCGCGCTCGGCGTCAAATCCCGCGCGGTGCCCGACCGGGGGATCGTCAACGCCAGATGAGTCTGCTCGGTCTTCTCCATCTCCTCTGGGAGCAGTCCGGGCTGACGAACTGGCGACCGGAAGAGAGACGCCGACGCTGGTCCTGGGGGACTATTCGCCAGGCGATCGAGCGCAGTGCCGCGACAATCGTCTCAGGGGGCGCCACGCTCGATCGTAGCCTTGCCATGATCGGGTATAATGATGAAGCAGGCCAGCCTGCGTTCGAACAGGTCCGCGACCATGCCCAGGGGGAACGTCGTGTCCTGCTTTGCGGGATCGTCGATGCAATCGACATCGAGGCGGGGCGCGCTGCAGACCCGGCAAAGCCCCAGCAACGCGCTCATGGCCCGCGTATCCGCCTGCGATTTGATGGCGCCCGTGCCTTCAACCTTCATCTCATGGGACCGCCCCAAATGGCAGAGGGGCTGGAAACGCAATTCCCATGGGCATGGCGCATTCTGCAGCAAGCCAGAACCGAGCGGGGCAATGCCCAGGTGATCGGCCTTGTGACGGCGCAACTCAGGCCAACGCCTGATGGCCGTGCTACGACAGGGTGGATCGAACGCGTAGCTCTGATGGAGGTTGGGCCGTCCTGTGTGCCTGTCGCAAGCAGCCATGAACTGGCGTTGTTGATCCACCTGCAGGGACAGCACCGTATATTCCGCAAGCCGCTGCGCTTCGACAAGACGACACAGCTTGTCCATCCCGACTTCGAGCTGCTCGATACGAGAGATCCCCGCGGCACGCCCATGGAAGTCTACGGCTTCGATACCGAGGAATACAGGGCGCGTCGCGACATCAAGGAGGCGCATTATCGGGACGTCTACGGTGTCGGCAATTGGTGGAGCTGGAATGCTGCCCTAGGGGAGGCCATGCCAGACCTGCCCCTACCTCAGGAACGCATCATCGCAGGGTAGATGGAACTGGCTTACTTCTTGCCGCCTTTTGGTGTGGGCTTGGCTTTGGGCGCAGTGCTTGATGACTTCTTTCGCTTTGCCGTAGGAAATGGATCATTGGCAACCCCTGCCTGCCAGTCATGGACGGCGCGATAGCGCCCCAGCATTTCGATCCCAGCCGCCCAGGCTCTGACAAGCGTTGCGCCCGCCTGAAAATCGGCTTCCTCCACGCAAGGATCGGGCCCGTCGAACCGGCCCTTCTCCGTGATCGCATCGACTGCTCTACGTGTCAGGTGTGCCAGCTCGTCCTGCGCACGCTGGGCTTCGCCAAGCATCTGGAAGACCGCATGGACCCCATCAGCGAAGAGCGGATCAAGATCCTGGTGCAAATCGGCAGCATCGAGATCCGTATCAGGCTCCTCGCTCTGCAGCCGCGTAAGCTCATCCTTGTAAGACATCTGGAAAATCGTGGCACGCGTGACCCGCTTCTGGCCAAAGCGATATTGCAGGGATCGTATTGCTTTATCTTCCGGTAGGGCGCGGCGCAGATTGCCGATCGTCGGGGCATGCTGGCGCTCGAACGGAAAGCGCAGGATATCCCTGCTTTCAAAACCGCCTTGCATAATACGCCGCTCCTTGCCCGACCTGATCGCCGTTCTCGTTAGCGGCTGAATTCAGATCTTACGGGTTCTGCCCTGTCCTTCGCAAGGCATACGCAACCCGAAGCCTGCCCGACAAAAAAAGGGCCTCTCTCGAAAAACAATGAAAGCTCTCTGGATAAAGACCTGAGACCCTTGGGCCGAAAGCTTCGCCCTTGTCGACCGGACCGCATACCATGACAGACACGACCCATCCCGTTTTCAGCACCCTGACCGAAGATCAGTGTCGGGCCGCCCGCCAGGAAGGGGCGGTGGTGGTCCTGGCCGGCGCAGGTACAGGCAAGACCTCGACCCTCGTCGCCGGCGTTTGCGATCGTATCGAGCGCCGCCACATGCCGCCCCATCGACTTCTGGCCGTGACCTTTACCAACAAGGCAGCGCGTGAAATGCGCGAGCGTATCGCTCACGCAGTGGGCTATGACAGGACACCCAACTGGGTCGGCACCTTCCATGCCCATGCCTGCCGCATGCTGCGCCGTGATCCGGGTATCGCCAGTCTGCGGCCCGGGTTCGACATTCTGACGACCGATGATTCAATGCGGATCCTGCGAAGACTGATGAAGGCGGAAATCCGCTCGGATGGCGAGGCGAGTGTTGACGATGCGGCTGCCGACCTGATGCGCAAACGGGCCAAGCGTCTTGGTCATCACATAGGCGCCTTCAAGGATCGCCTTGTCCTGCCCGACGAGGCGTGGGCTCACAGGCCAGCACGTCCAGCTGCAGAGATGTCGGAAGATGACTGGGTCCTGTGTGAGGCGATCCGCCTTTACCCAATCTATCAGGAAGCTCTGCGCCGGGCCAACGCCGCTGATTTCGGAGATCTTCTTCTCTACCCGACGCGGGCGATGACAGGCGATGAAACATATCGGCGCGAATGGGCGAGCCGCTTTGACGCGATCATGGTCGACGAATTTCAGGACGTGAACCTGGCCCAGTATCGCTGGCTAAGGCTGCTGTCGCAGGACCACGGCGAGTTCTTCGGCGTCGGCGACGATGCGCAGAGCATCTATGGCTGGCGTGGCGCCGATATCGGCTATATCCGCAATTTTCTAGCGGCCTTCCCGGGCGGTCGGATGATTGCGCTTGAGCGCAATTTCCGCAGCACCGGCGTCATTCTCGAGGCCGCTAATGCCATTATCGCCCTTGATCCCGATCGTCTGCCCAAGACCCTCTATACCGACGCCGGCCCCGGGCTGCCGATCGAGATCATCGCCTGCAAGGATGGGTCCAATGAGGCCCTGCGTCTCGCCCGCGAGATAGGACGGCGGGCGGCAGAGGGTGTGGCATGGCACGATATGGCTGTGCTCTACCGTTTCAATTTCCTGTCCCGCGTGCTCGAGGAGCAGCTGCTCGCACAGCGTATTCCCTATGTCCTGGTCGGCGATACGGGGTTCTGGCAGCGTGGCGCGGTACGCGACGGTCTGGCCTATCTGCGCCTCATGGAAAGCATGGAATCACGTCAGTCTGACGAGGCCTTTCGACGTGTCGTCAACCTGCCGGCGCGCGGTATCGGCGCGAAGACGCTCGCGCGCATCGAGCAGGCTGCCGATAAGCAGGGCGTGTCTCTCTTCCTCGCGGCCGAACGGATGCAAGGGCAGGGGAGTGCCATGGCCCGCTTGCACGCATTCCTCGCTACTATCCGAGCCGTAGCGCTGGGCGAGGATCTCATGCTCGGCGAGCGCATCGAGATGCTCCTTCAGCGTGTGGGATATAGCGACATGCTGCGCAGGCAAGGAGAGGACGGTCTCGATCCGCAGCAGAACCTCCATGAGCTGATCTCCATTGCCGGTAACTTTGCGACCAGTGAAGCCCTGTTCGATCACGCCGCCCTCGGCGCGGGCGCTCCCGGGGACGGGCTGGACGGCCGGGTGCGGCTCATGACCATTCACGGCGCCAAAGGACTGGAATTTCGCCATGTCTTCCTTGTCGGCTGGGAGAACACACTATTCCCGCAAGCCAGCGAAGGGACTGACGCGAATGAGGAACGTCGCCTGGCTTATGTTGCGCTGACGCGCGCACGCGAGCGCGTCACCATCAGCTGGGCCGTCAAGCGCGGCAATCGCTGGAACGAAGCCTCCAGTTTTATCGACGAAATCCCGACGCCCTGCAGGATCGAGGGCTCGCTGCGTCAGGCAGGCGGGATCGGAGAGCAGCGCTCATGACGATCGACGAAAACGATCCTTCGATGCCCCAGCAAGCTCGCAGCCAGGAAACGGCGGCGCGCTCGACCCGGTCGGGATGGGCCCATGACTGCGCGCTATGTGGCGCAGGGGCCTGCTTTGGGTTCACCGACAGACGTGGGGTCACGAGATGGACCTGTCCTGACCACCGCGACAGGGGACGGATCGAGCTGCCCCGTTAGCCGACTTACCCACAGATTCCGGGGATGAAGCTGTGGATAGTCTCGATACGTTCCAGCACAATCATGCACCAAAGCCCAAAAAATCGATCCGACCTCAAATTTCATGCATGCTCTCTGGATCGCAAGCTGTCTTCCTGAACCTGGAACACTGCATGCATCTCGATCACGGCGATCGAGTGCAGCGTGACGTGCGTTCAAGGGAGTCCACCATGAGGCATCGTGCCGTTCATCAGTCCAGACGCGTCCTGCCGCGCCTGAAAGCAAAAGCCTTCGACCATCCCTCGCTGCATGAAGTGGCGCTCGGGGCGCTCATGCAGCTGGTGGCGATCGAGGGCGAGCCGGAGGCATTTGAATCGCTCGAGGCCTATCGTGCGCACCGGGCTGTTCACCAGGACATCGAGACCAGTGCCATGGCGTTTCTCAGAAGGTACGGATCGCTGCTGGTGGTTGACCTACACGGAGCAGACGGGCTCGCTGTTCTGCGCGCCAGGGCGAAAGCCCTTGGCGGATCGAGATCCTTTTCTCGCAATCCTGTGGCTCAGGGCGTCGCCCAGGCGGCGCTTTCTCAGGCTTGGAATGGTCTTGCAGGATGGCAGGCCTGACATGACACGCAAAGCACCGCCGCATGCCGCAGATCACTGGCAAGGTCTCGCCAAAGCGCATGGACGCACACCCGATCGATGCACCGTTACTTATTCCCGGCACTTCACACGAAATAGCGACGTCCTGATGACCAGGTACGAGCTGCACTCGCCAAAATCCGGTGGGGATCGTCCTCCCATGACGGGCCGCGACAGGCTTGTCGCCGGGTTCGGGCTGGCGCTTGCCCTGCTCAGTGCCGGCGTGGACGGGTATCTGACGGCCGATCAATGCGGGGATGTCTGGCCCTGGCTATGCTCACATCTGCCTCATCTGTTCCATACCGGGCTTCTAGGCGGGTTGGCTGCCCACTGGCCCAGGCCACGCCTGTCCTTTGGCGCATGGCAGTGGCTTGGCATTGGCCTAGCTCTGACAGTAATCGGCAAGGCTGCGCTTCTCCCCATCCTGCGCCGTGCGTCGCGGCTTGGACGACGCACTGTGATGGGCGTGAAGCTGATGCTTGCTTTGGCAGCGATCGCAGGTGGCATTGCAAGTCTGTGTTCCTGAGGTGCCTCCTCACGACCAGGGGCGCCCCTTCCGATAGACGCCCATATTCCGCAAACGCGTGCGGCATTAACTGACATAGTCCCAGCAACGGCGGCACGGCATGGGCGCGCGTTGCGCGGCCTACGGCTGCGGCGTCACACGCCGCACCCACGCGGTGAGCGTATTGTGCTGCGTACTTCTGCTTGCTCATGAATAGAAGAAGTATTTATGTAAATACCATAAATAACAATCTCCCGTAGTGAGCGAATATACGATTTTTTACTATGCAGTCAGTACATGGATAGGCAAATAGACATGCAGTATTGTCTATTTTATTTCTTATGAAAGGCCGATATAACTTTACTTGTGGACAGGCAATAACGCCCTACACAAAAAGCGCCCCGGAAGGTGCAACGAACACCACTCCGGGACTTCGCCAGAATGAAAGAGTGTTTTCATGTCAGACGCAAACCGCAATATCGCTGCAAACGCCACCGCCCGCAACCTCTCTCCTGCTCGTGTGCGTCAGTTCAAGGAAGCAGAGGCCCGCGTGAAGGCCAGCAACGCCCCCACGCTCGAACTGATCAAGCGGCTTGTTCCCACAGACTCCCAGATGGCAGCGATCGCGCAGCGGTTTCCTTCGGTCAAGGTTGGTGAATACGACGAGCTTTTCGGCGCCGGTCTGTCGCTGGTGCGCGACCAGTACGAGACACTGGTCCCTATCCTGACCTATGAGGACCGCCACGAGACAAACTTTACGGCTCTGAAATTGGTCCTTGATCGGATTGTGGGGGCCGCCATTGGTGCTGCCTATGGCTCCGCAAATCACTATGAAGGTCGTCGCACAGCCGCCAGGGATGCGACAAACAGCTTTTCGAACGATCACCGCGACGAGGACCGTCAGGGCGTCGATGGAGGCGATAACCGCGCTGCCAACCTCCGTCGCATCGCCGCCGAAAAGGCCGGTCATGCTTACTCACTCGCCGTTCTTGCTGCTGGAGCCTGCGAAGCCTATCGCGACCTCATGGGGAGTGACTGGCAGCCCTACCAGCCCAACAACCGCCGCAGCGTTTCCGAGCGCGCCGCCGCAGAGGAAGCCGCAGCCCTCGGCTTCTGATCCTTCCCGCCGGACCCGAAAGGGTCCGGTTCCTGTCCCCTCACAAGGAAATGCGCCCGATCATGCAACTCCCCTTGTTCAAAGCTCTAAAGACCATCAATATAGAAGATGAGCAGGCGACCGAGATCGTCGACTCAATCGAGGATTACATCGCCATGAAGATGAAAGAGGTTACTGCTCCGCTCGCGGCCCGGATCGAGGGCGTCGATGCCAAGCTTAGCGCGCTCGATACCAAGATAGGCGCGCTGCAATGGACGATCGGCATCATCGGCGCGGTGATCGCTATTGCTACCGCCTTTTCCGGCGTGGCCCGCTTCATCACGCATTAGACCGGCGTAACCTTCGGGCAAAATCGGGGCGGCTCTCGCGAGCCGCCTTTTTTAATATGTGCCATCCGGCCCAAAGCACACAGCGTCACCCGTGCGCAAAAATGGACACAAATCACGCAGCGGGGCATTCGCGCGCCTCGCGGGGCCGCGTTGCCCCCACTTGCCACATATCCACAGCGCACGCGCTCTCGACTCTTGACGGTCGAGCGCGTGCGCTGTGGATATGCTCCGGCGTCCCTTGCGGGACGCCTACGGCCCTTCGGGCTGGAAAGCAGGGACAACGCTCGCATCGAGACCATCAATCAGCGCCTCTCGGCGCTTTGTGCGGCCGGCTGGTCCTGTTTGTGGACCTGTGACGAGTCAAGCTGGCACCACAACACGTTGCTCTTCGGATCGGCGACCATATTCTCAAGGCACTGGCCGCCTACCATTGCCTGATACCCAATGTGCCTGTGCTCCCACCACGCACCAAGGCCCAACAGGCCTACGATCGTAATCACCGCGGCTATAAAACCCGTCACCGCCCAGCGGATCGTGGTCGGCCGCGTGATGTCCAGCATCGCCCCTTCCAGCTCGCCCTTCCACATGCAGAGGAAGGCTCCCTTCAATGACGCAAGGGCTTCGTTGACGATCGCGCCAACCATCACGTTCGCCTGCTCCGTGCTGAACTGCTCGGTCCGGACACGGACGGACTCCGCCAGTTTCACCGCTGCCGCGGATTGCGCGCGGATGATCTCCATCTCGTGATCGGCCGCCTCGCGGATTTCCGGCACGATCTTGTCGAGCCGATCGGTGATCGCGATGCTCCGCTCCAGGAGCCCATCGATCGCCGCGCTCTGCTCGACCTGGTCGTCGCACATGGCGAGCAGCACCTGTCCCAGAGGCTCATGCGGGAAAATGCCTGCCTCATTCATCGAGGCAAGAAGCCGGTTACGACGGGCGAGCTGAAGTGTCTGGACCTGCGAAGCCGGAGCAGAGCTCGCGGTCGTATTATCTGTTCTCATGATGATGTCATCCGATCCTGCAACCGCGCAGCGAATGGTATCGTCCACTCACGCGTGGTTCGCAGATATTCTTATCTTACTGGCCCCGTTTTCTCCGATTGCCCGAGGCTGCGCTGTTCCATAGGCCGATGTCGGTGTGCCTGCAGAACCAGGTGAATTACGGGCAGTCCCGACTTTCGAGAAGGGACAGAGCCGGGATAGGCCAGTCGCCAAGCGACCGGCCCGGTGTCAAAGACGCATCCGACTCAGAGAAAGAGCTCAGGATGACCTGTCATCTCGATATTCTCCATGAGGCGCTCGTACCATTTGCGCGTCATGGCCCGCCAGAAAATGCTCTGCGCCGTGCCGGATTTGGGGCGATCCCCTTTGAGCGCCTCGAAAACCGAGATATTGGCCTTTTCCATCTGGGCCAGACAGGGCAGATAAGGCACTGTCACGGTAATCGCGCCCGCCTTGATCATGGTCTCCACGCGCGAATCCGTCTCAAAATGGCGTTGCACAGCATCGATATCCGTCGAGGTCTGACCGACGCCGCCATTCAGAAAAAGAACACGAGGCGCTTCGGCGAATGGGCCCTCTCTGAAACTGCGATAGACATTCTCGATATCGTCAAAACCCGTGCCCATGAAGCTCCAGACCACGAGCCGGACATCGCTGTCCCTGAGCATGGTCATAAGATCGAGTTCTTCTGCCAACCGGCTTGGCATGGTATCATTGCCGCCGAGATCGAGGATCGTCGTATTACGCTTACCGATACACTGGTCGATTGCGCCGCTCACCCATTCCTTCATATCATCGAAATTACGCGATGACGGGGGAGGTAGCAGGATATCGCTCCGGCCCCTGAATTGTCGGGTCAGGGTGTCGTTATTGATATCGCCGTCACCGATGACGATATCGCCGCGACCGGCGCGGAACGCCGTTTCCGAAATTGTACCCATCAGGGTACTGGCCCCAGACCGACCACGGCCGTCACGCCAGAACAGGGTCGCTTTTTTCGGTGTATCGTCTTCGGGTGTCACTCTGGCTGCCATAAGGGTTTTCCTTGCCGCGCCCCGTCCCACTGACAGGGATACCCTTCTGGCCTATCCGTGACCGATCCAGAGAGCAGGCAGTTTTTTTCCTTCCGCCTCCATTTTTTTTAGACGGTCCTCCATTCTGTCGCTTTCAAGCCCAGCGCTATACCAAGCACCCATCAGGCGACGCTGCTCGGCATCCGGGGCACGGCCTTGTGAATTACGTTGCCGCTGCATGAAAAGATAACGCCAGCAGCGGAGCCAGTCGCGTTCATCAGTGAAGGTCATTTTCAGAGGCAGGGCTTCCATGCCTGGGACGTCGAAACGATCCGGCCCGAGCCGCCAGTCCCGATGATCCTTTTCCGTGGCATCGCACCATGCCTGTGTGATGATCTTCACATCCCCCCAGAGCTCACGGGGTAGCTGTCCCGGCCAGCCCATATCCGATCGTTCGAGTTCTTCCGGTGTCGGATCCGCCATCAACTCCACTTTGGGCTGTGGTTTGCGCCGGAAGTAGATGGTCGGATCGTCTGGATGGGCAAATGGGTGTCGCTCAATCTTCCCGCCTGACGGCGTGGAGGGCATGGACGCCGCGTGATCGGTTTTCACCGGCTGCTCTGGTTCAGGCATGGGATAAGCTGGCGGCGCGCTCGCACGCAGGACTTCCGGACTATAGACGGGTCGCCTTCCCTGAAAACGGTCGGAAGGGTCCGGACGCCCGATTTCATGGAGTTTCAGCGCCACATCCTGCAGGCGTGTACTCTGCCTTACAATGTCACCGATCGCGGCCTGCGCTGCCTTGCGCGCCTCTTTTCTTCTCAGCTTCTCTAGTTCAGCCTCTTCCTCGGCCCGGATGCGCGCTTCCTGAGCTGCCTTCATCGCGCCGCGAACGCGATACCAGGTGCGTTTGACGAGAGTGGGCGAGGCGATGCCGCCGTCAATCCGACGAAGCCCCATACGCTCAATGATTTCCGCATAGGGCTGCCAGCGCACGCATTTGCCAGTCCAGCCTGCATTGAGCCGGTCAAAATGCTCCTCGAAGAACCGATAGATGGGCGAGTGGGTCCATTGCCCGCGCTGGTTGCGCAGCAACAGATCAATACCCGCCTCAAGATCGATCACGGTGCTCATGAGGCCTCTCTACCAGCCCTGCCGGATCGGCGTCAAGGTGGATCATCCATGGTGTCTAGATGATCCCCGAGTGGATACCAAGTGGGGACACGGTGAGGGAGCGAAGGGGTCTAACACACAAATGCAGACTTTCAGTCTGCTGAAGTCCGTCGAATCACGACCTCAGCTTGGAGCGCTACAGCGCAACGCGGTCCGGGCTTAACCAGCCTCCCTCTGCAGGGGTATTGTCAGGCTCGGTCCAATCCGACAGCTGCACCTGCTTAATCTTGAAAGGAGCCACTCTGCGCAGGGCGCTGAGGATTATTCTTGCACCCGGTAAAGATTATTCTTACTATTTCACTCATGATCACGAGTAAGATCTCTACCAAGGCTCAGACTACGATCCCTCAGTCGGTGAGGATCGCGCTCGGTCTGCAGGCTGGCGACACTGTTGGGTACGCCATAGAGAATGATCGGGTTATCCTGACGCGGATCTCTGCGAGAAAAGAGGGAGATGATCCCTTCGTCACATTCTCCGAGTGGGATAGCCCTGAGGATAAGACAGCGTATCGTGACCTTTGACGTGTGGGATGTCGTTGCGGTCCCGTTCCCCTATACAAATCGATCGGTCCAACAGCGACGACCGGCCCTCGTCGTCGGACGACACAGCCATGAAGGCGGACCGCCCTTATTGTGGGTGCTGATGATCACTTCTGCAGCGCATCGAACGTGGCATGGAGATGTCGTCATCAGCGACCCGGATGGCGTTTGCCTTCCAGCGCCATCTATGGTGCGAACCGCGAAGATTGCGACAATCGAGGCTCGGGATGCGGAAAAACTCTCTTCCTTACCACCAGAAAACCGATCCGACGTCGCAGGTTACCTGAGGGCGACCTTTGCAGATCTCGCGCATAAGGAAGGCGACCATTGAGTAGGGTTGCGCCTTATATGCAAGTCAGTGAACTCGGGGTTATCGTGGCGGTCACAGCGGGTGGAAGCGTTCACCTAAGAGCGCCGTTCCACCCCGACCTGGCATACCGGGCGCGAGGATATAGGGGACGCTGGATCCCGGACAGGAATGCCTGGAGCTTCGAGCGGGCATACGAGCACAATGTGCGTGGGATATGCATGTCCATCTGGGGGGTGGATGGGTATCCGGAGCGGTTCGAGGATCTGTGCGATCTTGAGATCGTTGTCTCTGCGCGCGAGACGCCGACCGAACCCTTCTATCGCTTCAATAGTGATCTCTATCTGGGTGGGCGCCATATCGCAGGGGTACTCAGAAAGCCCAGTATCGTGCGCCCCGGGAAACAGGTGAGCTATCGCAAAGGCGGCCCGGTCTTTCACAGGGAAGGCTGCGGCTGGTGGTTACAGGTTCCAGGAGGATCAGAATTTGTGCTCCATCAGGTGCCGCGTATGGCCATCCCCTTTTTCGAGCGTTGCCTTGATGGTCATGGCGTATTGCGAGTGCTGAGCCCGTCCGATGAGCGATGCCGGAGAGAATAAATGTTCACACTCACGCATCGTCCATACTGCATCGGAGCAGAATATACTCGGATCTTTTATAGGGAATAACCCGATATATTCCCGTCGTACTTTCTTCGGTATATGTCTTCCCATCGGCCGACCATTGCCAGAAACGTCCGGTTAGCATCACGTAACCCAGGATCCTGTCCGACCTGCAGTGGCGCACCATATACCTTCGGACAGGCGGCAGCCGCCCTGCTTGCTCGCGTAACCGGACCAACGATGTCTCTGGTGTCCGATCATCCGTCATCGTGGCTAACGACCCTTTCAGTGTCTGGACGATGTTCGTCTTGATAAGCCTGCTGATAGACTGTTGCTCGATCAGGTCTGACCGCGTACGAGATCTAGCTTCTGCAAGATCGATCAACGGACACGACCTGTGTTCCGTCATCGCTTCTGTGAGCGCTGTCATGGCAAAGCGCCACGGTGTGCAGGTCTTTCGATACCTGATCGGATGGCAATTATGCCACGGCTGAGACAGGTGATGGCGTGTTATGCCGTCTTTCGTTTTTTCGGCTTTGCTGCCGGGAGTGCCTTTGGTTCTTCGGGCGGATTGAGCGCGTCCTTGACCGGCTTACCCGGTGCGAACCGCATGCCGCGCGAGGGCGGGATATCGATCATCTCCCCTGTTGCGGGGTTCCGACCCTGGCGCGCCGCATTGTGTTTCGCCGCGAATTTGCCAAAGCCAACCAGAACGACGTCTTCATCGGCCGCCACGGCCTTCACGATGGTGCCGAAACTCGCCTGTATGACGCGTTTGACATCCTGCATCGGCAGCCCGGTTTCCTGGCTGACCTGAGTGACGAGATCATGCAGATTCATGGTCCAACTCCCTGAGTAGGGCACAACGCTAATGCCGCCCCTGCGCAGAGCGCAATCGCCCCCGGCAAGATGACGCCTTTTTCATCATGGCTTCGCGAAAAATCGGCTCGCTCTCTGGATCGATCGATTGGACGCTGTCCTGACCATGAACTGGAAAGACCCTCATCATGTCCCTTGCAGACCCAACGCTGTCCTCGATCGGTATCACGATCGAAACCATCCGTCTGGAGCAGGAACTCCTGATCCAGACAGTCTTCGCTCAGGGGAGGATTCTATCCCAGATCCACGCGGCCCTTCACCCGGAAGAACCTCCTCAGGGTGAGTCGGCGACGGCTCTACTCAAGGAACTGATCGAAGCAGTGAAGAGCATGCATGATGACCTTCGACGCATGGCAGGATCCAGTCATGAGGCGTCCGAGAACGGACCAGCCGCGTGATCACCTACAGCAAGATCTCTGCGAAAGGGCAGGGCGCCCTTATCGTCGATTATATGAAGGAAGGCAGGGCGCAGGCGGATAAAGACGTCCGGATCGAGGAGGATCCCTCTGCCGATCGCGGCGGACGGGTGGTGGCCTATTATACGGGGCGCGACGGGCGGGGTGCCTGGATGGCGGGCATGGGATCGCGCATTGCCGATCAGCTTGGCGTCGATACCAGCGCGCCGCCGACGGATGCAGCCCTGGCCCGCCTGTATGAGGCAAAGCGCGCGGACACGGGTGAAGCCTGGGCCGGTCAAGGCAAAAAGCGTGACCTTTCGGCTTGGGACTTCACGGCAAGCCCTGACAAGAGTGTCTCCCTCGCTGCCGAGCTTTGCGGAACCGCGCTGGAGCGCGCCGCGATCTGGCATGCCATTCATCAGGCCGGCGAAGAGACCATGCGCATGATCATGGATCACGTCGGTGTCGCGCGTCGCGGGGACGGCAAAACCGCCCATGCCGAGGAAGGTGAGACCGCCTACGTCTTCTATCGCCACCACACGGCGCGACCGACGCTCGAGATCCAGGATGGGCCGGACGGCGCAACCGCCGTCATCGAGGTGCCGGTGGCAGGCGACCCACAGTCCCATATCCACTACCATCTGTTCAACGCGGTTGCGACGCAAAGCGGCCATCTCGGGTCGCTGGATAGCGCCCGGATTACGAAGACGACCTCTTTTCTCTTCGGTGCCTATTTCCAGGCGGTCCTCGCAGAACACCTGCGAGAGCTCGGTATCGAGGTTCAGGTGGACGAGACGCATCGCGCGATCCGCGTCATGGCCGTGCCCGAACACGCGCGTGATTTCTTCTCCAAGCGGCACAAGGACACGCAAAAGCGCGCCGAGGACTTCGTGGCAAGTCAGGGGCGGGAATGGCAGAAGCTGTCGGCCGAGGAGAAATTCCGCATCCTGTCCCAGACCAACCAGATCTTTCGTCAGGCCAAATGGACGGGCGGAAACGAGCAGGAGATCTGGCAGGAAATGGCGAAGGAGCTGGGCTGGGAGACATCGAGTGTGATGACCAGGCACAAGGCTCAGAGCCTCTCGGACGAAGAGCGGCACGACGCGGCTTATCAAGTGGCGATAAAGCTGGTGGCAGACGACTTCAAAAGTGCTGCAGTCCTCGATGCGGAACTGTTGCGCGTCCATGCAACGCGCGGGTTGATCGGGGTCGGTATCAAGGGCGAGCATGATATCGAGCGTGTGGTAGAGCTGATCAAAAAGCGCGGTATCGTCTTCAACGGAGTGCAGACCCAGATCGTTGAAAGATCGCAGCACAACACGATGCGTATTGCCAATCGCGAGCAGATCCGGATCGAAAAGAGCGTCTCGCAGCATATCGAGCGCATGCTGGAGGATAAGACAGGGCGGCTCGATCCGGAGGTGCTGCGTCGCGCGATCGCGGCGTCCGGGCTCGACTTCACCTCCGAGCCCGAGCATGGCGCGGCCCAGCTTGCGGCCATTCATGCGTTGGGCGCAGCCGACCGCATCGCTTTCCTGATGGGTGTGGCCGGCGCTGGGAAGACCGCCCTTCTCAAACCGCTCGTAAGCGCCTGGAAGGAAGAGGGGCGCCAGGTCGTCGGCACCGGCATCGCCTGGCGCCAGGCCGAAGCCCTGCGCGATGCGGGCATTGATCGCACTTATGCTCTGACCCGCCTGCTCAGTGAGTTCAAATCCGGGAAACTGGTCCTCGATGACAAGTCAGTCCTGGTGATCGACGAAATGAGCCAGATCGCGCCTAAGCCGTTTCTCGAGCTCCTCGAGCATCAGAAGAAGATGGGGTTCAGTATGCGTATGCTGGGCGATCGCGATCAGGGTCAGGCAATCGAGGCAGGTGATTCCATTGAGCTCCTGCTGCGCGCCCTTCCCCCGTCTCATCTTCCACAGATCACGTCGACCCTGCGTCAGAAGTTCCAGCGTGACCGGGCGATCGCTGCCTTGTTTCGCAGTGACGGGCGCGACCTATCGAAGACCGAAGCTCAGCAGCGCGAGGCCGATGTGGTTCGGGCTGGAGAAGCCCTGGACATGAAACGGGCGGACGGGACCGTCCGTCTCGTGGGAGGCTCGCATCGCGAGGTGGTCGAGGATATCGCGCGGCTCTATCTGCGCCGGCGCGATATGCTGCTTGCCGCCGGTTATACGCGTGGTGTGACGATCTCGGCGCCGACAAACGCCGATGTGGCCGATATCAGCCAGGCCATTCGCGCCCATCTGAAGGCGCGTGGTGAAATCGGAGAGGATCGAGCTGTCGTGCGCGCGATCGACCAGCGCGGCGAACAATACGACCTGCCCCTGGCGATCGATGATCGTGTGCGTCTCTTCGACAGAATAGAGTGCCGCGTGAGGACACCTCATGGCGTGCGACGGCACTCCCTGGGGTCGAATGGTGATTTCGTAACAGTGAGCGACGTGCAGGAGAATGGTCTCGTTTTACGCAACCGGCAGGGCAGGGAAGGGTTCGTGTCTTGGGACGATCTGCGCGATGTTAAGCATACCGATCGTATCCGGCTGGGCTTCGGTCATGCGATGACGATCGATGCGGCCCAGGGCATTACGTCGGACGAGCATATCAACGCCATGCCGCGCGGTACGGCGAGCATGACCGGATTCATGGCCTATGTCGCCGAGACCCGTCATGTTCATCGCTGCTGGACGATGATCTCCGAAGCCGCCGTCCGGGAGGCTGAGTTGCGTTCACGGGCTCTGGGCGATCCCGATCCGGTCCGTATGGCGGATCTGTGGAACCGTGTGGCGGCCGATCTGGGCAGACATGACTACAAGGCGCTGGGGTTGGATCTGGTCACGAGCCAGAAGGAGCTGGAGAGGTTGCGGGCGACAGCGATTGCGGCAGCGATCAACAGCGAGCGCGTTCAAACGGCTGATCGCAGTCCCGCCGCCGAACTGCAGAGGAAGCGCGAGAATGCGGTTTTGGAGGCGACCGCACCCGGCGACTGGAAGGATCTGACCTATCTGCTGAAGCAGACGGGCTTTGAACTAAGCCGAGCCATGCAGGCTGAGGCCCGTCGTGAGCAGGCGGCCGAGCAGGCGCGCAAGCGACAGGAACGCGAGCGCGTCAGGGAGCGCGCTCCGAGCCAGGCACCGGGGATGTGATGTCCCGCTCCAGAGCGGGTTTGATCGGGAAGGCGCCTGCCGGGGAGCCGTCTTTTACTGCATCGACAAGGCTCCCGAGACAAAAACCGTCGCTCGGGCATACGTGCCAATGTCGTTGCCCGGAGCATCCCGATCCGGGTAGGCGGCTTTAGACTTCGAACCTCGATGATCGATCGCTCTCTTCTTTGAAAACCTCGATTTTCGTGACGATTTCCAGAACGTGGGGGTTGGGGTCGACGAGGGTCGGATTGACTGTTGTAGAAGGAGGGAGCGTTTGGGAACGCACGCCAAATCTGAGCAGTGGGGCCAATAGAGGATCGTTCTCATCCAGGTCGTGATCGGCCGCTTCATTGGGGGACGGCGATGCGTCAGGTGTCACGCCGCCGGATGTAGAGCCTTCGCCCGTATCGAGCGGGTGCGTTCCGGCCTTATTCCCAGTGTCTGCCTCGGAGGTCCTGGTGTCGCGCTTTGGCACGTCTGGACTTTGCGAAGCGGGTGGGGAATTGGCCTTTGAGCCATTCTGCTTGCGATCGGCCGGGTTCGGCCTGAAGGCGGCGGCGAGCTCACGATACACGATCCGAAGTTCCGCATCGGGATCCGTATCCAGCGACAAGGCCTCACGATAGGCGTCGCAGAAAACACGCATCTGACCCTGCGGTCCCGCTCGATCGCTCTCGGTGAGCGCGTCTGCCCGCCCGAGGAGCTTGGCGGCGGCATGAGTGCGGGCGGCAGGGATCGTTGTCACGACAGGAGGTCCTTGTTCGCTATTGCGGGGCAGGGTGAGGTTGGCAGGGACGCGCAGATAGCCCTTGTTGGCCAGCTGGATGTTGGGAACTTCCGCATAGATGCGTCTGCCATAGAAGGTAACGATGCACTGTCCGGGTTGCTGGCTGGTGACATCGTGCCAGGTGTAGAGCGGCATTTCCCGCACATCGGCGCGGCCTTGATCGAGATAGACGCCCGTGACATTGGACGCCTGATAATTCGTGTTCACTGAGACCGGCAGGCGAGGTGCAGCGCTCTCCACCCATTGTTTCGTGGCAGTGTTGTCGTTCAGCGACATAATGAAATGCAGGCGTGGATTGGACAATAGCGCATCGGCAGCGGACTTGCCCAGCGCGTCCTGCAGCGAGCTGACTTCCTGGAACGCGAGCGTCGTCGAGAAATTGAGATCGCGCGCCTGGGACAGAATGGATTGTGCTCCTTCGGAGGCGTACATGCCGATCTCATCAAAATCCAGACAATAGACCGTCGGCGCATTCGAGAAGCGGTTGTTGATGACCTCGTCGATGTCGCCTGAAAGCTGGCCGCCGACCCCCGGCGCCAGGCCGTAGCGGATCGCATTGATAATGAAGCGCCCCAGACGCGTGTTGACCTTCTTGTCGTTCTCGAGAACGGGGAGAATAACGGTCAAGATACGACGATTGAACAGCACATCGTGCATATCGATATCGCCGACATCGACATTGAAGATGTGTCCGAGCGTGCCGCTCAGCTGGGTGAAGGTCGCACCAAAGCCACCGACAACATAGCCGTGCTGCTCCCGGACTTTCTCCTGTGCGGAGACCGCCTTGCCCGGGGTGTATCCGCCTGTTTCACGCATATAGTTGAGGATGCGCAGACGTATGGGTTCTGGCAGAGCGGGACGTGAACGCCCGTCCTTTGGGGGCAGGGCGCGCAGATCCTCGTCTATGAAACGCTGTTCCGCATGGGACCAGTATTCCAGCCTTGGATGCCCTTCCTCGCTATCAGGGTCGAGGACCAGGAGCCGCAGGGCGTCGAAGTCCGACGTCAGCCGGCGCAATGTGGGCAGGTTGATCGGCAGGTGACGTGCGTCGCGGATCCAGGCAAGGAGCTCACTCAATGTAGCGATCAGGTCCATGCCGCGATCCACGAAGAACTGTTGTGACCCGCCTTTGCCGTTGCCCGCGTCGGACGCGATGAATAGCGTGATCAACAGGTTCTTGATGCCGTCGGCATTGGCGTGGGCGAATGGGTTCCATGTATGCGTCTCGCGCGATCCGGAGGATGTCAGGAAGTTCACCACCCTGACTTCGGCTTCGCGACCATGCATGCGCGCGAGTGACAGCACATCCTTCCAGTTCGAATTGCTGCCTTTGCCGTCCACCTGTGTGAAACCCGATCCCTGCGCCACGACATTGGCCTGTTTGCATACGAGGGTCCGGGTCTTACCCGAACCGGTCGTGCCGGCCACGATGCAATGCGTGCGCATGTCGTCGGTGGATGGGAACCCAGGCTGCCGCGTGATCCGGTCTACGAACATGAGCCAGTCGCCAGTCGCTTTGCCGGGACGCCTAGTGCGTTGATCGCGAAAATTGGGGTCACGCCGGCGTGCGGCTACAGGCATGCGCATGGGCAGCATGGGCAAGCGCCAGACAACCAGCAGCGTAAAAGGGATCGCGATGAGCAGCCAGAGCTCGAAAAGGGCCGGAATGAACAGGCAGAGCATTGTCAGGCAGAACGGCACGATTGCGCAGAGCGGGTCGGCCATGAACGCCCAGAGCCGTGTCTCCGGCCGACGCGTATCACGGTAGAAGCCGCCCTGGCGGACGATATGGCTGTCCTGAGGCCCAAGGATCGGTTCAGACATGATGCTTTATCCTCAGGGCATGCCGAAGCCGGGCGCGGGTGACGATGTTGGTGCATGATCTGTGCGGTCGACGTCGCTCAGTCGCTTGTAGGGGCCTGAGTGGGGCTCTGCGTCAGGTGAGGGATCGATGTCGGGCCCCGGGAACGGGGATGGATGGATCGATGAGGATGCAAAAGAGTGCCAGGGAAGATCTCGCGATGCGGTAGGCCGTTCCAGGCCGTGCAGACTGAACGCTGCAGCATGGTGCGCGTCAGTTTGTGAATCCCGGTCCCCGGGCCTGAACAGAAACAGCATGGCCAGCAGACAGAGACCGAATGCGACGGGAACGCCAACGAGAAGACGGAGGGCCGACCGGCTCCGCGCGGATATTCGTCCGGCAAGCCCGGCAGGCGGTACTGGGGGCATCGCCGATAGGCCCGCTGCTTGCGCTACGGCGTTCGGAAGATGGACTTCCTCATAGGGACGCTTGAGGGAAAGATGGGGCAGGTTAAGCTCGGTATAGCCCCTGCCTCCCTCGTGCGCTTCGCCCCATAAGGTGAAGCTGATGACATCGCGCTCGACGTCGTAGTGTACGCTGCAGTCGCGATTGGGATGATGGATGGTGACGCGCATGGTGGTCTTCCCTATCTGGAGGCGATCGTTGTGGGGGATGCTTGTCGTGCGCGATCCATGGCCTCGAACCGGTCCAGGATGCGGCGGAGATAACGGGCTTTCTCGGCCCCGGAATGCGAGTGGTATCGGGCAACCGCGTCCCAATAATCGCCGGTTTCTGCAAAGCCTTTCGACAGGATCCAGGCGCCGGCTTCGAAATTGGCGCAGACGCTATCGCGCAAGGCCAGAAACGCCGCCTCACGCGACGCGGACCAGTGCGTCATGAGCTGTGGAAGCCAGAGATCATTGACCTGCATGGGGCCGATATCGACGCTGCCATTCGTATTTTGCGACACTGCGCCGAGCCTGCCTCCTTCGACGCCGAGAATGGCGTAGAGGAGCGTCGCCGGCACATGATGGACGGCTGCGGCCGCGTAGAGGCAGGCAGCGACTTCGGTGTCGCTCGTCGAGGCGCGCGCGGGTGTCGTGAGAGACACGATGCCCGCAATGATGGGGGCTATGAGAACGAGGGGACGTATCATGCCAGCGCGCGCTCTTTCTCGAGGATGCGCTCGAGGGCAATGAAGCCTTCCGGATCGCGGCACGAGACGAGGATGTCATGCATGGTCTCGACGAGCGTACCCAGATCGGGCGTCTCAACAATCGAGGGCACGGTGGTTCCGTTGGATAATCCCTCAGCGACGGGCATACGCCGCAACCCGACACGGCATCCGCCGCCGCCCTCCTGTCTCAACCGTGCGTCGGCGGCACAAAGCACAGCCGCAAACCACCGCTCCGGTGCAGCCGGCAGGCGATGTGTCCCTTCCGTGACCTTGTAGCCCTGTTCGAAGGCATAGGCGGTCATCGCGTCAAAGAGGTGACTGGTGGCGATCGTCATCATCGGATCGCATCCCGTTGCCGGTAAGCGGGAATATGGGGGCGTATGGGGCCAAACCACCACACACGCATGATACGAAGCGCAATGGCTGGCGTGATCCTGAACCAGCCCAGGATCGAGAAGACCAGAACCCCGGTACCCGAAATCGCGAAAGTCCACCAGGCGGGGTAAAGGAACCAGATGCTGCCAAAAATGAGGGCGCGTCCATCGACGAAAAGCAGCATGATCGGTTCGGCCGTGTAGCGCCACGTTGTCTTGGGCAATCTTGTTTCAGGAACGTTCATCAGTCCTCCCTCCGGCTGGCACGCCCTGCGACCTCGTCCGAGATGCGTCCCTCGGAATGCGCCCGCGCAATGGCTTTGGCGAAACTCTGGCCTTCATTGTCCACCATTTCGCGTATGAGACCCGGCCAGCGCTCGACCGGCGCATCCAGGAGCCGGGAGCGTCTTGCGTGGTTGAAGCGGATGAAGCTGCGGATCGGCGTGCGTTTGCCGTCCGTTGACGGCAGCAGGCGCTGATTGACGATCACACGCATCCCCTCCGCCGCGGCCAGTGTCATCGAGCCGGCCTGGTCAGGCGGGCATAGACCGATGATGCGCTGCATCGTCGAGGCAGGATCGTTCGTATGAAGCGAGGTCAACAGGGCATGACCCGATATGCCGCCCTGAAGTGCGGCCATCATCGTCTGTGTGTTGTTGCACTCGCCTACGATGATATCGGTCGGCTCGGACCTTACGGCCGCCTCGATGAAGTCGGGAAAACTGTGAAAATGAGCGCCGATCTCGGTCTGGTCGATCCGGCTCGAGGGCTGCTTCACCAGATCGTAAAGGATCTCGATCGGTTTGGAGCCCTCGATGATGTTGCGATGCTCGTTCGGGTCTTCGAGCCAGTCCCGCACGAAGCCGCCCAGCAGGGTTGTCTTGCCGCTGCCGGTCGGGCCACAGACCGGATAGAAGCCCGATCCCTGGTTCATGGCCTCGATCAGTTCAGGCTCGACCTCCTGTTCCTCGAGCGGGCGGGGAATATCGGCCAGGGGACGCAGGATGATCGACATTCCTTCGCTGACACCCACACGGCATCCGTGGGCGTGTACGCGAAACGAGTAGCGACGCGCGCGGCGATCGGGCCAGACGCAGTGCGAGATGTTGATGTGTTCCTTGCGCGCGATCAGGGATGCCCCGTCCTTCGAGCGGAAGAAATGGTGCAGGGCAGCAATGGTATCGGTGTGGAGCAGCTTTCGCCGCGTCACCTGGTAATTCCTGCCGTGCAGCCCGATACCGATCGTGTGATCTGACTGGAGCCGGATGGAGGAGGCTCCGAGGCCGGACGCCCAGGATATCAGGCGGTCAATTGCCTCCTTGTCGAGAGTGACCCCGTCTTCGGGCCAATACATCGTGCTTTCTGCGTTGGCTTTCATGGCTGGGCGCTCTCCACGGGGGCGGGCGTCTGGCAAGAGGCGATTTGACGCAGCATCTGCAGCGGGCGAACAACGACCGGCGTCGAGAGCGTCGTGCCTGCCTCACACTCGCTCTGCCAGTGCGCGATCGCGCCCGCACTTTCGACGCAGAGCGTGGTGCTCATCTCCCACCAGTTGCCATTCTCACGGGGGAAGGTGGCCGCCTGCAGGACCAGCCAGAGCGATCTGTCATAGAACTGGATGGCTGAAAACATGCCAGGATTGAGAAGCCCGCCACGCAGACGCGCCTTTTGCAAAAGCGTCAGCAGGATTCCAGTCTCAAACCCATGCGTCGTCCCGAGCGCATCGATCCTCTGTCTGAGGGGCTCTTCCTTGCCGAGGCGGCGTCGGATCATGCGCGAGAAGCTGCCGGGAATTGGCAAGGCCGCTGAAGGACCTTCGAGCGCGTCCCGCTTGCGGTGCGGAACCGAAAGAGACAGGGCGCCCAGTAGATCCTGTGCCTCACTGCCCCGGAGGTCCTCGTGAAGGGCGAAAACCAGAGCGAGCGCTTGTGCAAGCGTGGACGCGTTCACGACACCTTGCCATGGTCGGCCGCATTGCGCGCCCAGAGCGTGCTCGGCCTGCATTTCCCGGAAGCTTCCCTCGGCCACTGCGTATCGCGCCAGAAATTCAGCAGGGGTCAAGGGTGGGTCGAGCGGCAGGAGCTGCGCTTGCGGCTCGATGTTTTTCGGGGGGAGTTTACGGCCGACCCAGGCGGCACCGATCGGGTGTGTCCTGGCGAGTTCACGCTGAAGAGCCGCGTGATCGTAACTGCCGGGGAAGCGCGTGTTTGCCGCACGCAGAAAGCAAAGCAGAGTACAGAGCCCCAGAATACCAGCTGCAAGAGGTCGATACACGCCACCCGTCAGACTGAGCACGGTCCATAGCGTCGTGGCGGACATGTCTTGTGGCGCACGTTGCATGACGGCGATATCAAGACGGTGCGCCCATGACGAGAAGGGAACGGCAGCCTGAAGTTCTGCATGACGCAGCGCAATCAGTTCTGTCGCCATCTGCGCATGAAAGCGGATCCACGCCATGATGACGATCGCGCCGATCGCGACAGCGAGCAGCAGGATGCCGAACGCGATCTGCGCGGAGCGATCGCCTCCATCGGTGCCTTGACCGATCATGACAGGAGACCCTGCCTCAGGCAGGGGGGAGCTGAGCGAGGCGCTGTCACCTGGAAGGGATATGTCTTCGTCATGTCCGAATCGTCCGACATGGCGATCCAGAGAGCGATGGTTTTTTTTAGATTTCGTGTTTTCGACGGATTTCCAGGAAGGAAACCAGGTGAACGGGGCTTCTCTGGTTCGCGGGGTAGGAAGGCGATATCCACAAGGCACGAAGCGTGTACGGGATTTGCATTGTGGGTAGATATCGCGTCTTTCGCACCGATAGGCGGGATCGATGGTATGGCAGCCAGAATCTGCGTCTAAACGTCTCAGTTGGACAACAACTGATCCAGCGTCTCGCTATCGGAAGTGATTTGATAGGCCATCAGTTTAAAGCTCTCCACTCCGTACCGGGATAAGTGCTCCCGAAATAGCGGATGACGAAGTGGCGACGTTGCGCGCACGTAGTCTTCCACGTCGCTTCTGGTTTCGCCTTCCAGCCAGAACGCAATCCGATCGTTTCTCAGGGTCGAAATCCGGGTTTCGTAGATTTTCATCACTTTGTTCCCAAGGAGCAGTTCAAGCTCCTTTTGGGCTGTGACGCGCATCGAGACATTGTGGCTGACTATTTTCTCGATGTCGTGTGCATCAGTCATATCACTGAGGTGCCATTCGACCGTTGCTGGACCGTGCTCGAGCGACAGTACACATCGGGTGGGCGTCGTTGTCGCTCTCTTCACCAAGCCGCGGAGGGCCGCCGCCTCGATGTCGGTAGTTTTCGATGGATCACAAACCTCTAGAGCGTAGCCATTCAACGCCCCGGCTCTCTTGGCATTAGGCCATTGTACAAGCGTCAGTCCCTCTGTTTGCAGCGTGCATCCAGCAAACGTGAATGCGTCGATCCCGACCTGTTTCAAGTAGGCCATGAGAAGCGGGTGCCGCTCGGAGGATGATGCCTCGAAATCGTAGACATCGTCGTATTTGTCCTCATCATCCAGCCAGAATAGCAACCGATCGTAGAATCCGCAGCCAGCGTCATTGGCGAACGGTCTCATAAACTTGCCCCCGATGTAGAGTAGCGGGACGTTGTCATCGCCCAGTCTCATGGACACGCGCTGATTGATTATTTCTGCGAGGCAGGAAGGCTTGACGACCTCGTCGAGATGCCACTCGACCGCTGCATGGCCGCAGGATAGGCGCAGTATAGCTATGTGCTCAGTCGGCATTGGTTTTTTTCCTTGGCGACCACCGATGGGGTGTTGGCCCCGGTGACGTCGGGTTCGAAAGCGGGTGGACATCCAGCGCCTTGCGGTCAGTTCCTGGGACTATCTGAGCGCGTGGTATCTGAAGGACATCAGGCGATGCGCCCAGGTCAGACGGAAAACATGATATCGCTCTCGATAACGGGCGGGGTATCAGGGGGGCACGAACCTTCGCTCGTGCGTACATAGCGGTCTGTCAGTGCTATTTGACGAGCCATCTCAATGCATGGTCGCAAAGAGATGGCTCCAGCGGATTTCGAAAGGCCACTGCCAAAACTGCCAGAGAGGATGCGCTCCGTCCCATGAGAAGAAGACGAAGCGCGCCTTACCGACCAGATTGACCATGGGCACGTAGCCAAGATCCTGCCCGTTGTCGCGCTGGAAGCGGCTATCGCCGCTATTGTCGCGATTATCGCCCATTGCGAAGAAATACCCGTCCGGCACGACATATTCGCGCGTGTTGTTCTGCTCGCCTGTGTCGGTCAGTTTCAGTATCTGATGAGTGACACGAGGAGCGTCCGCGCTGCCCGGCAGGGTTTCCAGATAGCGTATGCCGGTCTGGGGCATACGGTTTTCATTCATGACCGAATAGGCACCCAGTGACTTGCGCGGTACCAGGGTGCCGTTCAGATCGAGCTCACCCGCGCGCAACTGGATATGATCGCCCGGAAGCCCGATTATCCGCTTGATGTAATCGATCGAGGTGTTCTGCGTGTATCGGAACACAGCCACATCACCACGATGGGGTGCCGTGTTCCAGATACGACCCTCGAAAAGAGGCGGCGAAAACGGCATCGAGAAACGCGACCAGCCGTAATCATACGTGGTCACGGCGACATAATCGCCTACCCGAAGAGTCGGAAACATTGATGCGCTTGGAATGATGAACGGCTCGAGGAAGAGGGTGCGTATCACGAGCAGAGTGATCACACAGATCGCCGCGAACCGGGCCAGTTCGCGCATCTCCTGTGTTGACCTGTTCCCACGAGCGCGGGCGTTGGACAGATGGAGCTCTGGCATTATGGTCGTGTCCTTCCGACGATGAATAAGAGTCACTGTCCGGTCCAGTGACGGGCATTGGCATCGAGACCAGCATGATCGCGGATATGGAGCTGCTGATCGTCGATGAGCAGTTTGTTGCGTCCGCCCGAGGCAGCAGCGCGAATGATGTCTATGTTCGGTGGGTGCACCTTTCCTGCGGCAAGCAGCATCCGGTATCGGGCCATGCCCATGATGTCGCGCTGCAGGCGGTTCAGATCCGACATGAAGGTTTCCGTGGACTGGCGCATGCCGGCTGCAAACCCATCGGCGACGCCCTGCCGCCACACGGCGACTTCCGCCTCGACCTGTGGGCGCACGGCATCGGTCGGGGGTTGAGCCACAGTGACCTCGCGATCAAGATAGGTGCGCCAGGTCGGAGGAACCTTGACGTAGTTTTCCGGGCGGATGATTTCGTCGATACGTCCGGTTACGCGCGCAGAGTCCCCGTTCTCGCTAATGGCGAAATTGGCGTCCGATTCCGAGATGACGGGGGGAATCATCAGGATGTCGCTGTCGCCTACAGGGAGGACCAGGGAGCGAAAGTCGAACACCTCGTCCAGCTGGCGACTGCGGCGATTGAGCAGGAGCCGGATCACCTGGTTCTCGGCAGCGAGACCGTTTTGAGCCCCATAGCGCCAGGCAGCTTGTCGCACGGCGGCGTTATGGGCGCTACTCTTCTCGTGGTCAGGCGTATAGCCCGGCCGCGCCGCCATCATGGCCTCGAGCGACGGAATGGCGACAGGGTCTTCGATCTGAGGCTGAACCTGTCCTCCCGGGATTGGTGAGTTCAGTGCGGAGCCGGCGCCGAGAGAGGCGGCCGTCGCGCGCGGATCGGGCTGATCCCCCAGGGCCTGCGGTGCTTCCTGCGCCCGCGTCGGCGTGGAGGCTCCTGTAAGAGCGATCAAGCCGATGAGCGTTGCCCCAATCATGAGAGGCCGCTTTGAATGTGCATGATTATCCATACCAGGCAATCCTGATGGTGTGGGTCTGAAGGTCGGCTTGCACATGCGCAAAAACGCGTCCGGCGGCGTCGATTTCATCGAGCAGGTCGCCGGTGGTGACATTGTCGAGATCGATCGTGATGACAGGATCGCAGTTGGGAGGTGTTGATGCCACATAGCGCCAGCCTATGTCGGCCGCGATCGCCGCAGCGGCATTTGTCAGCGTCCCATGCCAGTGCCAGGAGACTGGCTTTTGCAGTTCGGATGCTCTGACACCCTCTGGACGAGACATGGGATATCGCGGATGACCGGACTGCTCGAGGGCAAGCGCGATATGATGCATCTGCTGGCTGATGGGTATCTCAGCAGGCTTGTCGGTCGCGCATGCTGACAGTGCGAAACCTATCGGCAAAACAGCGTAGAGGGAGCAGGCGCTTTTCATGAGCCAATCTCACGATGCGCTGATCCAGAGAGCGAGCATTATTTTTCGCTCAACGTTGAGATATTTTTCGACCCGATGCCGAGGCGCTGGAGATTGCGCCAGACCCTGATCTGGTAGCGCTGATTGTAGACCGGTGTGTGTGAGTTGTAATTGCCTACGCGTCGCCAGAAGGCAGCGGCATCATGCGGGTCTGCACCTGCGAGTTCCTGTCCCAATATCCAGGCTCCTACCTGGACGTTCAGGCAGTCCTCCTTCAGGAGACGTGCGCGTGTGACGCCCTGTGCAGCCAGCCGTGGCAACCAGCTCGTATTGATCTGCGCGATGCCGAGATCGTCGGATCCATTACTGTTGTGGGAGACCGTGCCAGTCGCCCCGCCTTCTGTCATGAGGACAGCGCGGTAGATCGCTTCGGGTATCCTGTAGGTCCGCGCTGCGTCTGCAACGCAGGCAGCAATATCGGCCGAAAGGGGATGGTCAGAGGGCGCGCGGAACGGCCGCTTGGCCGGGATTGTAATTTGCTGCGACCTGCTGGCAGCGATAATCCAGGCTGCAGCGATGATGTTCCAGCAAACATTGTCGCGAACGGTCGCACCATCGAACCCGGCCCGGGCGAGGTAGGGAAGCCAGCCCTCCTGTATGCCCATCGGGCCGATCCCGCCCGTTCGATGAAGGGCAACCTGCTCCAGGGTTTCGTGTGGGACATGATAGGCAATCTCTGCGATATGGGCGCAAGGGGGAAGCATGATCACCACCTTGCTGCGATGTAACATTGCCCGTTTTCGTTCGGAAAGCCTGTCAGGATTACATAGTATGATTTCCCGGCAGGAATGATCACACTTCCCGATTGTGTGGTGCTGTATCCGCTACCGACATAGCCGCCGCTATCCCACATAACAGTGCCGTCCATGATGATTTGGATACGGAGGTCACTCACCCGCTGGGGGCAGATCACATTCAGCGCGGCGGCCGAAGCGGCGTAATTCGTGAACGGGCCATTCGTCGTATTGAACCCCAGCCACCCGGAAACCCATGATCCATTGTTGAATGTTGCGGTCATCGATGACCATGTGCCGTTGATGCAGGCTATTGGCTCGCCGCTACCGTCATATTTGGCTGCGACTCTCCCATTCGGCCAGCACCCATAGCCCGGATTGGCATCCGTCCTATCATATACAACGCCCTGGGTCGTCTCGATCTGTCCGCCGTACAGACCTGCTGTTCCGCCACCGAATCTATTTTGCAGGTAGACGGTGCCGTTAGCTGGGCGAAGCGCCAGATTCTGGCTATCCCCGTAAAGAGCCCCGCTGCCGATAGAGAGACTCTCGCCAGAAGGAAGGACGGCCCCATTCGCGTAAAGCGTGTTGATGTAGTCATTCTGGGAATGAATGTCCGCAGCTGTACCATCCTGATGCTGCACGAAGGCGGCCCCGCCAGTGCGTAATGAAATGTTGCTACCATCACCGTATATACTGTTGTTTCCGACCCACAGGTTATTCCCCGGATTTACTTGTATTTTGTTCGTTCCTATTGTGTTGTTAACCCAGAGGTTATTTCCTACACCAACATTTCTATTGAAACCGGCATCGCCGTTCCAGTTCATCCAAGCTGCTGGCGCTTGCCCGTAATCACCTGCGCCGATTGACCATCGAGCATCAATTTCGCTCGCTGCTACACCGCCGCCCCAACCAGGAAAATGCGAACTGGGATCGATGCCGTTGGTTCCAATGGCTCCATTGAACTGTCCACTGCCTGCATTGCGGACATCGTTGCCGCCCATATTGAGCGTCGTCGCCATGGTCGTGTATTCTGGATGATTGGGAACGGCGTGACGGTATAGGTAATCATTACTCACAAGAGAACCGCCGTTGAGCGTGACCAAACCAAAAAGATGCCCCGGCCCAGGGTTGGTAGGTACCGTATTTAGTGGCAGACTCCACGCGCCACCTGATCCTTGAGCTGTGCCACTGTTCAGATTGCCACGCATCCCGTCATAAGGGACAAACCCTCCATAATGTCCGGTCATGGCAGCAATATTGACCTCTGAGGCCGCCGAATAAGCCTGTCCTCCGGTGGAGAATACGAGGCAGCGTATGACGCCAGCTTGAGGCTGCTGAAAGACAACATGCCACTGTTGACCGAATGTGTTGAATGCGCTGAAGCCCACAGGAAGCACAGAAGCATTGATCAGCGTTGAAATCTGATATTCGGCGTAACTACCAAGGCCAATGGATGATTCTAGGTCGCCGCTATTTTCTTGCGCGAATTTGTTGGCTCCCTGAAGCAAATCCTGAAATGTCTCAGCAGTCAGAGCCATTGCGCGCTGGTCAAGGTTGTCACTGACCGAGCCCGCATACCGTATCGAGATCGTTGCGGCTGCAAGGGACATGAATACCGCGCCCAGAAGGTTAGATGATGCCATCTGTATGTCCTCAGTGTCTTTCTAGGGCGACGAAGGAAACTGCGTCACCGTCAGGCACGGCAAGCGGAGTAGCGCCCATTTGGCCGTAGATAGGGGAGGCCCATAGGCCATTTCGTGACCACCCGATTGTTGCGTTACCCCCGGATTGCGCCAGAGCTGCGGCCATTTGTCCGTGTGACAAGGCAGCATAGACCGCGACCGTCACAGTGCTACCGTTCTGCACCACGCGATTACCGGCACCAGGCAGCGGTGTACCGCCCGAGCCGGAAATGGTGGGTATGGCTATGCCAACGGAATTGCCGGTAAAACCGTTGGCTTCGACAGACTGCACAACCTCAGCTTGGTAGGTAAGAAATGCAGCGCCGTACATATTATCGTACTGAGATGTGTCCGAAATAACAATCGGAGGTCTCATGCGTATTTCCGTTGTCATTGCTTCATACAGGAAGAGAAGCGCCAAGCTGAAGAGTATAACATACACTTGTTGTTTATTCCGCTACTTGTTGTATGCGAATGTGATGGTGTTAGTGTCTGAAGAAAGACACGAACTTGCAATTCCTGTGGTGTTGGAGGGTGAGTATTGTTGTCCGTTAACGGTTACTGTAGTTTTCTGGCTTCGTGCAAAAGCGGCGCACGATCTAGCGACTACATTGACAGCGGTGCCGAAAAACTGATCAACCGTCCCGTTGTAGGTTATGTAGCTACCGGGCCATGGGAGGGGTATTGTAGTAGCCCCGTTTGGGGTGAAATCACTGGCACCGGCCTTAATTGCTGTTGCTGTAGTAAGGTCCGAAAAATCGGTTGCACCAGACCCCTCGTAATACTGGCGGATATCTGCCGCTATGAGTGACACTTGATGCGTGGCAGTGTCCAGGCGGTCGCTTGCCGACCACATGCTGTATCCGAACACAATTGCGACAATTGCCAGAACGGAAATAATGCCGGTGATGATCCAGCCTAAAGTTTGACTACTACCCATTTTTTCCTCGTTTTTCTCGGTTTCAACCCGAAAATTCCTGAAAGATTTAAGTTATTCCGGAATTTTCGGGTTGAAACCATAACTATTGATGGTGATCAGTGCGAAACAGATGCCGCAATCGAGTTGCCAAGATTGGACGAACTGACGACGAAAAGCAGGATCATTCCGTCAACCGCCGCTTGGGCGATAAATCCCACGATCCTTGCTTGGCCAGTGATATACGCCTCAAACTTATCCGACCACGCGGCCAGTCCTTCCCTTAGTCGGTCCGAGCCTTCAGGAGAGGCCCATACGGCTCGTATCTCGCTGATCAGCTCTGGGGATGGGAAGTTGTAGCCGGTCTCTATGAGAGCTTCGGGGAGCAGGCTCCCCTTCACCTTTCTGCCCGTCATGATCGGAAGAAGTGCCGTAATCCGGCTGTTAAGCCATGGCGAAGCACATTCGGCCTGTCGTCTCAGTGCTTCGGTTTCGCTCATGTTCGCATCGACCAAGGCCATGAAGCTTATGAGCCAGCCATATCCGGTGAGATCGCGGTAGATCGCCCAGGGCGGTAGCATTTCGAGGGTGAGCCTGTACCGGCCCACGTATCGAGGCAGACTATAGGCAACGCCAAATATGAGCACGATTGCCAAGATCGGGATAATGGCCCCCCAACCAGATACGGCGAACGATGCCGCATTGAACGTAAATGCGGTTATGCCGTCGATCTCTGTTTCTGACGGAAGAGACGCTTTTATCTTCGGAACTATCTGTGTTCCGAGATAATACAAATATCCGTAACCCATCAGAATATTCGCGCAAGGAACGGCGAATGCAGTTTTTATACTGCTGATAATCTTTTCTCTTTTACCTGCGACTTCTCTGACCAGATCGAGAGAGAGTTTCATATTTCCTGACTGTTCGCCGGAGGCGAGAGTCATGATTTCGTTTGATGGAGCGTAAGGTGACATGGCCTGACTGAATGTGCGTCCATCGCGTCGCATGGCATCAAGAATAGACCGTCCTACGCGGGCCGCTCCCCGTTGTCTCACACGCTCCCACTCACTCACCTGCATATCTAGAATGTCGGGGATTGTGCGCGTGCCGTATAAACGCGCAGCGATCATCGCATACATCTCTTTGCGCTTCGACCACCTCATATGGAAGGTGTCAGGGATGCTCAATGACCACAGGGAGCTGCGGGTTTCCGATGAACGTTCAGAGATGAGTTCGATGCTCATTCTTCGAAATCCCCTCTCATTACGTGCTCTAGCGAAACCGGAAAAATACCGAGTTTCTGCCTAACGTCGCGGGGATCAAAATGCCCCTCGAAAGCACCATTAAGGCCAGTTACAATCATTGGGCGATCAGCATTCTCGCGCTGCCGATATTTCGTTTTTGCGCGATCAACGCCCAACTCCAAAAAGTCGCGGTTCAGGGCACTATCCACTGTGACCACTTCAGCAACGGCGCGCTGTCCGATACGCCCCTGACGGCAATGTTCACAACCAGGGCCGGTCTGGCGCAAGTCTCTGATATCGCCCCAATTTGCCAAAGACGCCCTATCAATAGCATCAATGCGGGCATCATTTGGGTCCCATCGTGTCGAGCAATGGGGGCATAGAACCGGTATCAAACGCTGTGCTATCACTCCACGAATGATATTTTTTTCGACAATAGACTTGTAGGAAAACTCCTGTGAGTCGAAAGACTCAAGACGATCCATATAAGCAAAAGGATGATTAACGTGCATAGTTGAGTTGACGAAGTGCCCACTCAAAGCGCACTGCATTGCAATACGAGCAACCTTTAGCTTTTGTATTTCCTGCACGACAATATCATCTGGATCAGAACGAAGTACGCAGGCCATGATTCTATCAAATGTTTCATCCGTGGCCGAAAGCTGGGTGGCCCAAAACATTGGAATCTCTACAGGCTGTTCAATGGTGATAAGGCGGCGTCCAGGGTCGATCTGTTTTTTTAGCTTGCAGCTTTCATATTGAGTTGTCGTTTTGCCGCTCCCCGTAGGGCCTGTATTCAGGACCATGCCGTGGGGGGCAGTTATCATCTGATGTATTTTGCTAATCTGATTTTTTGAAAATCCCATTTTCTCAAACATGACGGGCTCTGTAGGAACCCGAGGCGTTTTCACCGTGATGTGTGACGGTGCAGGCCCATCCCGCTTAATATTCTTATCTAGGTGCAGACGAAGCGACATGTAGTGCCCGCCCGACTGTACCGGATGGCACGGGCCACGCACGACGCGAATATTCAGAACACCGGTACCATCCAGTACGCTACCCTCTACTTTGGCGTCCTGAAACTCTGAGAAATTGAATTGGCCCTGCGTGCGATCTGTTGCGATGCCTTGCATCATCGATATCGCCAAGCTGTTTGCTTCAGCCGTTGTCAGTTCCACAGTATCTACAATTGCGCCGTCAAGTCGAAACTGTATCGTGGCCGCTTCAGCGGTTCTGTGAAGGTGCAAATCCGAACTGTTGAGGGCTGCGGCCTGCTGGATATAGGTCATCATCCGGTCGAAGGAATCCGAGCCCTCCTGAACAGGCATGATGGCGGTGATATTTGCTGTCAGGCTGTCGCGCCTTCTATTCGCAACGTCAGTTAAGGCGGTTGGCACTGGTTTGAGAATGATAGGCGGGGATGCGACTTCAAGAAGATTGGCGATCCATTCTCTGAAAGACGAACGTGAGAGTGTGTCGGGAGGCCCATAGACTTTCAGCTCGTCCCAATCCACGTAAATTTCCTCCGCAAGAGATGGTGGTACGGTGCGTACAGGGAGGTCTATCGAGGTTTTCGCACGCGTCGGCGCAGAGAGCGCCCGTTGAACAAACTGAGGGAATTTGATCGTGGAGGGCTTTAGCTTGCGCAATGCTGTCTTACTGAGCATGGAGGTCTCCCATGATTCTGAAACCACTCTCGTTTGCTTCAATGGAGCGGAAGCGAAGCGCCCGAACCTTGGACCAAGGAACGTGGTTAGGAGAGACTGGAAGGTTCATTTCGAACGGTCGCCAGTCCATTGCCGCTGCCATTGCGGGGGTTGTGATAGAGGTTTGCCCCGGCGTCGGGAGTGGTACCGCTTTGATAGACAAGGTGCCCTTGTAGAATTGCGCGATCCCGCGCAATGACTGCTCATCGTCTGCAAAAGTCGTATGTTGTGTTTGTCCGCCTCGGCCCTTGAGCGCCGGAATTGCGACCATCACATCAGTCTCATCGCCATTTTGCGTCACGCGGCCTTCAGGCCGGTTCCAGACTGTAGCGTAGTCCGAACGTGCAAAGCGGATCATCGCATGGCCAGTGGTGCAAACCCAGCCTGTTTCCGACCATCCCATTTGGATCGGGCGCACTTTGCTGATTGCTGCGTAGCACGATGCTAACCAGTCACTAGCTAAGGGTGTATTGGGCAACGCATCAGCTCGTGCGCGTTCTATCTCTGCCTCGTTGGCTCTGGCTTGGCGGATGCGCTCTTGCTGGGCGGACGAGTTGAGGTGTGATTTCCAGAACAGCCAACCGACAGATAGGCCGATGACGAGCGCCGCAGCGCCAAGAAGCTGAGCGCGCCGACGATGAGGCGTGATTGCCCTACACTGCACCGAGATCGATGCAGCCGAGCGCAACAGGTCTGCTAGACCTTCTTCAGATAGGTTGATGCTTTGGAATGTCGCATCTAAGCCGAAGCTCGACCGTCGCGAGGCAAGGTCATCTGGTGAAATAATCAGATCAGTGCCAGGGCGGATGCTTCCGTCTTGATCAACGACGAGAAACCATATCGTGTTATCATTCAGGACACACGAGACGCAGGTTGGCAGGCTAAATGAGGCTGCGACGGTTGGCGCAAGAAATCGAACATCTGCCTTCGCGCTCGACCCGGCAATATTGAAAAAACCGTATTCGTGAATGCCGTTGCGCACATAGCTTGCTACATGAGTGGCCTTGTGCAGAGTACGACCGCGCCGAATAAGCGCCGAGTTCTCAGTTGCGCCAAAGCTATGGCGCCATGTAAGACCAGCACGCCATGAGACGCCATCAATCCTGAGAATACTGGTCATCGCATGTTGCTCCAATGCGACGGCGGCGACCCGTTCGGAAACGTAGAGGACGTTTCGGCGCTCTGGTCATCTTCGGTGGCCATAGGCAACGTTGTCTCGCCGGAAGGCGACGATACGATTACACTGTCAGCAAGCACTTTGCGGACCACAAGGCCCCCGGCAAGTTTGGCACCGGCAACCACAACCGTCGAGGAACCATCGGGCAGGCGCAAGTAAGCATGATTGCTACCGGATCGTCCGCCAATTGCTTCTACTTGCGGCAAAATCGGAGCCGGTTCGGGTTTTTTCTCGGTCGTGCTGGATGCAGGCCCTGTCTGGTTCATTGGCGGCATCATCGGAGGGGGCGTCATACCAGATGGCATCATTGCCCCCGGTATCATCGACGTTCCTTGCGGGGCTTCCCTAGCTAATGTCGGTGCATGTTCGGGCTCTCGCGACTTCCTTATTTCCTGTCGAGCGCGTTCAATGTCGCTCTCCTTATGAACGATATCGGATAGCTGCGACATGAGCCTGTAACAGGTCGCATTGCGGTCGAACCGTGCCGCAATGGGATCGCCTCCCGGCGTGTCTGGAATGCCGGAACATTCGGCAGGCAAGGTCTGGGCAAGGACAGGGGCAGCATACATGGCCGACGATGAAAGCGCGAGAGTTACAAACAGGCGTGAGAATGCCGGGTAAATCTTTCGCATCACAACGTCCTCGCTGTAACAGTAATAAAGATCATCTGCTTCTGAGTCTGCGCGTCTCCCGCGCCACCAAGCAAGAAGTTATCGGCCACGCCGACGCCGTTTTTCGTTTTGCTTCCCTGATTATCCATATATCCAGAAATAACCAAAGTATTTCCTGATTCCAGACTTGCTTCGTTGTCAAACACGGCACTGGCAGTCTGCGGTTGCTGCACATAACTACCGTTTTGGTTTACGTCTTTTAAACCCAGCAGTGTTGCGAGATGGAGAGAGACATGCAGAAGAATACGGTTATCGACTACGCGAGGGGTAATGTCGCCTGTGATACCGGCAGAAGTAGTGCATTGCTGGATGCTGCTTGATGATCCGGCATTGGTCGCAAGAACAGTATTGGTCCCACAGACATATGTGGTGTTGGTTGTAACGTTGAATGGAGCAGGGTGATTATTCAGCGTTACGGCTGTTCTTTCATTCTTGTCAGTCACCACGCCAAGTTGAGCAAGTGATTGCAGTACGAAACTCGTTCCCTTGAATTGTCCGGCTGTGCCCCCTGCGGTGTCGAGGATCGAACCGCCAAGGTTCAGAGGTGAACTTGACCCCTGCGGGTGAAGCAGTGATAGCGGCGTGGTCTGAAGACCGTAGGCTTTCGCAGCAGTTTCAAATCCTACCTTCGGTTGCCATCCAAGATTCTGCTCATGCGTGAGCTTGACCTGATAAATCTTGAGAACGAGGGAAACCTGTTTCATCATATCGGACTGGATGCCGCGCACCCATTCATCAAGCCGGTCGAGCTGCCGAGGCGTGCCGGTTGCCGAGAGCCGTCCCAGGGATGGGTCTGCAACGATCTGCGCTCCCCCGCTAATCATCTCCGCTGTCGCCTGAATGTTCTTCCATGCGTCGTAGCTGGCACTTGACGAATAAGACATGCTGCCTGATGAGGCTCCTGCACTGCCACCGTTCGAGCCAGAGCCGCCCATACCTCCCATACCGCCAGACATACCCATACCACCCGATCCAGACGACTGGCTTGGGCCGGTCATTGCAGTGATTCCAGATGATGTTTCTGCGGGCTTGCCGCCGAACGCCGGAATTACGAAAGTGCGGGTCTCAGTCCGGTAAAAGCGAATTTCGCCGTTCTCATATTTCTGATAAACGCCGAACCTTGTTGCCAAGGCGGCGAAGAGCCCAGCTTTATCTCCTTGATACGAGAACCAAGGCCCGATGCCTTTCTGTCTCCCGGACGCGTTGGGTGTAGAGATTGGCTGTGTGAAGCTCGAAACTGACGGTGGCGGTGGCACAGAAATGCCGTTGAATTGGACGGGATTACGCTGACTGCCCCCCTGTGAGCGTGAAGTGGTCCCGGCGCTGTCCAGATCATCATCGAGAGAGACCGGAATACCACTTTCTGCGCTCGCCATCAGAGCAGCATCGCGCAATCCGATTGGTCGAGCAGAGAACATGTTCACGGGCAGGCGGAGAGCTGCGGGCACTTCCGTCTGAGCTGGAAGCAAATCTCCCAGGAGCCACGGTCGGCTGACATGCTCAGCAATCGGCGCATCAGGGAGCTTCGCGTCACTGATAGCTTGTTCGTTCTCTTTCTGCATTTTGGTGACATCTTGGAAGTCGCCACAAGCGGTCAAAGAGACGAGGCCGGTGAGTACGAGAGGCAGACGTTTCATTGTGGAAGCTGGTCTCCGGCCGGATTGGTGATAACGGCTGTGCGATTGGGATCATGAAAACGGACACGGATCGACCGGCCATTTTCCGCAATATCAGTAATCACTGAAGTCAAAGCTGCCACGTAGTCACCGCTGAAGGAGGCGGAAGCTGGAACAATCCAGTCTAGACGCTGTGGCCAGATCAATATCCAACCACCGCGTGCAGCCCATGCTTGCATCTGACTGCGGATTGGCTGGCCACCCACTAGAAGCCATGTTTCGACCGGTCTAGCGGGCGCAACGACCGGAGCCGGAGCAACCGGAGCTACTGAGGGTGCTACGGGAACGGATGAAGAAGGAGAGATAGGCCGGACTGCGGGTGGCGACACCGTGGGCGCAAGCATTATCTCTGGGTCTGGCCTTCTCGTCTCTGCTGCAAGAGGGTGCAAAACCAACGGGCCGGACGCCGTGGGGAGTGGTTCGGTCTTGATTGGTTCTTGCGGCGCGATCTTACTGAGTAGGTCCGCGTGGGGAGGCTTGAGCGTCACAAGCTCGCCGGGTTGAGTGATGCATTGGCTGATAAGCTGCAATCCGCCAAAGCCATCCCGGCCATAATCGCAAGCCATAGACGCATCATCGACAGATAAGCCGAGCCTCACGTTTTTGCCGCTTGGCGTCATCGAATATCCAACCGTATGCGTCCCAGCAGACCCCGCCTCATTTGGAGCAATACCGAACCCATGCAGGCGCAGACTATCGCGTAGCTGCGCCTGAACGCGCTCGCTATCTCGCCCTGAAACCGGAAGAAGAAAAATCGATGTATTTTCCGGGGAAAAAGTCGATCCGAGCGAGTCAACAATTGAATTTGTGAGGGTCGCTTTATCAGACTCACTCGTGACGCCAACATATGAGTTGTTACGCGGAAGATTTGAAACGCAACCGCATAGAAGCGTTGCGAAGCCCACATACAGGGCCGGTGCGAACGCACCTTTTCGGCTGGCCTTTTTCATCGATTTGTTGGCTTCTCGGCTGAGTCGATAGCGAAAAACCGAGGCTGCGTCTGAGTGTTGCCTTTGATCTTGTTGCCTTTTGCGGCAGAAAAAAAACGCATGAAATTACCTCGGCTTTTCAAAAAATATGGCGATACATGCCGCCCATATAGTGAGCGTGCGTTGGTAGCATCCTCACTACGTGTTATCGCATATAGTAATGACTATGGAAACGGTTTTTCCGCTTTTTGTTACGGAAGATGAAGAAAATGATGGGTCGATCACATGTCGTCATCGGGGTTGGCGTATGCGGCGTGCTGATGGCCGGGGGGGTCATAGCACCGGGAAGATATGAGATCATCGGCGCAGTTTTTGGCAGTCTTGCGCCTGATGTTGATACGCCACACTCAGTTATGGGTAGAATGCTACCCTTTCTGGCTCATCCAATTTACCGCATCGTAGGGCATCGAACCGCCTCCCACTCTGCTATGGGCATTATGGCAGCACTGGCCGTCAGCGCGGGTCTGGAAACATGGCAAGCATACATGGGGTTGGCCTTCCTCTCTGGCTTTATCGCCCATATTGGTGCCGATCTGATTACCGTAGAGGGGTGTGCTATCTTCTATCCCCTGAGCCTAAAGCGGTACCGGGTTTGGCCTAATGTGAAGACGGGAGGCGGGGGAGAGAGCCTTGCTGTCCTCATCATAATGGCGATACTTGGCTTGCTGACCTACACCCTGAGCCCAGGCGTGTTTAGTCCATCTGTCTGGGGCACGGCTCTATTGGATCACCTGACGCTCGCGCACTCACGCTAATCGAGGCGGAAAAACTTGATGGAACCGCGTTAGTCCACTTCACGAAATGAAATATCCAATGCCCGTGGTTCGATTTTCTGTCCCAGGTCCGCAAGGCGCTTGCCGCCTAAAGCGGCCAAGACGGATACACAGAAGATCGCCAAAATCATCTGCTCGCCAGATACGACGATACCCTTAAACAAATGATTTGTGAAAGCACAGGACAAAAAGGTTATCACAGAGCCGATCGACAATGCACAGAACAAACAGCTCACTATTACAAAAGACAAGCCTCTTCCTATCACCCCCAAAAGAACGGCAGTCCACTTCACCAATACGATGTATCCCCGCAATCCGATCATAAATTGAGCGATTATCCAATTGTAGTCGATTTGCCTTTTCATTTTAGAACCCTTCCGGCTTCCATCTAGTGACCAAAACAGGTTGAATCTCTGCCTGAATATTCGCGACTGGGATCACACCAAAATAGCGTGAGTCATATGACCGAGGCGAATAGTTTGAGATAAGGAAGACTTCGCCAGCACTGATGAGGCGATCACCGGCAAAGGCCGGAATGAGGGGCCTACCTAAAGAGTCAACACGAGATAGCATTGTCCTCGACAGAAGTTGCCCATTTACATAAACGCCTGAGGCGCTGATGCGGACACGATCTCCCGGCAAGGCCGCAATCGACTTTATAACGGGCGCGAGCTTCCCCGGACAATGACCCGACAACAGATATCCACGTAATCGCGCTTGTGCAATTTGCGGGGAGAGGGGAAGGCAGGCAGAGACGAGCTTGCCCGGAGCAATTCTGGAGAGGGCAGTCTGACGCCAAAGGCCCAGAGGCTCGGACGGGGTTGCGTTGATACGGAAGCCTTGCAATCGCAGCGCCTCTCCCGAGCCACAAACCGTTAACCCGACACCTATGGCAATCAGAGCGTGTCTTGCCCGTATCGACATAAAATTCTCCGATGAGTTCGCCTTTGAAAACTAGGCGGCATAGGACAGCCAAAGAGGGCCTTCCTGTTATCATATAGAGTGCATCAATGAACATCTATATATAAGTGCGATTTTTGGTGCTGTTTTGTGCATCCATATACGCACCTATATATGGGCTTTCTAAAGTGCTTTTCTGAGCACTAATTTGCGCGTTCCATGATCCGTTGGATTGTCATTGGCGACACATCAAATCGGCGCGCTGCTTCAGCTCTTGTGAGCTGACCACGGGTGATTGACTCTACAATCATGACTGACTGCCCTGCACTAATTTTGCGAGGACGACCTAGCTTGGCGTTTCGTAGGCGCGCTTGCTCTAGTCCAGCCCGCGTGCGCTCCCGGATAAGTCCGAGTTCGTATTCAGCGACAGCACCCAGGACGTGTAGAATTAGCTTTCCATGTGGGCCTGTCGTATTGATTCCGGGCTCAGTCAGAGAGACTATGGAGGCTCCTTTTTCAGCAATTTGGTTGATCATGCTAATCACACTCACAAGAGAGCGTGCGAGCCTGTCCATTTTCCATACAATCACTTCGTCACCAGAGCGCAGATGATCGAGAAGAGCCGAGAAGCCAGGGCGGATCGCTCTGGCCCCGGAGATTGTATCGTTGAAAATTCTTTCGCAGCCTGCGGCTTCTAGAGCTGCGATCTGCATGGCGTGAGTCTGTTCCGAGCGTGAGACGCGCACATAGCCTATCTTCACTGTTGTTGCCTCATTTCAGCAAGACCGTGGCTTACGGTGCATCGTAACAACATCATCAGGATTTGCCGTGGGAGCCGCCGCAACAACCTGCTTCCAGTAGTCATCGGCAGAGCCGATAATTCCCTGTCGCTGCGCCAGCTCCAAGAAGGCGCGGGTTGTCACCACATCAATATCAGCATGTACGCCGTAATCACCAACCATGCGCGGCACACGCCCATTTTCATAGACGACCAGTACCGCTTGGTCCGTATGATCTACTTTGTCGCGTAGCCATTCTACAATCGCCAACTCCCCTGCCCCGCGCCAACGGAACGTGGGATCGGCCTGTCTGGACGCCAAGAAGGCGCGTCCAACATCGGTCCTCTCAATCAGAACCGGGGCGTTCGAGCCTAACGAGGCTCCCCTATCGAGCCAGTTTTGTATCTCTGCGGCTCCGGGTTTCTTGAGGTTGGCTGTTGCTTCAATCGCCACCATGTCAGTCACTACCACGCGGCCACCGACCTCATGGAGCAAATGCAAGGCGTTGGCTTGTGCCAAGTGTATGAGCGGCCCGGTATCAGGCACTATCACGTCAGGCTTTTCGATTTGAGCTGGCGCAAGCGACATAATTTCTTCCTCTAGCTTAATGCCATCTTTGCGACAGTTGAGAAATCGTCGCCTTCAGCATGACATGCCAATATATCATTGCCTTCCAGCGTATAGCTCCAGTTCTCGCCAAGTGCATTATCCATGTATCTCTTGACTTGATCGATCTTACCTTGCTGGTTGCTCACCCGGAAGCAATTGCAAAACGTTTTTCCTTTATATTTAGTCATTGGATTTCATGGCGTTGTCGCCCTCCTTCTCACGTTAGCACTCTTCAAATAAATACTCGTAAAGATTAATGTCACCTTCTACGAAATAGTGGGTTCAATGGTTTGCATATTTTATCATGCAAGAAGAACTGAACCAGAATTACAGCGGTCATCCAAACCATAATTAGTGTTATAGTAAGAAAAGGGTTGTCCAAATGCAGACTCGCAGTAACTGCCATCCCTGAAATCATTAATACCAAGGAAATCGGCGGGACTATACGTTCAAAGCGCTTCACCACTGCCGCCGAAGCCGCACATTGTAGCCCGTTTGGATACTCATACAGTTCGGGAGTCCCGGAGGATTTTGGCGCGGTGACATTTGCAGGATCACCGGATTTGCGTCCCAGGTAATCGCGGAAGGATGCCGCGGCATTTGGCTCCATGGCGTCGAGTGTTTGTTCAAGAAGGTCTGGCTTCAAAGCCGCCAACTCATGTGCCTTATCGATCCAGAGTTCGCTAGGCTTCTTTTTGTCGGCTGATTGTGCGTCTTTCATTTTCTATAGATCCCTGTACTTCTTGTTTATCCAAATGACATTACCTATCCAGAAAACAATCAGTAATGGTACAACGTTTAGTTCCTATTTAAGATGCGCACTTTGTGAGAACAATGGCTACGGTGAATATAATGAGTGTCGCCAAGGAAAATGGCAGCAAAAGCCAACAGTTCCCCATGAACTCTTTAATGTCGGGAATGGTCCGATAGACCAATTGATCCCTGATCGTTGTTCGATGCTTGATCGACGTGTTCTTTTCGCTTGACGGCTCGGACATGATGCAGCTCCATTCAATGGCCCACTCTTTAGTTGGGACCCATGAGATTAATATACTCGGCCTCGCCCTTCCGAAAACGGTGGTTTATGATAGGGGCTTGCCTCACCCCAAATGCCTTAGCTCTGATGTATCATAAACCACTTTCAAAATGAAATCTTTATGAAGGTGTTTTATGAAGGTATTGAGTCAGATCATTCCGTAGTGCCGCGTCTAGCTTGGCCGTGTCGGTCTGGGTTTCGCCCGGTTGAGCGGTGTCCGACTTGGCCGCGTCAGTCTGGGTCTCGCCCGGTTGAGCGGTGTCCGGCTTGGCCGCGTCAGTCTGGGTCTCGCCCGGTTGAGCGGTGTCCGGCTTGGCCGCGTCAGTCTGGGTCTCGTCCGGCTGAGCGGTGTCCGGCTTGGCCGCGTCAGTCTGGGTCTCGCCCGGTTGAGCGGTGTCCGGCTTGGCCGCGTCAGTCTGGGTCTCGTCCGGCTGAGCGGTGTCCGGCTTGGCCGCGTTCGGCTGAGCCGCGTTCGGCTGAGCTGGTGTCGGCTGAGCTGGGGTCGGCTGAGCTGCGTTCGGCTTTGTAGCGCGCCTATTTCTAAATGACGGCTCTAGCCAACACGCTAGAGTTGGAACGAAAACGAGTAATACCGAAATAATAGCATATGGAATGAGGTAGTATTCCTGACCCAATAGTATTTTCTTAGCGGTTTCGTCATGTGTGTTTTTGGCTGCAATGGGACATATGATCGCAAAAGCGACCGCGAGAGCGAGATAGCTACCAGACAACGTGCGCCACATTGAAGGGAGTTCTTCCCAAAAAAAACCATCTGCTTTGGTGTCGTAACCATATCTCTTTGCCAATAGACCGATAAATCCAGCAAGCAACGCGGCCACAGTGGCTTCTAATTCTATCTCGAATATTTTGGAATCGGGCTTTCCATATAACTCTACCAAAGAGTCCAGTGTCTCTTTCGTAATTCCGTATTGGGAGTAAAAAAGCCCGCCGATTATGCCACAAATAGTAAATACAAGGGCGTAGTAAACAGACTTTGAGACTGACGTGCTCAGCTCATCGTTTTTTTTTTGGACATGCACATTTCTCCGCTATCGTTTCACAGAATTGGTGATATCGTTCATCGGGTCTGGATCGGTTTCCAAGCTCTTTTCCGATCCAGACCCTACGGACATTACGCGTCTGACAGTCTATTCAAACAGATTGGCGAATGAGACGGCAAGGCGTTGCGTCAACACCGGCATCGCTTCCTCAAGACGCAAATTCACTTTATCCGCATAGGCGATATCTCGGATCGAGTATTTCTTGAAGTCGGATTCTTCGTCGAAATCCTGAGTGCGAACATTTGCGTTACTGTCGCCAGAATATGCTGTTCCCGAGGTCTGGTAGGTTGCTTCCGATGCCCCCTGCTGAACACGAGTGCTGCCTGTGCCCCTGTGTGTGTGTGTGTGCTGATGCACCTTGCCACCACTCGCCGGACGCTCGGACAGTTGGATATCCACGGTGATAGCGTAGGTCACGTCCTGATAAGCATAGTTCACAATAGCAGATGCCGCTGCGAGCCCCAGGCCGACCCCCAACCCGGCTCCGGCATTGTCGGTCAGACCACCGACCAATCCCCCAGACGCAGCACCAATCGCCAAGGATTCTAAAGGCTGGCCGTAGTTACTGGACAACAAAGCTGAAGATTGCTCTTTCGTGAGCTTGCCTGCCTGCAACACATTGGCTTGGAGCAGGTAATGAGCTGATGTTGCATCAGGTACCACCGTATAACCGCGCTGTTGCAGCGCTGCCGCCAGGGCGGCGCGAATATCAAGATCGGGATAATCCGATGTGTTCCTGATGCCGAGATATACGGTTTTCTGCGCTGAGCTAACGGGGTCCAAAAACACTGTCTCGGACATATGAGTATGCACATTAAGCTGTCCATGATTGGACACAGCTTCCAGGCCACTGCAACCCGCGAGGAATACCATTGGCGCGCACAGGATTGCGCTGCGTGATGCGAGAGCCTTGATCATATCATTCCCTTGAAACTGGCGCGATCTGCGCCGACACAGTTTGTATCACAAGTCTTCTTGGCGTTACAGTTTGGGCCAACTCTGCTCCCGCCCTGACGCCCCTTGTGAAAAAGGTTCATTAAGCGCCAAGAACGGATTGGACCCTCCTAAATAATGGCCTCTTCCTATCTGATATGGATATTAGGCCATTTATCTATTTCAGAACTGAATTGGCTTTTTCAGCTTTGCTTGCGCTGATATCGTTCAAATCATCTGATGAAGCGCCTTGAGAAACAGTTGCGTTCCCTGTGGAAATAGTAGCTCTTCCGTTCGTCGCTTCTCGCGACACATTATCAAGGCTGATGGTCCCGGACTCAGCAGGCGGAAGCGGCGTCACGGCCTTTTCATGAATTACCTGTGCGGAAGGAGCAGAGACAAGCGGCGCATCAACCACCATGTTCGGGTCAGCATTGGGGGAGGCATTCACGCCAGGAAGAAGCTGCGTCGTCCCTTCGGTATTACCTGTTGGCGCTGAAAGCGAGACCGGTTGGCCATAAGCCACCTCATCCAAAATCTTATGATCCTGCTCATGTGTGCTGGTCGGATCAGTATCGTAGAGATCGACAAGGTGATCATTCGAGCCATAGCAGAACAGAACTGTGTGTTGTTGCGGCCTCGTTCCAGCCTTAACCGGAGCCCAAATCACCTGCGCCAACCCGAGCGTGGCAACACTGGTCAGCACCTCGCCCGCTTTGAGCGGCGGCGCGACCGCCGGAGGTCAGGCCAGAGGTGTAGATACGGTAAATGTCGCACGGGCGTCCGTCCTTATGAATCATCCCATCGGCTCGACCGAGCGTACTGACAACTCCAAAGCGGTCCGTGTCCTTGGTGAATTGGCCCAACATTACGGGTTCCGGGGGCGGTGTGCTCCCACCACCACATGCGGTCAGAAGGACCGATGATGCCGCAAGAGCCGGATACAATATTCTCTGAAGTTTCACGGTGATACATCCCATCCATTCGTGATGTATCAAAATATATCGTGTGTATGATATCCGGTCAATATCATACACACGAAAAACTCAATTGACGGGCAAGTTTTATCGGATTACCGGGAGGTATGGGACGCAAAAAGCAATGGACCGAACGCCTACAACTAACGCTGCCTTCTGGGGCGAAAGAGCGTATTGATTCCGTTCTTCATGAGGGAGAGGATCGCAATGCAATGGTACGTCAGGCGATTGAAGCGGAGATCAAAAAGAGAACCAAGCGCCTGATGAAGACAAAAGCCATCAGCAATTACGAAGGCGAACAATCAAACGACTAGGGTACCGCGCCCCAAGTCGCTTGAATCGCGGCAACCCACTCAGCATTCGCCGCCCACCCAGGACAAGTTTCGAGATATTTCAAGCGAAGTGCGGCAGTGGAAATCGGATCGTAGGTAATATGAAATACGATCATCGAGAAATAAACATCAATGGCGGGCTGGCAGGTTGGGGGTGGCGTACCATTGCCGACAAGTCCAGACATACACATCAGGACTGTGCAAGGGTCGGCAGCTCGGGCGCTTGATGGAACAATCAGCCCACCTATTACCAGCGATACCAGAGTAGCCTTGGCGTAAACCGCGCATCCTCTTTTCATATTCTCACTCGTCATCGGTTGTGTGGAGAGACCCATTTCCAAACTGGTCCTGATATTCTGGTAGAACCATGTCTTTTTTGACCATGACGTTAAACTCGTATCCCGGTCGGATGGTTATTGTTGGAGGTATTTGCAAACCTCTTCTCGCTATCTCCATCCCCAGCTCGCCGGTCTGTTGCCCAAGCTGTGCAGCGATAATCTGTTGAGCATTGTAACCACCGTAGCCCGAACTTGAACTCCCGCCGAATGTATTGCTGTTCTGAGACAACTGAAGCGCTGAGCCAAAAGCTGCCGCCATCAGCGCGTTACCCATGATTTTCCACCAATGACTATTTACCCGGTCTGCAAATCCGGCGTTCCCGGAAACGTCAGCGCCTTCCATTCCGCCAAGATCGACTGAACTCTGATCGGGGAAGATGATCCGCGTAAACACAACGTCTATACGGGACTGCCCATACCCGACCTGACTATTGAATTCGCCTATAACCCATGCACCTTGAGGAATGAGCACCTTTTGCCCGGTCGCGCTATCGTAAACGTTTTGGCGCACCTGTGCCTTGAGCATACCGGCCTTATCACTGTTAATCCCGCCAATCAGGGTAGCCGGAATCGCCGTACCTTCTTTGACTTCCAGCGCGTTGCGCGCACCCGTGCGGTATGCTGCCAAATAATCCGTATCGACCGGTTTCGAAGCAGCCCCACTGGTTCTACCCTCTGTCACACTTGCGGCAGGGAGGGGTTCGCTCGTCTTGACGCCCGTATCTTCGGTAAGGGCGCTTGCAAGCTGTTGCACGCGCTGCTGATGAAGCAAGGCCATATCCTGATGATATTGCTGCCACTCTTGAGCATATGGATTAGGGGGATCAGCCCGCGTCATTGCTGGCGGCGGTGGAGCTGCGACCGAGGGCTTGGCAGAGGGTGGCTTTGGCGTGCCGTCAGGTAGGATGATCTGACCAGGTGTAGGATGGCGTAGAAGCTGGGTCGGTGCATCTGAAGACGCGATTTCTTGCGCTTCTGGGACCGTTGTTGCCGTTTTATGGACGCTCTTTTGGTGGGCCGTATAAAGCACCGTTACCAAGATCACGCTTGCGACCGCGCCACCGATAATGATGGGCACACGGTTAACCTGTTTGACGCCTTGCCCGCGCCTTGGAGGCCGAGAAATTGTATCAAGGCCGCTTGGGGTCTGGTTGGGGTCTAATCTATCGTTGTTCATGATTACCCCTCACAGATTAAGCGCGGTCAGCGGACCGATGGGCGCAATGACGCCTGATTGTGCAGGGCCATAGAAGCGTCCGGCCCTGATTTCATCAATCGAAACCCTGACAGTTGTACCGATATCTCCTTGGTCGATAAGGTAGCGCAGCTCGTGCGCCCCGTAGGGCCGAACGCTAGAAGATGGCGCTATGGCAAAGCCTCGTCTGCGCAAGTCAGCTTCAATCGCTTCTGCAAACCATCTGCTACCATTCTGCGCTGGCCGGACCCAAATGGTAGCCTTCCCAGGAGGCAGAATGGACGCAGCGAACGCCGTTATATCTGCCGAGGCGACATTGACCACATGAGGATCGATATTATAGCTCACATAGGAAGCTGAAGGGTCTATCCCGGAGCATGAGCATAGCAAGAATATGGAGACTAAGGCTGAGCAGGTTTTCTTATTCACTGTTATTATCCTTTGTGAACAATAACAACACGTTCCTGACTTCCTCCGACTCCCGTTATTAGCTCAGCCCTATCAAATACCTTATCAACAACATAAGCGTCTCCTTCTTTTCTATAGTTCACCAACTGTTTTGTGGGGCTGCTGAACCAAGTTCCGTCATGCGCCAGTGTCAAGAGACTAGGTGCATCTGATGAACGCATAGCATTCGGAAATTGAATGTATGTATGTACCCCGTCATTATAGACACGCATTGGTCTCCATGAGGGACTATCACCCGAAATAACATATCCGAAGTCCAGATTTGCTATATTTTTGCCCGTAGGAAGCGTGTTGTTTTCCTTTATCTTGTTTTGCTGGTCGTAATACTCCGCCCAAGCTGCCTTTTCCTCGTCTGGGTACGAGAATTCAGAAATAGCCATTGACCTAGACTCAGACTGAACGGACACGAGCCTTATGGAATAGACTCTCTTGTTAGTCATGATTGCAAGCGTAGTTCTGAGTCCCGCATCTGTTGGCTTAATTACCAAGACGGTTTGGTTACTTCCCGCAATGGTTGGCGTGATTCTCCATCGAGCGCCATCACCAATCTGCAAGCCATGCTGCAAGACGCTTTCACCCACCTGAAGTCTTAGCAGGCAAATCGTAAGTGGTGCGCAGACGATTGATGGCTGTGTCGCGCCATAAGAGAAAACCACGGCACCGTCTGAGCCAGTCGAAGGCATAGACCGCGCATTGCGCCAATGCGTCGTGATATTGCTTCCTGCGGTCTCCTTATCGGTCAAGGGCACCGGGTTCTGATTGATCGGATTTATAACCGGAGGGGGCGTAATGGAGAACGCAGCGCCCGACGCAGGATTTATAGACGGCCCGCCAGTTGAGAGCGGTTGCGGCGCTTGAGTTGGCGTAAGACCCGGTACCGACTGACTCGTTGGCGGATTGACGAGAGCATATGGCGGCGTTGCCCCACCCCCGATTGGCGGTACTGTTACCTGCGCCATAGCAAATCCCGGCAGCGCAAGCACAGGAATGAGACCCGAAAGGGCGAGTTTATCTCGCATGATTGGCTCCAATTGCCATGTTAGGACTGCTTCGCCCACGAGTAGTTTGTAATGAGTAATCCAATGGGATTAACGGCGCTTCTGGGATCGTCCAGATGCACGGCGGAACGGCTATAAGTGATATTTGCCGTCCAATGGGCTGGCGGTATGACCGTACCATCGGCGTTAGTTTGAGTTTCATCCCATGTGACCGTCCAGGTATGTGATTGAGTCACATTTCCGACCGGCAGGGCGTTGAGATTGGTGATATCAACCGTTGCGCGGGTAGCGAACTCGAACGGCTGGCGCGTGGAATACCAATCTGTCAGGGTGCGGTATGCAGGCGACCCCCTACTGATAAAGCAATAGACGCTATCGATATTATGCCGCTCAGCATGGGGATCAGCTATGATCGATCGCGCATTGCGCACCCATGTCTCAAGCGCTCCCTTGATGATCAAAGGATTGTCGGCGCTCGCCGGAGACGGCACCCCTTCAAATTTGGTCTGCCCCAGGCGGTCAACTGAAACGATATAAGGCGTCGTTTCCGCCTTATTTGCCAAGTGCCAGTTTTCCGCAATGAGCAGAACAGAGACGAATAGAGAGCCCACAGCCACAAATCGCCAATTCCGTGCCGCAGCGACATAGCCACCGTAACGCGAAGCATATTCTTCTCGCGCATGGAGATACGGATTGTCCGCTTTTGAAGGCGGACGTTTCGAAGCGTCACTGTTTTTCATAAATGCACCGTTATCGTATTCGATAATGAATGACACGAAAAAAAAGAGCAAAACAAGCCTTGACGACCTGCTTTGCCCCAAATTTAGCTTATGCTTCCCGACCGGCTGCTATTTTCTGTCTGTTCTTGCGGTGGCGGGGGTGGAGGCGGTGCATTCTGCTTTATATACGCCGCCATACGGCCACCCATTGTCCCGCCCTTGATACCAGTCCCTGTCAGCCTGCCCCATGCCTCATCCCGTACACCTTGAGCCAAAGCATGTCCGATACGACCCAAGGCTTGGCCAGCCTGATTTGCGGATGAAGGTTGCGGCTGTGGCGTCCCTCCCAACCGAGCAGCCCCTCCGGCACCGGCGCCAGATGCTGCCTGTCCTGAGGCTCCCAAGGCTGCTTCGCCGCCAGCACTAGCACCAGCTCCAACGGAAGCCGCTGCGCCAACTGCTGCGCCGATACCTGTGGCTGCCAATGCTGCACCAGCTCCTGCCTGCGTTACCGCTTTGATCCCATCTGCTGCCGTCGAGCCCGTGGCTGCACCCGCTATGAATTGGGACGCCATGTTAGGTAGGTGGTATGTAAGCAATACAAATATGATTGACCCTGCAAGAGCCTCAAATACAGCAAGATTGTTATCATACGCTTTCGTTGACCACGATCTTATTATTTGCCATCCAATAGATATTATTATTTCTATGATAAAAATCTTTGTTCCTACGCTCATGGCAAGGATGAGGTTTTTGTTTGCAAAGTCTCTCGTCCATTCGGACCCACCAAATCCCATGAGGATTACGCCCGCCGAGATCAGCACATACATTTCACAAAGCGCCAAGATTAAGAGCGCGGAAATCCATGCAAACGCTACGATGATAACAATGCAGGCAATCGAATAAAGCGTGGCATCGAATGGATGAAAGGCAGATGAGTGTTGCGATATTGCGTTGGCAATAGACTCACCCGCAGCAAATACACCTGTAGGGTTTATCTTGGCGTTTGACCCGGCTTGCCTGAAACTATCCACTATATCCAGAGAGAACTTATAGCTGTTCTCCATGAACCATGCGTATATCCCAATGAATATTGTCTGCCTAACAATATGTGCAGACCATTCCATCATCTCGCCACCCTGCAAAGCGAGCTTGATACTTCCGCCAACAAACTGCAATGCAGCGAGAGACCAGAATAAGGTTCTTGCATACTGAAGCAGGCTGGCGGCAGTGCTGGCGCTGGCTGACTTATATGGCTGGACGATACTATCTATCAGTCCGTCCGCGTAAGCATTTGGGATTTCCGTTACTGCTATCGCGATTACGGTCAGAATAATCGTCTTTCTTAGATGAGGTATCAATACCGTCCTCCCGCGTCGGTATTTATGCTCTTAGGATCGACCGTATGTATTTCTTCGGCTTTCTCCGAACGTGCGACGTGTTTGTTTCCGTCCAAATCCTTTGAAATCAAGAATACACCTACACCGGCAATCACGACTATAATTGCCAATATGATTCGTGCCTTGATCATGGCCTAATACTGATCCCCCGCGTCAACATTAATAGATGATTGGTCAACCAGCATCGCATTATGGGCTTGGTCGGCAGCGTTCTCACGATCATTTTCTATTGCCGCCTGTGTGGCCAACTGCTGTGCTATCGCGCCCTCAATCTGGTTCACCTTAATCAGAGCTTGAGCGATCTGTGCTTGGAGCTGGTTCGAAATCTGCACCGCACCATGTGTTCCTACAGTCGTGGCGATCTGCCCTTGAATCGACTGGACGCTTTGTGCATCTGATTGGTTTTGAGATTGGATGCTCGAAAGCAGGCTCTTGAGTGTTGATAACTGACTACTCATTGTCTGGGCATCATTCGATAGTGTCTGTGGCAGGCTGTTGAGCTGTTGCGCCTTCCCAAGACCTGATTGAAGCCGGTTCAGCACGCCGTCCAGATTGCCGCTGGTGAGCCCTTGGAGGCTACTTAGGTTGGTGATCTGCTTGACGCCTTGAATATCCGACATGACAACGCTTTTTACCGTCTCAATCTCAGCGGCCATGCTGCGGAGCTGCGTGATCCAGCGCGTAGCTTCGCTGACTTCTTGAGTACAGGTGGGGCAGACAGTCATAATCTGCGCTTGGGCGGACGAGGACATGCCGAGACACAAAATCGACGTGGATGCCGTTAGGGCAATGAGTAAGCCATACCTCATCGAGATTCGTCCTCCCTATCGAGCACCGAATATACTTCCTCTAGTATCCCTGAGCATTTCCGCCGCCTCGTCCAGGCGAGGGGCCATTTATCACCATGCTCGACGCGCAATTTTTTGATCTCTGATATGTTTTCGAGCGATCCAGCTCCGACGAAGGAAAGTGTCAGTTCACCAAGCCCCAAGTCAATGAGTCTCTTACCGTCAGGAGAACTAACGTAGTATTGCCTCTGGCGCTCCGCCGTACTGACAATATCAAGTTCGGTATCCGTGAAACCAAAACTTCTATAAATATCTGCTATTGCTGGGTTTTTTGCTTCAGGATTTGGAAGGAATACCTTTGTAGGGCATGACTCAACGAGAACCGACATAAGACCTGAATTAATCGCATCTGAAAGACTTTGCGTAGCAAAGACGACAATGCAATTCGCTTTTGCGAGAACCCGGAGCCATTCCTCTACTTTAGCACGCATGGTAGCGTCTTTTAAGAATACCCACCCTTCATCAATGATGAGCATTGCGGGCTGCCCATTGAGCGAGCAAATGAACCTCTGGATGATATAGGTCATCACGGGCAGGAATATTGCGTTTTCCATGCTCATCAAATGCTGTATCTCGAACACGCGGAGCTGAGCATCATCAAGGCCATCCATCTGAGCATCAAGGATGTGCCCCCCAGGACCCGAAAGCGTGTAGTAATTCATGATTTCGCGGATGCCGCGGTCTTGGACGGCCCCGCAGAATTCAGTGATAGACCGAGCATCCTGAGGTGCCTCGCTAAGCTGATTGACTGCACGCTCAATCGCTAAAGCCTCATCTGGCGTTGGCCCCGAGCCCCGTCTTAACATGACGCATTGGCTCACCCACTCGATTGCCCAAAGCCGGTCCGCAACCGTGTCAAGATGAGAAAGTGGCGCGAATGCAAGACGTTCCTCGTCCGACCCCAGCTCGTAATGACGGGCGTTGTATTTCGGACCTATCGCGTGCGTTAACGCATAGAGGGAGTTTCCTTTGTCGAAGGCCGTGACGCGCGCGCCCTGATACCGTAGGAATTGCGCCAAGCAGAGTGCAAGGAACGTTGATTTACCGGATCGTGTTGGCCCCAAGACAAGCGAATGTCCGAGCTGACCGACGTGAAAATTGAACCGGAACGGGGTTGAGCCGGTTGTAGCCGCCAAAAATAGCGGTGGGGATGCCGGAGGATAGAAATCGCACGGATTAAACTCGCGACCGGGCCAGATCGATGCGAGCGGCAACATATCTGCTAGGTTCAGCGTGTGTACCACGGGACGGCGAACGTTTTTGTCGGTGTGTCCAGGCAAAGACCCAAGGAAAGCCTCGACAGAATTCACCGTCTCAATTCGGCTTCGCACTCCGCTGCGTTTGAGAATGTTGACGATACTCGTGGCCGAATTCTCGACCTCTTCGCGGTCCTTGCCCATGAGAATGATGACCGGCGTATAGTACCCATAAGTCACAAGACCGCCTTCAGCCTGAGCCAAAGCCTGTTGTGCCTCTGACGCCATTAACAATGCGTCCTCGTTCACCGGGCCTGTGCGGGTCTTGAAGACTTGCGAGAAGAAGCCCCGTTCTTTCATCTTCCACGATTTTCGAAATGTGTTCAGCTCGGCCACCGATTGATGCGTATCGAGGTAGATGAACCTGCTAGACCAGCGAAACGAGATCGCCATACCTTCCAAACTGTTCAAAAGCCCAGGATAACTTTCGGCTGGAAAACCTTCTAAGGCGACAGAATAGATATAATTCTGTCCAATTCTGGGAGTTATGCCCGGCCAAAGCTCTTCGCTGCAAATATACGTGTCCATATACGCGCCAAAAGGCGGTACATTAACCGGAGACGTATCGCCGGTAAGACAGAACGATAGGTAATTTACGAGTTCGTCTCTGAATACGGTACGGCCTCCATAAATGCTTGTCTCATAGCTCCTCAATCTGTTCATTCTCAGAACAGATAAAGAGCCCTCTATTTCCTGAAGGCTTTGCTTGAAACGTTCGATCAGCTTCTTTCCGGGGTTATCTTCCTTGGAGTCGTCGCTATAAATATAATCCACCACCTTTAGGTTTCTTCTTAGAGGCGGCTTGTATTGAACTATAATTACCTGCTCAGATATATATAGAGTTCCGTTTTCCTCAAATTGTCGTCTTCTTTCTTCATCTATAGCGTAGGATACGGGATCATTGAAGAATGAGTCTTCCTGCGCAGGATAGTGCGGGGCAGGCACACGAGCGGAATCAACCCATGAAGCCCACCCGCTTCCCAAGCGAGCAAGCGCCGCATTGACGATACTGGTTTGGTAATTTCGCTCTGCCGGACTGGCGGCCCCCATATCCTCACCTTTGTAGGACCATCCCGCCAGCAATGACCCATCCTCGCATTGCACTATCCCATCGTCCACAAGGGCTGCCCAAGCAAGCAGGTCAGCAAGACCTTTCGCTTTGCTGCGAAATTCCTGTAGTTTTAGCATGTTGGACACCCTAATACTTTTATAGTTTGCAGCTAAATTTTGATCTCGGGCTATAATAGCCCTTGTATTTCAGGGACCGGATATAGACCCCGATAAGAAATGGATCGTTTTTTGCCATCATTCTCAGATAGAATATTCCGGCGACCCAGAGCAGCGCCGAAACGAGAAAAGCGACGACATTAAGAGAAGAAACGGAAAGCCCTACTGTAACAATTATAAGCAGGAGAACCGGCTTTCTTTCTCCACCCATAAGCAAGTTCGGGCGATGAAGCGCCCGATACATTGGCGTAAAACGCAACATTCAAAATACCGCACCAGCAGAGAATATCGTGCTGTAAACGGACGTAGCGAGAGCGATCAATGAGATAACGAGAACAAGGAAAACAAGACGCCTCGTTACTTCGCTAATCTCACCGCCCCAGACCAATGTTGCACCGGCAGCGCCAATAGCAATGATGGAAATGCAATAGGCGACAGGGCCGCTCATCGAATTCGTCACAGTCTGCAATGGCGTCTCCCATGGAAGGCTACCGCCGCCGCTCGATGCCGCATATGCCTGCCCGCAGAGAAGCGCAGGCATAGCGAACAACATGAGCGCCTTCTTGCCGACTGGCGCGATTTTGCCTGCGTCAATGGTTTTGTTTGCGAATTTCATTTCAGTTGCTTTCTTTTTTGTGGAGAGAACGGATCTGGTATTGCCCATTTACGAAGCCATCAACCGAGATTATCCCGGTTATTGCCCGACCTCTTTGGGTTCTTTGAATGTTAACCAGCAACCCGACAGCATCCGCAATCAACGGTTGCATTGGAGCGGTAACAGACTCCAAAACAAGTTGTTCCAGGCGCAAGAGGCCGCTCAGCCGCCCCTCTTTTGCGTGTATGGTCGCAAATCCTCCCGGATGGCCTGTAGTCCATGCTTTCAGGAGAGAGTGCGCAGCCGCGTCCCTAACCTCACCGGCATCGATTGCGTCTGGGCGAAGCCGCATCGTCGCCCGCAGCAAACCCAGCATATCAACGAGTGTGCTGGTACGCAGCATGACACAGTTCTCAGCCGGACGTTTCAGTTCGGGGGTATCTTCCATAACCACACGCCGCCGATTTGGAAAAACGGTTGCTGCGTGAGCAAGGAGTGTGTTCAGGAGGGTAGTCTTACCGCTTCCAGTACCACCCGAAACCAAAATGTTATCTGACTTTAATATGTGCTCACAGATGGTATCACGGTCCCACTCTGACATAACGCCGCTGGTAACGTATTCATCGAACGTCACTATTTTAGAGCAATGTCGTCTGATGCTGAAGACCGGAGCCTTTACAATTGGCGGCACTAAGCCCTCAAATCGGCTTGTCCCGTCGAGGGGCATTATAGTTTCGAGGATTGGTGTCTTCTCATCGATGCATAATCCCCAGAATGACGCCACTGCCGACATGGCAGTTACCGCCTTACTGGCTGGGAGCTTGCCTACGCGCTCCATGGGTTGTCCAAGCCGTTCAACCCATAGCTCGCCGTCATCATTGAGCATGATTTCTGTTACATCGCTTTGGTAGAGCAGCGTGCAAACTGTTTCATCAAAGCCACGACGCATCATCTCAAAAAGCCGTTCAGCTTTTACGTTGGCTGTCGTCAGTTCGGATAATGCAGCGGTCATGTCTCCATGTTACTGCATTTGATAACGTGAGAAAATCGTTTTTCGTTGCGCGCAGCAATCTTTTTTAACGGTGAATTTAATGGTGGATTTACGATTCGGATTCTGGGTTATCCGGTCCAGGTCGCGAATCCACCCCATCGGATTTGCGAGGTTTGAGCATTTGATAGAGGGGGATTCGTAATGCTTGAGCGATCTGGGATGCCTTATTGAGCGTGATACCGTTCATGCCCCTCTCGACACGCGACAAAAATGCAACTGAGCTACCCGTGATATAGGCTAACTGCCGTAGGCTAATCCCTTCTTTGTTCCTCGCTTCGCGTACATTTTTAGCAAAAGTCCGGGCATCAACGCTTTGAGTTGTCGTTTTCCCGACAGGCTTTTCACTGCTTGGCATTGCAAGCCGGGGCCTCGGTTTGTCCGGTAAAGCACATTGGTCGTGTTATCCTATTGATCATCAGGCGATTTCAGACCAAATTCAGCCAAATGCGCAAGACGCATGTTTAACAAACTTGTAAGGAAACTTGATTATGTGACGGAATTAACTAAGGATTGACGGAATAACGAAAGGAGTTCCCAAAGTCCGACCCCACAAAACGAAAAAGGCCGCCCGTTTCCGAGCGACCCCTAACGTTTAGTTCTGACTATCCGCCACAAGGGCGGGAAAAACAGTTTCTCGCAGAACTCTTTTCCCCCAAATACAGGCGGTTTGCAAGCACCTTTTTTGGTGGATGGGAGAGCTTTACCTAGTGGGCACAAAAACAGGCGGTTCCTGCATCAATAATGGAACCCAATATGATAACGAACCACGTTTCAGAATCGAATCGGCCCACAGGCCGTAGGCATGTTCCGCACGCTTTGCTGACAGCCATGGTCACAGAGCGCGAGGCACAAACTTTGCCGTCAATCAGCAAGACACGCATCCTTTGTGCTTTGGACGGCATATCTGGGGTGCTCGGCATCTCGCTTGCCGCTGCCCAAACTTTGATTGATCTGGTCAGACTCATACACAAGGATATCTGGGCAACCGGCCAGCGTCCTATAATCGCTCCGTCAAACGATCATCTGGCGTCATGTGCGCAACGAAACATCCGATCCATACAACGTCGCATCAAAGAGCTGATCGAGCATGGTCTAATTATCCCATGGGACGCATCTGACGGTAAGCGGTTAGGCCGCAAGGACGGCTATGGTTTTGACCTTTCGCCACTCGTCCGAAAAATATCCGAAATCGAAGCGCTCAAGGCAGCAGAGAGGGCCAGGTATCGCGAGGGACTGGCGCTCAGAGGCCAGATATCAGCAGCACGCCGTAAATGCCTCGCTCTCACCGACCTTTTGATATCGCAAGGTCATCCTGCCGGCGAACGCCTTGAGGCCGAAATCAAGGCTATTGCCTCAGCTAGGAACAGACACGAACTCGATAGCTCCATACTCCTACCCATTGTTGAGAAACTTGAAGCTAAGTGGGCTGACCTACTCACCATATCCGCAGCATTTCAAGCTGTGGATATGACGCCCGAGGATGACACCGACGACGCCCAGCAGAGAACAGAAAGAAGAACTTTAGTCTCTATCGAGACTACAAAATCAGATTGTAATGTTGCCCCCACGGCAGAGGAAAAGAAGGGCACACACGTCGCAAAAACGATCTCTGTGATTGGGGATTTTCCTCTCACACCCAAAATGGCAACACGAATAGCACCAGCATTTGGTTTGTTTGGCGCCAAAGAAAATTGGCGTGCCCTAATCGATAGCGCACCGTCAGTCGCAGGAGCCTTAGGAATTGGCAAGTGGGCATGGCTAAGGGGATGCAATGAGGTAGGGGCCTTGAATGCCTTGGCAGTCCTTATTGCGGTCTGTGGCCGGTTTGATCGGGGATCAGTTCAGAATCCCGGCGGTCTTTTCGTCAGGCTTGTCGATCTGCATTGTGCTGGCAAGCTGCGCTTGGACAGAACTTTCTTCGCATTACTCCAACACGACGAAAGCAGTGGCTCGTAGAGTCACTACGATGTATCGATTGCCTTAGGCTTGTGTTGGCGACGAGCTTAACGCACCCGTTCGGTGCGTAGTTCGGTGCGTAGTTCGGTGCGTAGTTCGGTGCGTAGTTCGGTGCGTAGTTCGGTGCGTCCCCATATACCTTAACATGTGGGTTGATGAGTGCGCGTTTCTATGTGCATAGCCGCACCCTTAGTCGCACCGTCTAAAATACATAAACTGACAGGTTAGAAGGTGCTTAGTGAAGCATCTTTTCGAATGCTCAATATGGTGTTCATGTTATTGCGATTGTGAGTGCCATAGTGTGTGCGTTCTGGGATGCTTATGTGAGAATGTTTTATCATGCGCTTTTCCGTGCTTTCTAATGCACTATAGTTTGCATCGTGAGAATTTTTATGCGATAGATTGCATATAAAAACGCACGCGACGAAGCATCATTAATGGTGCGTTCGGTGGTGCATAACTCAACCAGTGGGTGTGACGTGGATACTCCGAAGATCGTAGTTGTTTCGGCCCAAAAAGGCGGCGTTGGGAAAAGTACGCTGGCAGTTAACCTCGCAATCGCGGCAGAGATTGCGGGATGCGGGCCAGTCGGTTGGTACGACGCCGATCCTCAACAAAGCCTCACGAACCTATACCACGACCGAGATGCCCCCACCCCGTTATTGGCTATCGGTGGGCCGGATGAGCTGGCAGGAAAGCTCGCTGTCATGGGGGAGAATGGGATAAAGCTAATCATTATTGATACCCCGCCAAGTCTGCCTGCGTGGCTGCCAAAAGTTCTCGGAATGGCGGATTTTGTGCTTATTCCCACCCAAGACGGACTTGCAGACGTGCAGGCGGTCGGAAGAACTGTCGAGATAGTCAAAGAGTTAGACAAGCCATTTGGCTTCGCTCTGACGCTTGTGAAAAACGGCACTCGGCAGGCTGCCCAAGCAGCGATGTTCCTCAGCAAATACGGGCCATTAATCGGCACAGTAGCGCACAGAATGGCCTACAAAACAGCGTGGGGGCAATCGCTAGGTGTAGTCGAGCTGACGCCAAGAAACGAGGCCGCAGCCGAAGAAATAAATGGAATCTGGGATCACATTGGTAAAGCTATCGGCCTGATCGCGCCGAAGAAAAAGGGGAAAGCAGTTGTCTAATTCAAAGAAATCCCAGAACCCATTCGATAAAATCCCAGGATTTGCGCAGAAAGGTGAGAGAGCTGCCCCGGCCCCGGCCCCTAAGGATGAGATCGGTCAGGAGCTGCCCGCCAAAGAACCAACGGTCCAGGGCGTATCAGCGAAAACCCAACCGACCGGGGGATTTGTTGTTCCCACGGTAAGTAAGGCTTCTCAGAAATCACACGCAATCAATGTGGTATTTCCTGAAGATATTTGGGTAGAGGTGGAAAAGTGGTTTGACCAGCATCCCGGTCATACAGTTAGGAGTATGCTTTTTTGCGGCTTAAAGGCTATTGGCGTTGAGGTAGATGAAAGTCATCTGACGCCAAAGGTGGCGCGATCCTATAAGAAACGTGCAAAAAAAAGAGATTGATCTGATGCAAGTCTATGCCCGTCCTGCGGGCATAGACAGTAAAACAAGACTTATGACACGATCTTATTTGTCAACTCGTTATCCGATGTGTTCCCCTAAGAGAGAAGGCTCAAGCTATGCCTGAGCCTTCAGTCTTTTGTCAGTCGATAGCTGAGAAGATGGTTTCAGATTCGGGGTGAGTGTCCGCGAAGGCGCGTAGCTGATGATAGCGGTCGCTCAACAGTTCAGCGGAGAATGGATTGGCCATGCTCATAAGCGACAATGCAAACAGTGTGCAAATGATGCCGACAGCGACTGGAGAGACCGCTGAAGATTGGAATCCGTTACTTGGAATAGAAATGGATACGGCGTCTTCGTCCATTTCGGGGTACATGAATCCGCCCCCATTGGGGAGTTCGATGAATACCCAGAAGCCTCCTTTATATTCATCGCAAAAACGGGAGGCCATTCCGAAAACAGCCGATTCACCTTCAAGGAAACGGCGAGGCCCGAAAAGCATAGGTGTAAAACGCGAGCGGTTCTCGTCGGATACTTTTTGGAGTTCTAGGTTATTGTCAGTCATATTTTCTCTCATTGTGGCTTGTTAGCGGTTGTTTGCCGACAATACCCGCTAACAAGGTCATATTATTATTAGAGATTCGTTTAGTCAATAGAGGTAAATACCTCTTATTCAATAATTTTTTTGTAGAATTCTTGGGCACCTTCTGGTGTGCCTTTGTAGAGCTGTCTTCCGGCAGGACTTCGCCAACAAGGCCAAAAGTCTCTTCGGCTGTCGGGTGGCAAAGCCTCCACAGCGCGTCTTATCTTGCGCCACGCCTTCGCTCTTTGAGCCCTGCTATAAGCCTGCTCAGGGCTCCACAGGGCTGATCTTTTTTGGGGGCGGTGGATCGTATCCGAAAAGAGGGGTACGGGCTCTGAGGGCTGTTTTGCGGGCTTATTGGCTGGTTGTGGGGTGAGCCATCTCAGATCGTCGGGGTTGGAGGTTTTGATGCCGAGTGGCCATCTTAGAAAACGCAACGGCGCTTACTCCTTCGGTACGAGGCGGAGTAACCCGCCTCGCGCTAGTCGTCAGATCAAATCGATAATGATGGTGGCCAAAGTCATGAGTGAGGCGAACGCAACACCTTCAGCAAGGAACTTGGCAATTCCCTTTACAAGAGAATGCTCATCATGAATATGATTGATGGATTTGAAGGACATTATTATCTCCATTGTGGTTTATTGTCTGGTGTTTGCCGACACCTCTAGACAACATGGAGATAGTATATTTAACTCATACGATAGTCAATAGCAGTCTATATGGATATTTTACTTTTTTCTTCTTTTTCTATTGCTTCGACCCTTCTTGCCGCTTCTGCCGGTAGCCAGACCGTCACTTTGACCCAGCCGTTAGGCACTGAGACGCTTGCTTGTTCTAGCCGACGAATGATGGCCGACACTCTCTGTTTCGTAAGGCCGAAGCTGGTTGCTACTTCCTTCTGAGATTGACCTTGGACCAGGACAAGGCGGCCGATTTCGATGCTCGTGGGATCTAGCTTGGATAGAAACCTCACGGCGCTATCAAACTCTGTAGGGGTCATGTTGGGCTTCCAGTGGGGGTTGATGGGCCTAAAGCCATTTAGAGAGCAAGACGCGTAGCCGCAGTATCGATGACGATACCTATTCCCCGTCATTATGGTCAATAGTCGTCAATATATGAAATGACCCCGAGACCGGCAAGCCTCGGGGTCGGTTTCGTCAACCACAACGAAGTTGATCCCTCAAAAAGAGATCGGGAGTCTTTTTAGTACGAGCCAGACAGGTAGGAAATCAAAATCTTGGATTTGTTCATGTCGGAGCTTGTTCGCTATGTTTGCGGAGCATCAGACGAACTTTCCTCTTCTGTCTCATCTTCCGGCCAATCAATAATCATCCGCACACTATGAACGCCGCAAATGGGTGCTCCCTTGCGGGCATGGGTCGCGGTGAGCCGAACGATATAGTCACAACTCTCTTTCGCCTCGCCCTCAGTAATGCCGGGACAATATGCTTTGAGCATATGGGTTTTCTTTTTTGCGCGGGGAGCCGTCTCACGGAAACCGATATCGAGTGTGGCATGAGGCAACGGACCCAGAGATTCTATCAAGAGGCTGAGCTTGTCATTCAGAGCGGTTCCCGGCATGGCCTCACGCATCTTGCCGACAAGCCCTATCTTGATTGCGGCTTCTCGAAAAACTGGACCGTGCCCGCTCCCCAGGGGGATGCAGGCATGAACCAATTCATGGACCAATATGCCAAGCACCGTCAGAGGTTCGGCCTGATCAGGACGAATAAAGATTTCATTGTGCTGGTCAGCAGACGCGACGGAGGCCCAGCACTCACCCACACAGGTACTTTTGCTGCCCTTGCTCGGAAATCCTATGGCTGCTCGGATCGAGACCGGCAAAGGAAAGCCGCACGCCTGAAAATGGGGCCGCAATGCAGAGATTGCGGCCTGAAGCCATTCTTCGCGTAATGCGAAGACGTTGGTAGGTGTCTTGCTCATAGGTGTGTGCCTATGATCAGACCTACGAAAATTCCGCCTGTCAGGAGCGATGCAAAGGCACCCCACCAAGCCCATTTGGCCGATCTGCCAGCTTGCTGAATAAGCGTTTCCTGAGCTGTTGCGAGCTGCTTGGCTGAATCATTTTGAGCGGTGGTCTCTGCCCGAATTTTTGTCACGCTCTGCTCAACGGCTTCTTTCAAATTCGCGACGCTATGTTCAGCAATATGGGTGGCTGCGGTATTGATGATCTGTTCGGCAATCAGCTTTGAGTCATCTATCTGCTTTGCCAAGAGAGGCGTGAGCGCCGCCACATACCGCTGTGCTGTACGCTCTGCCATCAAATCCATGAGTGTAGCGACAGCTAATATCGGGTCACTATCGGACAGACGCAGAGAGTGTTTTTCGCGGATCGCTCGCTTTACCTCTTCCAGATCGAGCGGCGGCAGGCTGGCCGAATTCTGGGAGGCAGTCATATCAGCCAATACCTTCCATTCCAGTGCTGATCGCGCTGAAAATCGTCTCCTTAATCTTCATGAGACGTGATCGTTCCATAGCATAGAATTCGGAAGAGCTATTTGCCTCTTCGAAAGTAAGTTTCTTGGAAAGCATTGTTGAAAATACTGTTCTCGATGCGGGGCTAAGCTCTGATATTTCGATCATACCAGAAATGACACTCTTATATTCCTTATAAAATCCGCAGTCCTCGAATCTTGTTCCTGTACTTTCTTCGAACGAGCCTTGACGTTCATTGATCCACAATACCGCCGTCACATTCTCGATACCGGGAAGTGCATCAAGGATTGTAGCGCAGCCGCTCAGTGTCATTTCGAGTTCGGGGCCGGTCGCGATGACCAGGTGCAGCGTAGGCGTGCAGCCGGTTTCAGCAAGCATTGTGAGGCTGTCGTCACCAAGGAGATGCTGGGCCATTGGCTTGAACGACGCTGCGCCATTATCGATGACGTATGTTGCGGGTTGTTCTGCAATGTCGGAAAGCATCTTGTCCAAGGCCCGATGATCTGTGCTGCTTTCGCCCTCTTTGTAGAGAGGGACGATTTCGGCGTTCAAACCTTCAATGGCTTCAAGAGAACTGTTGACCGGATCGGTATCGAAGCAGCGGACGATTACGCCGGTTGTTTTCAGGTATTGCGCGAGCAGGCTGGACACCAGCGTTTTGCCAACGCCTCCCTTGCCCTGAAGCACGAAATGAGCCGCGTTACTGGGGCGTGGCTTCTCAGTCTTTGTTGAGCCAGCGGCTGACTTTTTCGCTGTCTGGCTTTGAACTGAATTCGAGGGGGCCTCTGTTTCGTGGGTGTCGGTCATTTGTGGGTGCCTTCATGTTGGTGTCTGAGGGAGGGCTTGAGGATGGTAGCTCAGGGGATGGATTGGGCGAGAAATAGACCTTTAGCCAATGATAGAACTGCTTCCTGCTACATGGAATTCTGTCGTGGTATTTCTCGAAAATCTCTTTTCCCGTGAGCCGATTATCGTAATCCGCTTTTATTTCGTCCCTTAAAGCGTGGAATCTTTTCCTCGTTTCGCCCCATTGGCCTTTGGTCATATCTCGATACGCCTTCCAAACACTCTATCATCGGAGTGCTTTAAAGCACACCGTTTATTATCATATATGACAACAAAATCTACTTGGGTTGGTTTTTTCTTTTCGGACGACTCAACCCCTGAGCCGACGCTCTATCTTGGTGAATCTCGGTGAATCTCGGTGAATCTCGGTGATACTCGGTGAATCTCGGTAACGGAACCCCCAAACCGCAATATCCTTGCATCATTCACCGAGATTCACCAAAATTCACTTGGCGTCAGAAGGCAAGATAGGCTGCCCGGTACCGGGCAGCAGCTTATTCGCCTGCGGCTCAACGCATTAGGGGGACGATGATATGTCTGAGAAATCTGCCGTCAGGGCTGAGCGGCGGAGAAAGGACAGTGGGCCTCGGTCTGCAAAGGCCCCATTGAAAGTCAGGGTCACGGAGGAAGAGCGATTAGCAATCGAGAAGACAGCCCGAGCTGTTCGACTGCCTGTATCAGCCTATATGCGGAAGATAGCTCTCGGCTATCAGCCACCTAGCCTGCTCGATCAGGAAGCCATTATCGAAGCCTTCCGCATCCGGGGCGACCTTGGCCGCATGGGCGGTCTTTTCAAGCTCTGGCTGGTGGAAGAGCCAGGGCAGGCCGTATCCGAAGATGAGGTTCGGGCTGCGCTCGACAGAACGCTTGAGCTGCAAAGCGAGCTGGCCTCGTTGATTGATCTCATGCGCGAGAAAGTGACGGTGCATCGTGATCGCTAAGGGTGTTAGCCGCAAGACGAAGGATAGCTTTGCTCGGCTCGGCAAATACGTAGGTAATGAGGCCAAGCAGAGCGCCGCAGTCGAGGGCTGGGGGCGTCTGGCTTCTTATGCCGCAGATAGCGGCCATGATGGCGCCAAGGTCGCGAATGATGGTGTCCGTTTCACGAATATGCCCGGTGTTACCACTATGGCCGATGCCATATTGCTCGTGGAGGCAACACAAGGCAGCGCCCTCCCGTCAAAGGCGGATCGAAATTATCATCTGGTGATATCCTTTCCGCCTGGGGAGAGGCCGCAGAAAGAGCAGTTGCAGGATGTCGAGGATGCTCTGGTCAAGGCCATAGGTCTCGAAGATCATCAGCGGCTATCAGCAATACACGACGATCAGGACCACCTGCATATCCATGTGGCCATCAATAAGGTTCATCCAGATAGCCGCAGGGTCATCACGCCGCGTCGTGATTTTCCAAAACTCATGGCTGCGTGTGCCCGTCTGGAAGAGAAACACAACCTCACTCGGACACATGCCCCAAAAGTCACGATGCCGGACGGTACGGTTGTTCGTGGTGGTGCTGCCGACAAGGAGGCTCACGGAGGCGAAAAGAGCCTGTTGCGCTGGGTGCGCGACAACGCCAAGGACGCATTGATCAATGCTGCGAGCTGGCATGAGATTCATGAGGCGGCTGACCAGTTCGATCTACTGATCAAAAAACACGGGGCGGGCTTGGTAGTCTGCACTAAAAGCAACCCGGCGCTGGCTATCAAAGCCTCAGACATAGACCGCACGCTGTCTGTCAAGCGTTTGCAGGATCGTCTTGGCGCATACCTTCCACCGGAGAATATCGAGCTGGTGAATGATACTGAAGTGCCTGCGCCTCACGTCGATGACGCCGATAGCCAGACGGTGCAGGCGGGAGAGGGGGCGGGTGCTGCCGAAGATGGCCCTGACCGTGTTAAGCCCGCCAGTCCCAAGAAAAAGTATGGGCCTGAGCCGATTAAGCGCAGTCCCGAGGCGGAAGCATTATGGGCGGCTTATCTGGTCGAGAAAGAAGAGGCCCCGCGCCGTAGAGAGGAAGCGTTAAAGGATATTCGGGATCGCCATGAGGCCGTTCGGGCATCTGCCCAAGGGGATTTGCGCGGGCACCGTGAAAATGCGCGGATGCGGCACTACACGCCTCAAGAAAAGCAAGCGCGGATCAATGCAGAGAAAGAGAGAATTCGCCAATCCAAGGAGGATGCTGCACGCGAGCGAGATGAAGTCAGGAAAGCCAACAAGACCCCGAATTGGTATGACTATCTCATAAGCGAGGTCGAAGAAGGGAATGCAGAAGCCCTAAAAATACTCAGGCAGATCGAAAAAAGAAGGGATACTTTCGCTCGTAATTTGCTGCGTGCCGAGGACTGGTCGGCTGGGAAGGATATCGTTCTCAAGAACGTACAAAAATACGTCAGAAAAGACGGGGTGATTGTCTATCAAACCGAAGATGGCGGGAAAGTCGATGACCGGGCGAAGGAGATTACAGTCAACGAGCTAAGCGCCGGTTCAGCAGCCTTGGCCCTTGTCTTGGCATCCGAGCGTTTTGATCGACCGTTGAAGGTGGATGGCACAGAAGAATTCAAGGACGCGCTTGCTCAGGCGGCGTCAGTGCCAGGAGCGACGATACGGTTTGCTGATGCAGATATGGAGGCGAGGCGGGTCGCAGCGGTAGCGCGAAGAGAGGCGGACGAGCAGCGTTTCTCACAGACGGCGACTTATCTTGTGGTCCCACCAAGCGAGCGAAACGAGGCGAAAGAGCGCGGCGCGCGATGGGACGCGGCTATCAAAAGGTGGTTCGTTCCTCCGCGTATCAACCTTGAGCCTTTCGCGGCTTGGAACCTCGCAGAGAAAGGTGCGGACCCAGCCGGACCCGGAATTACACTTATCGTTCCCAAAGAGCATCGCGATTTCGTGCGTGATTCTGGGGCTCAATTTGATGCTGCCACAAAGACATGGGTTGTCCCTGCTGGTGTCGATCCTGAGGCGATGGGTTTGGCTCAATACGTGGATGGGAATGGGCGGTTCTCCAATCAGAAGGTTCTCTTGGATGTTCCATACGCCGAACGGGACGAGGCGAAAGAGCGCGGTGCGCGATGGGATGCCGTATCAAAGTCTTGGTATGTGCCTCCTAGAGTGGATCAGGCCCCTTTCGCCAAATGGCTCGGGAGCCAGAACGATGAAGACGACCCACTGAGAAAATTCATTTCGGAACGAAATTCTATCAACAGATCAAGTTATCCGATAAAGCAACACAGAACGCTTGCAGATGGTGAGACGATCAAGGGGAGCTTTGTTGAGATGGCAGTAATGTCAAATCGTCAGACCGTCATGCTGGTTGAGACAGACACGGAGATCGTCGCAGCGCCGGTCAACGCTGCGCAGATGAAAGACCCGGCTTCAGCGCAGCCGGGAGATATGATCGAGCTGAAAAAAGATATTGCGAAGACTGTTAGAAGTGGACAACGCAGATGAGCCAAACTGTGATTCCCGCAATGCAGCGAGGGAAGCCCGCGAAGCCTAAGAAAGCTGGTCTTCGACAATTGCTTTTTTTGACTGCTATGGGTTTGGGCGTCATAGCGATCAACGGGGCCGCCACGCATTATGTGGCAGGTCGGTTTGGACGAGACCCGTCCTATCTTGGCCTGCCAAGCGCGGGTGGGTTCTATACGCCTTTATCGTGGCTCGGCTGGCAGTTGCGATTGGGTGTGTATGATAAGGCTCACTTTTACATGCTCGATTGGTGCGTGTTCGGGGGCGTGGCCTTCACACTCATAATAGGGCTAGGTGCGATGATGAGTGCCGGACGCCGTAAAGCTGCGCCGGTAGAGGGATTGCACGGCACGGCAAGGTTTTCTGAAACAGAAGCTGAAATCAGCGCAGCCGGATTGCTATTGCCTGACGCAGCGGCAAGCAATGCTGTCACAGTTGGCGGCTGGACTGATCCAGCAGGCCGCCTGCGATACCTCAGACATGAGGGGCCTGAGCACGTTATGGTTGTGGCTCCTACCAGATCGGGCAAAGGCGTAGGTTTGATTGTGCCTACGTTGCTATCTTGGACGAGATCAGCAGTCGTTCATGATATCAAAGGCGAATTATGGGCGATGACTTCTGGTTGGCGTCAGAAACATGCAGGTAATATTGTTCTAAGATTTGACCCTGCGAGCCCTGATGGTTCGTGCGGATATAACATACTATCTGAAGTGAGATTGAATACGCCATATGAGGTCGGGGATATCCAGAACCTCGTCACTATTATTGTTGATCCTGACGGGAAAGGTATCGAGGGAGATCATTGGGCATCAAGCGCGCACAGTCTTCTGGTCGGCCTCATATTGTATCGTTCCAGGCTGGCTTTTTCGGAAGGTCAGCCAGCGCCGTCTTTGTTCGATATAGGCTGGTCGCTTTCTGATCCAACAAAAAAGGATCGTGATCTATGGGATGAAATGCTTGCCTATCGTCTTCCCGAGACCAATGAGATTGATCCTGTAATCGGCCAGACCGCGAGAGACATGATCGGTCTGATTGAACGGGGAGAGGAAGAATATACTTCCGTTATGTCCACAACGAAAAGGTTTCTCAATATATACAGAGACCCCATCATAAGGAAGAATATAAGCTCTAGTGATTTTAAAGTATGGGATATTGTAAATAGCGATAACCCGGTAACTTTGTATTTCGTTATCCGTCCATCTGACAAGGAAAGACTTAGGCCGCTTGTTCGTCTGATGATGAATCAAATCATGCGTGTCTTGACTCGTGATCCTTTGACTTTCGATGGCAATAATCAGCCTATTAGGCCGCACAAACATAGGTTATTGATGATGATGGATGAATTTCCGTCATTCAAGAAGTTGGAAGTATTTGAGGAAAGTATGGCGTTCGTCGCTGGGTACGGCATAAAATGTTATGTTGTTATTCAGGACTTCAACCAGTTGTGGAAAGAATACACAGACAACGAGGCGATAACCTCGAATTGTCATGTGCGGGTTGTTTATGCACCCAACCGTCAAGAAACTGCGGACGAGATCAGTGCGATGACCGGCACCATGACGGTAACGGCTGAAGACATATCGGAGAGCGGCAAGCAGTTTGGCATGACAGATAGCGTAAGTCGGTCATACCAGAACGTATCTCGACCGCTTATGACGCCGCACGAGGTATCTACAATGAAATCACCCAAGAAAGACTCCCGTGATATGATTGTCGAAGCCGGGGATATGCTTGTTTTCGTTGCGGGCCACAATGTTATCTACGGGACTCAGCCTCTGTATTTTCAAGATGCAACATTTCTCGCCCGCGCAAAGGTGTCGCCGCCTCAGGCGACGGATCGTATCCTATCTTCCCAGATAGCGCCAAGAGCAAGTCAGCAAGCTCCGGCCCTGCCAAGTGCCTACCGAGTGCCGGTATGATCGGGCCGCTTCTCGCCGCCTGTGCAGCTTTTGTGGCACCATCCACCCTAGACGCTGTGATTGGCGTTGAGAGTGGTGGCAATGAACTCGCAATACACGACAATAGCGGGGAAAATCCTCCGTCACCACGCGATGTATCTGACGCAATAAAGACGGTCGAACGTCTTATATCTGCTGGGCATAGTGTCGATATTGGACTGATGCAGGTCAATAGCCGAAATTTACACGCGTTGGGTATGTCTGTTTCTCAGGCATTCAGACCTTGCGACAATATACACGCAGGCGCGTCTATCCTCGCATCTGGTTTTGCGAGAGCCTTACGGGCAGGGCATCAAGGCCAAGACGCCCTACAGGTCGCCCTTTCATACTACAATACAGGATCGCCTTTGGCGGGCTTCGAAAATGGCTATGTGGCGCGGTATTATATCAAGGTGAATCCGCATGAAATCCGGCGCTGGGCCGGACCCTCCGGCCAGTTCAAAAAAACGACAAGCCCCTATCAAATCGAGACGGAGATTGGGATTCCAGAGGACTACTTCAGGCAGGTTTCATCCATAAGGTAGTCAGAGATTGCTTGTACTTAGTTATCCGAAATAGCAAAATGGCGTGTCTTAAATAGGAGGCCAACATGGTTCCGCGTATCACCCAAAACATTGACGATATCTCGATACCGGGCGCAGTCGCTCAAGTCAGCCAGGCGGAAGCAACCCAGCAAGGCGCATTTACAGAAGACGCCCTATCGCTCGAAGAGGTCCAGGCAGCGAACATCGATCTCGTGGGAGAGATCGACAATGAAGAATGATGCAGACTATGCGCAGAAGATTGCAGACGCGATCATAACGCAGCTCAAGAAGGGCACCGCACCGTGGCAAAAGCCGTGGGATGGCCGAGGCTTTTTACCATACAACCCGATATCTGGCGTGACATACAAGGGAAGTAACACGCTCTACTTGCTCGCTCAGCAGGAGAACAAGGGTTACAGCGACAATCGTTGGATGACTTACGATCAAGCGTCCGGCGTTGATGCCCAGGTCCGCAAGGGAGAGAAGGGTACACAGCTTCGGTACTGGCAGTGGACGCAAGAGAGGAAGGTTCTCGACGCTCAAGGACGACCTGTGAAGGATGCGGAAGGAAAGGAAGTACGCCAAGTTGTGAAGCTGGACTATCCGTTGGTACGAGCTTTTACGGTATTCAATGCCAGTCAGATTGAAGGGCTGCCTGCATCTTTGACACGGGCGGTAAATAACGAGTGGGAATTACACGAAAGAGCTGAAGGAATCCTTTCCAATTCGGGCGCTGTTATAAAGCACAAACTTGGAAATGCGGCGTATTATAGCCCCAAGCTGGATGCAATCGTTCTGCCGGAAAAGAGCCAGTTTGCAGAGCAAGATTTATATTATGGCGTGGCATTGCACGAGTTAGGGCACTGGACGGGCCATGAAGACCGGCTCGCTCGTGATTTGAGCAATCCGTTTGGGTCGCCGGGATATGCGCGAGAAGAGCTGAGAGCGGAGATCGCAAGCCTTATTTTGGCGGATGAGCTGGGGATACGCTACGATCCAGATCAAAATGTTGCTTATATCGGCAGTTGGATCAAGGCGCTTGAGGAAGACCCGACAGAGATTTTACGCGCATCCGCTGACGCGCAGAAAATCGGAGCATATATCATGCAGTTCGATCCTTTGCGCCAAAAGCAGCAGCAACAGCAGAACGTCAACGCCGCCCAGGAATTTCAGGACAGGATGGCGGAGGGCAGGAGCCTTAGTTTCGATGAGCAAGCGTATGACGACGCTCTGAAACTCATGACCGACCGTATTCTGGGGAAGGATGCAGGTTGGACGGCCTCACAGATTGAAACGGAAGCAAAAATGCTTGGATCGATCTGGACTGCTGAAGAAATCACGCCTGCCGTTGCCAGTGTCATGCTTTCCAACGCACAGAAAGTCGGAAACTGGACCGAGGCTCTTGGGACCGAGTTCGGCTTCGATCAAGCAACGCTTGATGCCGCAGCATTGTTGCGAGGCGGTGATTACCACCAAGGCATAATGCTTGCCGAGAAGGGGCAGGCGGAGGCTGAATTTGCATCGGTGATCTATGACGCACTGAAGTCAACAGCCAGCAGCGAAAGACCGGCTTGGTTCGTCCCTCAGGCCGAACGTCTGAACCCGATCGCACGGAATGCGATGCAGGGAGAGAAACCTTGGTCTCACCTAATCGACACGCTTGCAATTGATGCACTGAGCAGAAATCCCGTAATCCCCGAGCAACCTACTGAGGTGGCCGATATGGGTGTGGCCGATGAAGACACTCCTATCGTGGTGCCTTTCGAAGAAAAAGATCACGCCAAGGCGCAGGGAGCCAAGTGGAACAAGGCCGAGAAGACTTGGTACGTGCCCGAAGGTTCCGCACTCGGCCCATTTGCCCGGTGGCTCCCAGCGCAGGGCGAGAAAGTAGCGCAAAGCCTCGCGCAAGCGTCTGACGAGCGCGTTTATCTTTCTGTGCCATGGGAGGATCGTAACGCCGCCAAGGCCCAGGGTGCCAAATGGGATAAGAACGCCAAATCGTGGTACGTCCCAACCGGAGCCGATGCAGCTCCTTTCGCGCAATGGATGCGCGGGCAGGTAACGGATAGCTCAATAGCTCCTGAAGACGAGTTTGCTGAAGCCTTGAAGGTCGCGGGATTTAGGCTGGATGCGGCACCGAAGATGGATGGTGCATTGCATCGAGTGCCGGTCGAGGGTGATACGGGGAGGGAGCGCAGCGGAGCCTATCGAGCTTATACGGATGGCCGACCGGCTGGGTGGTACGAGAACCATAAGACCGGCGAGAAGCAGAATTGGAAGGCATCGGCCAAGTCTTCTATAACCGAGGCGGAGCGCCGCGAACTCATCGCCAATGCTGCACGTAGCAGAGAAATTCGCGAAAAGGCCGAAGCCCAAAAGCATCAACAGGCAGCGGGAATAGCGGCGGCCTTGTTATCTGTTGCCACTCCGGCATCGGCAGACCATCCCTACCTTGTCTCCAAAGGCGTCAAGCCACATGGCTTGCTACAAGCGACGGCGGCAACCGTGGCAGTCGCAGACAGCCACCTTGGCGCGAAAAACCACAGCATTCGGGAGGGTGATCTTTTGCTACCGATGCAGCGTCGAGATGGCGAAGTGAGATCGGTGCAGGTGATCAAGGAAGACGGCTGGAAAGGCTTCCTCCCAGGAGGCCAGGTTAATGGTCTTTACGCCATGATTGGAGACCATCAGGCGAGCAAACAAGGGCGTCCTCAATGGATCGCCGAAGGCTATGCTACCGCAGTTTCTGTGCATGATGCCACGAGCGATCCTGTGGCTGTTGCGTTTAACGCATCCAATCTCGTTGCCGTCGCAAAGGAACTGCGTGAGCAGAATCCAGATGCCGCGCTCTATATTGCGGGTGACGACGATAGACATTTGCCTCTGAAAAATCCGCCACGTCCCAATGTCGGGCAGATAAAGGCAGAGGAAGCAGCGAAGCAGTCTAATGGGCTTGCAATCCTTCCAACTTTTGGCTCGGCTCAGGAAGGAATTGATTGGAACGACGTGGCTCAGAAAGAGGGATTGCAGGGTCTGGTGCGCGAGCTGGATGAGAGCGTGGCACGTGCAGAGGCCCGCGCTGCGCGTGAGCGGCACGACCATGGAAATAACTTGGCGTCAACAATATCCAAGAGTGAGGAACAAAGCGCTGTGGTTCAAGATGCGATCACGGCGTTTCGAGACATAAAGGGAATTTCGACTAACGTTCCGCACAATCCTATGGATGCAGGTCAAAAGGTGGCGCAGCAGAGTGCCAACACTGCATCTGTAAGGGAGATGGGGAATAGTCAGAAGATAGGAAGAAGGATATCGAGATAAAGCAAAAACCCCGCCGAGAGGCGGGGTTTCTTATTTGGATATTAGTTGCAGATTTGCCCACACTCTGTTTTGGTAAGCAATATTTTTATCTGGTGTGTGTGAGTTATAGTTCCCTATCCTGCGCCACAAATCATTTGCGTCTGTATTGTCGGCATTGGCTAATTCTCGCCCGAGAATCCATGCCCCAACGCTTACATTAAGACAGCCATCATTCATAAGCCGATCTCTGGTGATTCCTTGAGACGACAATGTGGGGAGCCAGCTTGTATTGATTTGGGCTACGCCCAGGTCTTCAGAACCGTTCTTATTGCGGTGAGCTAATCCGCTCTTCCCCCCCTCCGTCATAAGGACTGCCCGAAAGATGCCCTCCGGTATCCGATTGAGGCGTGCGGCATTGGCGACACACGCTGATAGCTCGCCGCTTAGTTGAGTAAGCGGGCCTTGCGGTAGGAGGGGGGTGTGGGGTGAGTGTCTGACGCCGGACGAACTGCCTGATATAATCCACGCCGCTGCGATGATGTTCCAGCAAGCATTAGTTCGAACCGCATGAATCTCGAAGCCAGCCCGCTCTAGGATAGGCATCCAACCCTCTTGGATACCCATGGGGCCGACACCGCCTTGATGACGTGATGATACTAGCTCCAAGGTTGATCGTGGTACGTGATAAGCGGCTTCGGCAATATGCACACAGGGCGGAAGCACGATTACCACCTTGCCGCAATATAACATTGCCCGTTCTCGTTCGGATATCCTGTTAGGATCACATAATATGATTTGCCAGTCGGAATGATCACGCTTCCCGATTGTGTGGTGCTGTACCCGCTGCCGACATAGCCGCCGCTATCCCACATAACAGTGCCGTCCATGATGATTTGGATACGGAGGTCACTCACTCGCTGTGGGCAGATCACATTCAGTGCAGCAGCCGAAGCCGCGTAATTCGTGAATGGGCCATTCGTCGTATTGAACCCCAGCCACCCGGAAACCCATGATCCATTGTTGAATGTTGCGGTCATTGATGACCATTTGCCGTTGATGCAGGCTAGCGGCTCGCCGCTACCATCATATTTGGCTGCAACTCTTCCATTGGGACCGCACCCATAGCCCGGATTGGCATCCGTAGTGTCATATACGACGCCTTGGGTCGTCTCAATTTGTCCGCCGTATAGGCCAGCAGTTCCACCATTAAATCTATCCTGCAAATAGAGTCTGCCACCAGCCGGGCGCAGCGCTAAATTCTGGCTATCTCCGTAAAGAGCCCCGCTGCCGATAGAGAGACTCTCGCCAGAAGGAAGGACGGCCCCATTCGCGTAAAGCGTGTTGATGTAGTTATTCTGGGAATGAATGTCCGCGGCTGTACCATCCTGATGCTGCACGAAGGCAGCCCCGCCAGTGCGTAATGAAATGTTGCTACCATCACCGTATATACTGTTGCTTCCGACCCACAGGTTGTTACCCGGATTTACTTGTATTTTGTTCGTTCCTATTGTGTTGTTAACCCAGAGGTTATTTCCTACACCAACATTTCTATTGAAACCGGCATCGCCGTTCCAGTTCATCCAAGCTGCTGGCGCTTGCCCGTAATCACCTGCGCCGATTGACCATCGAGCATCAATTTCGCTCGCTGCTACACCGCCGCCCCAACCAGGAAAATGCGAACTGGGATCGATGCCGTTGGTTCCAATGGCGCCATTGAACTGTCCACTGCCTGCATTGCGGACATCGTTGCCGCCCATATTGAGCGTCGTCGCCATGGTCGTGTATTCGGGATGATTGGGGACAGCGTGGCGATAGAGGTAGTCGTTGCTGACGAGGGACCCGTTGTCGTAGGTGGTCAGACCGTAAAGGTGGCCGGGTCCCGGGTTGGGCAGGCCGGAAAGAGAAAGACTCCATGCGCCTCCCGCTCCCTGGGCCATGCTGCTGTTCAGGTTGCCATACATCCCGTTATAGGGAACAAAGCCTCCGTAATGGCCTGTCATCCCGGCAATTCCCGCCTCGGCCTTCGCTGAGAGGCTTGTGCCGCCATTGGAATATACGAGTGCCCTGAGCACGCCGCTCTGGGGCTGCTGAACGACAACCTGCCATTGTTGCCCGTAGCTGTTGCCAAGGCTGAAGCCAGGCGGAAGGTCATTATCGCTGACAAGATCACTCAGCAGGATTGTTTTATAGCTGCCTACCCCAATCGCCGATTGGAGGTCGCCGCTATGCTCCTGGACGTATTTGTTGGCGCCTTGCAGGAGGTCCTGAAAAGTCTCGGCCGTCAGCGCCATGGTTCTCTGGTCGAGATTGTCGCTCACCGTCCCGGCATATCGCGTGGTCATATTGGCCGAGGCGAGGGTCATGAGGAGAAGTCCGAGAAGATTGGATGGCATGTTCGTATCCTCAGTTCCGGTTGAGTGCGATGAAGGACACGGCATCGCGGTCCGGCACTGAAAGGGGTATCGGTCCCATCTGACCGTAAAGCGGTGACACCCATTGTCCGCTACGCGCCCAGCCGAGCGTCGCGTTACCCCCCGACTGTGCGATTGTCGCCTGCAACTGGCTGGATGTCAGTGCGGCGTACACGGCGATCGTGATCGTATTGCCACTCTGGCTCACGACGTTACCCGCACCTGGAAGGGCGATATTCCGCCCCCCGGCAACCGACGGAATAGCAACGGCCACCGAGCTACCGCTGATGCCATTTTGTTGCACGGCATCAACCACCGCCGCCTGATATGTTAGAAATGCATTTCCATAAGCCTGATCGGATACGGAAGACGTCATCGGTCCGGCAGGAGGGCGCAGACCATCCTCCACGCCAAGCGCATCCAGCAGAATAAGCAGACCGAAGACGAGAAAGATGACCGGCATTGTCGCCTGCGTTCCCTGTTACTGAGAGAATTCGAAAGCGACGGTGTTCTGATCGGTCGCCCCGCAGGCCTGGGCGATGCCGGCCGTGTCCGTGGGCGCGAGCTGCTGGCCGTTAACGGTCACGGAGATGGTCTTTTTCCCACGTGCGAAAGGCGCGCAGAATGAGGCTGGAACATTGGTCGCAAGTTCGGTGAAGGTGTTCGTGGTTCCACTCAGGGTCAGCGTGCTGTTCGGCCAGGGCAGCGTGATATTGCTGGTACCGCTCTGCGCGAAGTCGCTCGCACCAGCCTTGATGGCAACCTGATTGCTCAGATCGGAAAAATCGGTTGCACCGACGCCGACATAATACTGCCGAACGTCTGCGGCGATCACCGAGACTTCGTGACTGGCTGAGCTCAGATTATCGTTCGACGTAACCTTGTAGTACCCGACGCCGACCGCGACGATCGCCAGAAGGGATACGATACCTGTCAATATCCACGAGAGCATATTGCTATTGCCCATAGGTGTTCTCCATTAGGGTTAGATAATTCGAGGGTGAATGACTGGAAGCCGGTCTTGTATGCTGCCCGTCGGGCACGAGCGGAGGCGGGCAGGCTGCCACCCGGGATCAAGACGACGCGGCCAGGCATAGCGCGGGGGCGTCATCCTCCGGTCACTCCGGCCGAAATCTGACTGCCGAGATTTGTCGAGCCCACAACGAAGAGAAGAATAATGCCCTCAACCGAAGCCTGTGCGAGAAAGCCCAAAAGCTTGGCCTGGACCTCGATCTGCTTCTCCATACGGATCGCCCAGGCATCGAGACCTTCGCGGAGCCGTTTCGACCCGTCCGGCGTATTCCAGACCGCTCTGATCTCACTGATCAGGGCGGGAGATGGGAAATTGTATCCTGTCTGAACCAGGGCCTCGGGAAGCAGGCTTCCCTTGTCCGTCTTGCCGGTCATAAGTGGGAGCAAAGCCTCGAGGCGGCTGCGTAGCCAAGGGGTCGCGTGGTCGATCTGACGGCGCAACGCCTCTGTTTCCGACATATTCGCGTCGACGAGCGCCATGAAACTGATGAGCCAGGCATATCCCGTGAGATCGCGGTAGATCGACCAGGGCGGCATGGTTTCGAGCCATAGACGGAACTGCCCCGTGTAGCGCGGGAGGCTTTTTACGACCGCGAAAACCAGCAGGGCAGCGACTAGAGGGAGGCTCAGCCCCCATCCCGAGGCGGCAAAGGCTGCGGAATGGAAGGTGAAGGCTGTCAGCCCTGAAATTTCGGTTCCGGCAGGGAGAGAGTGCTCGATCTTGGGTACGATGCTCGCGCCCAGATAATAGAGGAAGAGATAGGCCAGAACGAGATTACCCGCAGGTTGCATCAGAGCCGCGCGCACCAGGGAGAGCATGCGATCGATACGTGAGGCGACATCGCGCACCAGATCGAGCGCCAGCCCCAAACGGCTCGATTGCTCGCCCGACGCGATCGTCATGATCTCGTTTGCCGGCGCATAGGGTGCCATGGCCTGGCTGAAGGTGCGACCGTGACGACGCATATCGTCCGCGATCATACGTCCGACACGCGCTGTACCGCGTTGACGCAGACGCTCCCATTCCTCGATCTGCATGTCGAGGATATCCGCCGCACTTCTGGTACCGTGCAGACGTGCGGCGATCATCGCGTAGATGGTGTCGCGCCTCGACCAGCGCATATGCCAACTATCGGGAATACGCGGGGGCCACCACGATTGTGCGGAAGCGCCGGTGCGCCCTTCAGAGATGAGTTCGATGCTCATTCCGCGAAATCTCCATCGTAGACATGTTGCGGCGATGCAGGAAAAGCGCCGACAATCTGACGGACGTCCCTGAGATCGAATTCGCCTTTGAATGCGCGCTCGAGCGCAGTCACGATCATCGGTCGATCGGCATCAGGTCGCTGCCGGTAGCGCGTTTTTGCCCTCTCGACACCGAGCTCGACAAAATCCCGGTTCAGTTGCGCGTCGACAACCACGACCTCCGCAACCGCGCGCCGACCGATACGCCCGGCGCGACAATGCGAACATCCGGGGCCCGTCTGGCGCAATGTCGACAGATCGCCCCACGCGCCGAGAACGTCCCGATCCCTTTCATCGATACGGCCATCTTCGGCGTTCCACGGTACGGAGCAGTGCGGGCAAAGCACGGGCAGGAGGCGCTGCGCGATGACGCCGCGTACGAAATCCTTCTCGACCACGGATTTGATCGAGAATTCCTGCGCGTCGAAGGATTCGAAACGGGCCATGTAGCCGAAAGGATTGCCGACATGCATCGTCGACATGACGAAATGCCCGGTCAGAGCCGCCTGGACCGCGATACGCGCGACACGCATATTCTGGATTTCCTGCACGACGATATCGTCAGGGTCGGAGCGCAGGACGGCCGCCATGATAACGTCGAACGTGTCCTCGGTGGCGGCGAGCTGCTTGGCCCAGGGCATGGGAATCTCGACGGGGCGCTCGATCGTAATCAGGCTCCGTCCCGGATCGACCTGCGCCTTGCGCTTGCAGCACTCATAGAGCGTCGTTGTCTTGCCGCTTCCGGTGGGCCCTGTATTGAGCAGCACGCCGCTTGGTGAGGCCAGAATATAGAAGATCCTGGCGATCTGTGTCGCTGACAGACCCATTTCCCCGAGTTTCACAGGTTCTGCAGGCGCGCGCGGCGTCCTGAGTGCTACATGCGACGCTGGCTGGGCTGCCTGCCGGAGGGCTTTGGCAGCCTGTAGTCGCAGCACGGCAAAGTTGCCGCCGCGCTGGACCGGCGCGCAGGGGCCGCGCACGATACGGATATTGGCGAGCCCGGTGCCGTCCAGAACGTTGCCCTCGACCTGGGCGTCCTGGAAGTCGGCGAAATTGAATTGTCCCTGCGACCTGTCCGTCGCAATGCCCTGACAGAGCGCAATGACCAGACTATCCGCTTCGGCGGGCGTCACTTCCCAAGCATCGGCCAAAGAACCGTCGATGCGAAACTGGATGCGGGCCGCGTCCTCGAGTCGATGGATATGCAGGTCGCTGGCGTTGAACGAGGCCGCTTCGCGGATATGATTGAGCATACGGTCAAAGGAAGCAACGTTGTGCTGCATGGGCATGATGCTTCTGATCTGCCCGGTCTGGCTTTCGCGACGCATGTGTACGACATCGGTGAGAGCGGTCGGTACGGGTCGCAGAAAGACCGGCGGCGTTTCCACCTCGTGCAGATTGGCGATCCATTCCCTGAACGCGGGGCGCTCGAGGGTTTCTCTGGGGCCAAAAACCAGGCGCTGTTCCCAATCCACATGGATTTCGTCCTTGAGGCTGGCGGGAAGGCTCCGTGGGGACTGCGCCGCTGTTCCGGCCCCGTTTTTTCCGCGCGACAGGACAGATCTCAGCGATGTGGGGATAAGGCGGGCCTGAGCCTTTTGCGCCAGCTGGCGGGATTTAGCGCGCATGGAGATCTCCTGAAATTCGGTATCCGTTTGCCGTCGATTCAACCGCGCGCAGGCGCAGGCCGCTGACACGATCCCAGTCGACGTGAGCCGGCGCGGTGCGCAGATCCATTTCGAAGGGGCGCCAGTCGAGATCGGCAGCCATTGCCGCACTGGTGACGCGGGCGGTCCCTGCAACAGGGAGCGGCTTGATCTTCATCTGCACCGTACCGCCATAGAACTGCGTGATCCCTCTGAGCTGGAGATCGGCATCTGCTCGGGGCGGTTGTGCATGCTCGCCTCGCCCAGGGAGTGGAGGCATGGTCGAAACGACCTGGATCTCCTCGCCGTTCTTGGTCACGATCCCGTCCGGGTGCTGCCAGAGCGTTGCGTAGGCCGTGCGTGTAAACCGCAGGATTGCCCTGCCGTCTGCGCATTTCCAGCCATCCTCGACCCATCCGAACTGAACGGGTCTGATCCGGTTGACGGCGGCGGTACATGCCGCGAGCCACACGGCCGGGTAGGGCGTATTCGGAAGGGCATCCGCACGCGCCTGGGCGAAACGGTCCTGCTGTGCCTGCCAGTTGCGGGTGGCATCTCCCTCGCGGAGATGGCGCTGATGGATTGTCCAGGCCTCCCATCCGGTCGAAAGCGCGGCCACGGCCATGGCCGCCTTGAGGATCTGCGCTTTCCAGCGATGTGGTGTGATCGAACGGCAGGAAATGGCATAAGGGACAGGGCTGCGCAGAAGAGCTACGAGATCGTCTTCGGTGAGGTCGACTGTCCGGAAGCTTTCGTCGAGACCAAAGCTCGGGAGCCTCTCTGCAAGTGCCTCGGGTGTCAGGACCAGATCCGTGCCAGGCCGGATGCTGCCGTCCTTGTCTATAATGAGAAACCAGAACGCATTCTCGTTGAGCGCGCAGGATATGCAGGCAGCGGTATCGAACGCGGCCGCGACGGTTGGGGCGAGAAAGCGCAGCTCGCTGAACTTGACCGCGAGTGCCGGGCGGAAAAATCCGTATTCATGAATGCCACGCCGCTCGAAGCACGCCATGTGCGTTGCCCCATGGCGCGATTGGCCATTACGGATAATGCTTGCCTTCTCAGCCTGGCCGTAACTGTGACGCCATGTCAGACCCGCAAGCCAATAGGCATCGTCGATATGCAGCGCTGTGGTCATGGCGTGCCTCCCCAGCGTGGAAAGCCGGGCATGCCCTGCGGTGCTGCAGGTGTCGATGTGGCCGTGCCGGTATCTGCGTCCGAGACGGAGGGGAGGGCCTTCTCGCCTTCGGGTGTCGTTGCGATGACGTCCTCATCCGTGATCTTGCGTATGACGATGTTGCCAGGAAGACGCGTGCCGGGTGTCGCAACGACCGACGACCCGTCAGCCATGCGCAGATAGGCGTGATTGCCGCCAATGCCCCCTGCGATCGCTTCGACCTGAGGCAGGGCCAGAGCAGGCGCAGGATGAGGCTTTGTCTCAGGCTCCGCCCGAGATTGTGGAGGCGGCGAAGGGGGCATCATCGCATTGGGGAACATGGCATTGGCCGGCATCATCGAGGCCGTCGCCGAGGGGGACGGGCTTTTCTCCGGATGCTCGGCCTTGAAGATGTCCGCTCGCGAGCGCGCGATATCGCTCTGTTTGTGGGTGATATCGGCCAGCTGGGAGAGCAGACGCAGGCAGTTCAGATTGCGGTCGAAACGCGCAGCGAGTTCATCCGCTCCGGGCGTGGCTGGAATGCCCGCGCATTCGCCGGGAAGAGACTGTGCGTGGCACGGGCCAGCCAAGAGCAGGAGGATCAGACCGGGAGCCGCTACCCGTAGCCGGGCAAGACGGGGAGGAAGGAATTTCAGCATCAGAGAGTCCTCGCCCTGACGGTAATGAAGATCATCTGCTTCTGCGTCTGCGCGTCACCCCCGCCACCGAGGAGGAAGTTGTCGGCAGTGCCCACGCCGTTTTTGGTCTTCTGGCCCTGGTTGTCGATGTAGCCGGACAGCACCAGGATATTGCCCGATTCAAGCGTTGCCTCGCTTTCGAAGACGCTGCTCGCCGTCTGGGGCTGCTGCAGATAGGTATTGTTCTTGTTGACGTCTTTCAGTCCGAGCAGGGTCTGAAGGTTCAGAGATACATGGAGCATGATACGGTTATCGACGACGCGGGGCGTGATGTCCCCGGTGATGCCTGCCGAAGTGACACATTGCTGCAGGCTGCTCGATGATCCCGCATTTGTGGCGAGCACCGTGTTCGAATTGCAGACATAGGTCGTGTTCGTACTGACGTTGAACGGTGCTGGATGATTATTGAGGGTGACGGCCGTTCGCTCGTTATGGTCCGCTACCACGCCCAGATGCGCGAGCGCCTGAAGCACGAACTTAGTCCCTTGGAACTGGCCGGTGGCGCCTGTCGCAGTGTCAAGGATCGATCCGCCGAGGTTAAACGGCACATCGGTGGTCTGCGGCTGGACCAAGGAAACAGGAGTCGTTCCTATGCCCCAGAACTTCGCTGCATCTTTGGCTCCCAGTTCAGGTTGCCAGCCGTAGTTCTGCTCATTAGTCACCTTGACCTGATAGATACGCAATTCGAGCGACACCTGCTTGAGCATGTCGCGCTGAAGCCCCTCAGCCCAGTCTTTGAGCCGGTCCAGCTGGATCGGGGTGCCTCTGGCAGATAGTCGTCCGAGCGAGGAGTCCGCAATGATCTGGGCGCCCCCGCTGACCATCTGAGCCGTCGCCTGGATATTTTTCCAAGCGTCGTAGCTGGTATTCGAGGAGTAGGAGGTAAATCCCGTGGAGCTTCCAGAGCTGCCGCCAGAGCTTCCGCCCATCCCGCTGCTCATTCCACCCATGCCTCCCGACATGCCCCCCATACCACCACCGGAGTTCTGGCCTGTCCCCGTCATCGCGGTCACACCGCCACTCGTCTCTGTTGGCTTGCCGCCAAAAGCAGGAATGACGAAGGTGCGCGTCTCGGTGCGATAGAAGCGAACGTGATCGTGCTCGAACTTCTGGTAGACGCCAAAACGTGTCGCGAGCGCCTCGAAGAGACCGGCTCTGGTGCCGCTATATGCGAACCAGTCACCGATACCGTGCCAATGTGCGCTGGGGGCCGTTGCCGCGGTATTCTGAAGAAAGTTTGCGGCTGGCGGGGGAGGGAGCGTCATACCCCCGACCTGCAAAGGCGATGAAGAAACAGGTAGCTGCGTATGGGTGTCAGGCTGGGTGTTATCGAGGTCGTCATCCAGGGTGACGGCCACGCCGGTGTCCCGGCCAGCCATAAGGACCGCATCACGCAGCGCGATCGGGCGCTTGACGGTTAGACGCGCCGGGACTTTCAGGATCGCAGGGATCTGGGTCTGAGCCGGGATAAGATCGCCAAGGAGCCAGGGACGATCGATATGCTCGACAACGGGCGCATCGGGCATTTTTGCCTCGCTGATCGCTTTTTCGTTGTCCCTTTGCATCTTGTTTACGTCCTGGAAATCGCCGCAGGACGAAAGCATGAGCAGCCCGGTCAGGGTCAGCACTCTCCTGTTCATTGTGGCAGCTGCTCCCCACCGGGCGTCGTGACGACTGCGGTGTGATTGGGGTCATAGAAATGCACGCGAACGGAGCGCCCGTCCTTGACGATGTCAGTGACGATTTCTGAAAGCACCGTTGTATAGTCTCCGGTAAAACTGGCTGTTGCGGGTACGAGCCAGTTGAGGCGCTCGGGCCAGACGATCGTCCAACCGGCACGATCGGCCCATGCCTGCATCTGATCGCGAATTGGCTGACCGCCCACGAGGGTCCAGTTTTGCACCGGGATGACCGGAGCAGAGGCAGCCACAACGGGGGGTGCCGCGGCAGGAAGCGTGGTGAGTTGCGTTGCGGCTGCTCCAGGCGGGACAGCGGAAACAGGCGCAGCGTAAGGTGCCGGCGATCCCGCAACGCTCGAAGCCCCTACGCTTGCCTTGTTCGTCCAGACCTGCCCGACGCTTTCCGGCGTTAGAGGCAAAGGCCCTTTCGCCTGGGCGAGCATCTGGTGGGTCAGGCGCGCGTCGTCAGGAATACGAAGGGTAAGTGCCTGCGACGGCCTCACGCTGCAGCTGCCGACTGAAACGAGAACCTGATCTGCATCGTGGGTGTAAAGGCAGGTCGCGCTTGCCTGATCCACATAGAGGGCCAGCTGGACATAGCCGTCGACCGGTGCAATGCGATAACGCACAGCATGCGCCATGGCGTAGGATGTCCCATCGGTCCAGACGGCAAAGCCGCGTTCACGCAGACTGTCATTGAGCAATTGGCCGATATGCATCGGGTCCGTGTCGCCTACCGGGGCAACCAACAGCGTGGAGCGCGTCGGCGCGAGGCTGGCCGCAAGGATGTCGGCGATCGTGACAGTCAGTTTCGAGGCATCGCGGAAGGGGATGCCAGGAGCAACCTGAGAGGCTGTTTCCAAAGGCGTTTCGGCGCAACCGGCAATCCCGATAGCGATGAGGGCGCATGCCGCGGCGAAGGAGAGAGTACCGCGCATCTCAGTGCTTTCCGTCATGTCTGATATGGAGGGTGGAGCGTGTGGCGCCGGGCCCTGCGCTCAGCATGAAATCCGTAAGAACGTCTTCGACAACCAGGGTGTCGGCGACGAAGTGCTGTAGACGCGGTGTGGCGCGCTGGGGCGCGATGACGCTCAGATCGGGATTGTTCACAACACCATGCGGCGGAAACTCGATCCAGGTCTTGCCGTGCTCGCTATAGACGCGAAGCGGCTTCCACGGGACATCCGGCCCCTCAATGGTGAACCCGAAGTCAGGCGCCCCCGTTTGTTGAAGGGCGGGACCTGTTGTGGGTGGCGCAATTTCGGGCTGTGAGACCGGATCGGTCTTGCCATAGACGAAGCGCACACGAGGCATGGAAGGGGCTGAAGGATCTAAAAGCCAGATATAGGTGCGCCGATCCGTAGAGACCCGTAATGTCGTCACCTGTGTATTGCTACTCGCCGACAGCGCGATAGCAGGTGCTGCATGCACGCCATGAGCCCCTGCTATCAGATGGGCCTGCCAGCCCGACGTAGGACTGAGCACGATGTTGTCGTCGGTGCCCTTTTCGCCCCGCTCGAGCCAGATCAGACAAACCGCCCCTGAAGCACATCCCAGGCGCGGTGTACCGTCCGCATACCCGAACCAGGTTACGCCGCCCTTACCGGATATCGGCACTGAAAACCGGGTTGCTGCGCTCAGTGTTGATGCGGAAGGCGCCGTGCTCTCGCGCCATGCTGGCGTCGGAGCCGCCTGTGGCTGGCTCGTAACGGGATGCAATGGCAAAGCGGCGGCGAGCTGGAGCGCCACCGTATTGCGTGCAGGTGTTGGCAACCGTCCATTGAAGTCGACGAGGAAGTTGCGCGTCTGATCCAGCGCGCGATCCAACTGCTCTTCCGGATTAGCCATGCCGGGCACGCGTACCGTGACCGGATCGTCGGGCGATCCGGCGCATCCGGCAAGCAGCGTAAGGCTGATGAAAAGGAGAGACGTGGATTTCATACCCTGAGCGTCAGGGAAGGCGATCCAGAGAGCGAGCGATTAAATCGTCTTTCGTCGCTTTTTTTTTATTTTATTTGTCGCTGCGGCAAGACCTCGACTCCAGGTCGATCAAGACGGGGTGCGCATCGGTTTAGCGTAATCGGTTGTGCCGTCGTCGGAAGTCCCTGAAGAGCGCAGTCAGGAATGCGTAGGCCTTCCTAAAAAATATTGCGTTGCCACGAAAGGGATGGTCGTCAATAGGCTGCGCATTGAGCGCTGCTTCGAGCGCGATTATTTGCAATGTGAGGCTTTTTATCTCCTCACTCAACAAGTCGATTTTTGTTTCGACGCGCTGCAGACCCTGACGGGTTTCCTCCCCAAACTTATCCGCATCCATGGGCATTCTCCCCTTCCCACGTTTCGATCCGTAGCTGTCAGGAGATAGACAGATCAGTGTGATTCGGGAAGTTTCGGCGCGACGAACGTAGAGCAGCGGAGCGATCGCTCCGCACGTTGGATCAATGCGTCAGAGGCAATGTCTCTGTGCGCCCTACGCGTCGCTGCTCCCGCGAAGAACGGCGGCGATCCCGGTGCAATCCCTGATTTCATGCGCAAGGGCGACGACTGCGCCGATATTCGTGCCTTCTTCGTCGAAGGTCGCATTCCCCGTGGCGTTCTTGCGGCGGTCGATTTCGGGCACGGCCGTTCCCTTGGGAAAGACGCGGGCAAGACGGCGTCTCGCCTCGGCGGGGCCAAGGCTCTCATACAGACGCGTGCGCAAGCCGCGATCGACCGGATCGGTGGTGAGCGCCCAGAGCTCGATCGGCCCGAGCTGGTTGATGAGCATTTGCTCGTACCAGATGTTATTGACCTTGATCTGCAGCAGAAAGGGTGCGCCCGAGCCGTCTTTCGCCGGACCGTTGAGCCGGTTCCTCACGATGTCGCGCGATGCAGTCGTCAGGCCGAAGAGATCGCCGATGCGATCCGCCTGTTTCTGACTTGCAGCGCCAAAAATGAAGCGTCCGGTCGAATTTTCGGTCAGGAACGAACCAAAGTCTTCGGGGGCCTGGCTGGCTATCCCAAGGCTAAGACGGTATTTCGCAGATTCACGCGCCACGAACTGCACCATATTGCGGACATTTTCGCTCTGACCCGTGCGATGATACTCATCTGCATCGAGGCGCTTATAGGTTTCGCGGTATTCGGTGAAGCGTGCCCGATGGTATTCACGCACAAGATCGGGCATGCCGAGCGCGTCCTGGGGATCGGTGGTCAGCTTGCGCGAGACCATGAAAAAGCCGAGCAGATACATCATCTCGGTCTGTCTGACGGCGCCATCCGTCTGATCCTTGGGGCAGATGCGCTCGACATCGAGGGCGACGATACGCGCATCCCCCAGATCGAGCCGGGTACAGACGCCGATCGTCGGGAATTTGCGCTCGAAATGCCCGATATAATCGCAAAAGATGTCGGTGATGTTTTCCTGGGCGCCGGTCGGACGGACCCTTGCAAACTTGGTCTTGATCCTCTGGTCGTCTGCTGCTGCAACCAGATCGTGCATCTCGGGAGAAGCCTGGCGCTGGGCAAACCCGGCAAGCCGCCATTCGCGCGCGGCACATAACGCATCCACGATCTCGAGCCACAGCGTCTTCTCGTTAAGCGCGATTTCCCTGTCGCCTGTGTTCAGGCATGGCTCTCCTCTCGCATCCGAGACCGTATGTGCCTCGACCCAGCGATCGATCGTCACATCGATGCCGTCGCGATAGACTTTGGCGCGGGTCGCGCTGGGATTGTCGGAGACGATGTCATAGACGACATCGATAATGGCCTCGATCAGATGATCCATACGATCGTAGGGTTTGGCCCCCTCGCCGACCGGCAGGCAGATCAGGCTGAGAAAGTTCGAGAGGAACGTCCTGTGCGCGAGCAGCGGCGCACGGCAGCCTACTTCCAGATCGAAGATATTGAACGCGTTCTCGGGCGAGAAATCCATGCGGTAATAGGCGGCAAGGTGCTGTCGGTCGAAAGGCAGGGCAGCCTTGACCATATCGATGAAACCCGAGACGCTTTCGCCGATATCGAGTTTGGCGATGAGGGGAAAGCGATAGCCGTCATTGGTCGCCGAGGCAGCACTGAGCACCGTGCCCAGAAGGATGCGGTTCGCTGCGATCGACTTGCCCGATCGCGAAGGGGCGACGAAAAGATCGAGCGTCGCAGGCCGACCGCTTGCGCCGGGATCGAACGGCATGGCTGCGCCGTCAGGCGCGCGAAACAGAACGGAGCCCTTCTCCCAAGGCAGGCCCGGGCGGGCCCAGGGCATGAGGGATAGCGCGTCATTGAGCGGTGGTGCATGGGATGGCGCGGTCGAGGCTGTGTCCAAACCTGGTACCGCACTGAGCGTGCCAGCAACAGGATCGCCGCACCAGCGCGAGCTCTGGCAGCTCGCCCAGGCATTGAGGCCCTGCTGAAGCCGCGAGACGCGCAGCTGCAGCAGGGAGCGCTCCCCCATTGGTGCGCAGGTTGCAAAATTGCCGCGTAGACGCACGATCGTATCGGTCTTGAACCGACGGATTTCGTTGACCTGCTTATGGGCAACGGTCTTGTGGCGATTGGGCCAGAAATTGAGAAAATCGAGCCCGAACGCCTTGCCGCGCATGAATCCCTCGCCCTCGCCCTCGATCAGGAAAGTCGCACGCCAGGGCACGTCACGAGGGGCCAGTGCGCGCACCAGATCCCCGAACACAATGGGCGCAGCCTCACCCTGTGTCACATCCGGCGCGAGCGTCATGTCGAGCGGTGCCCAGTCCAGTATCCCGAACCGGGCTATGGTGTAGCCATCCGTCTGGGCTTCCATGGGGAAGATCTGCTCGCGCAAAGGCGGCCAGAGCAGATGGTCGATATCTGCAGGGGTGTCGGTATCGGGCATGCGTACAGGCGGCTCGTCAGGCGGCATGACAGCCCGCCATAGATCGTCGCGCGTTTCGGGATACATGATGGACCGGATGGTCTTGAGCGTCTCCTGCGGCGAGAGGATATGAGTCTGCACCCGAATGTCGCTGAAGGCCTGGCTGACCTGCTGGACGAAGGACGCATGACGCGACGCCAGATCGGGATCGGCGAGACCCGGATCCTGCGCCTCCTCCAGCCGGGGCATATCGGCGGCGGTGGATTTCTGTGCGCGTCTTGCGGCTTTTTGTTCCTGTCGGTTGAGCAGGGCCTTCTTGCTCCACACGGCCACCCAGCAATCCTCATAGCGCATGGTCTGCGGAAAAATGCGTAGCCATTCTGTGAATACATCGTCGAAATCGGCGTCGAGACGGGTTGCGATCGCACGCGCTTCCTCGACGCATCGCTCTATCGCGTCTCCGGCCGTCGCAGGGTCCGAGACGAAGTGAAACTGAAGCGCGTGGCCTTTGCCATCCAGCGGGCCTGAGAGCCTGTTACGCAGGATCCTGGCCTTTGCCTCGGTTTCGTGCGCATCGAGCACGACAGCCGATCCCTGGATGCGGATCAGCGACATATAGGCCCCCTCGAAGGTGATGAGGGAGTCTCCATCCGATGTGGCGAGCGCGCAGAAACTGCTGACCGTGCGTTTGCCATAAACGGAGGCCTGGCCGATCATGCGCATGAGTGCGCCGCCCAGGGCCGGACGTGCGAGTGCAGGTCGATCGGTCTGCACAGAGGCTGTTTGCTCGGGCTCTGTCCGGTCGGTCGATGCGGACGGGACCAGCCAGGTGGGCAGCGCGATTTTCATGAGGTCACGCCGCCTGTCGTCGGTTGTGTGAAAAACTCTGTAAAGACGTTCCGGCCGAACGCGTTTTGCCAGACTCCCCTGGGAAGAAAGCGGATCGCGGTCTCAACCTCGAACGTATCGGGGGCGAGAGCCCGCCAGGCCGAGACCAGGTCGCTTGCCGAAACGTCGCCAAGGCGCATCTGGGCGGCGCGATGCGCATCCTGCATCAGATGAGCGAATTGTTCCTTTCCGGGTTCTATCCCAGCGGCTTGGCTTTGCTCGGCAGGCGTCTGCGCGAGACTGGCGCGGCACGTCCGCAGATGCGCACCCATCACCCTGTTCAGAGCGGCCTGACTGATGAAAGGCAGCCAGACCGGCTCCGCCCTTTCATCCAAGCCTTTCAGATCGAAGGAGAGGACGGACGCGCAGGTGATGCATAATGGAGAAGTGTCGAACGCCATTCCCGCGTGCGGGGTGCCGCAACAGGCGCAGGCGGCGCTGGTGTCCTCGGTGCGCTGCCAGGGGGAGGAGGGCATTTTGCGCGCAAGCGCGGGCAGGGGGGCGTGCCAGAAAACAGGGGCGTCGGACGTCAGGGCGCCATCAGGAGCGTTGTGTTCCTGCAGCAACTCCGGGCTCGCCTCGCCGGCCGGGCCGTTATGACGCTTACTGAACAGACCGAACATGGAAATCCTGCTGGCTAAAATCAGATGACAGGGATGTCAGCGCGCCCCGCAATCGGGGCCATACGCGTGTGTCGAAAAGCATCCTGGAGGGGAGTAATCACTCCCCGCCGTGTTATTGGTCCATCTGGATCTGCTGGGCAGAGCCGTTGAACTCGACGCCGTTCGAGGACTGGCTGCGGGTCAGCATGCCGGAGAAGGCGGCAAATGAGAGCAGAATAACCCCACCAGCTATGCTTGACCCGATCGCAAACAGGCTGTGCTGCGAATTACGCCCGCGCATCAGGATGATGAAGTGGATCACGCCCCAAAGAATAGCGCCCAGCCCGCCAACCACGCAGATGAAGGCGATCAGGTAGCGGAAGGCGGTAAGGGCTCGTTGCACCCAGCTCTGCATCCAGGTGTCGATTGTCTGTGCGTGCGCCGGAGAGGCAAGGACAACGCAAGCGACGAGCAGTAGCGAAAGAACCGCGCTGTGGCGGCGCATAAGCGAAAAGCCACGGGCGAAGGTGGGATGGTGGAGGAAAAAACTCATCGGGACTGTCCTGTCGGGGAGTGGTTGCGGAATTGGAAGGAGAGGGATGGGAGAGGCGTTTTCAGCCAAGGCCTACTTTTTTGAGCAGGTAAGGGATGAGGAAGTCCGAATGCATGACGAAGAGGGATCCCGCGGTCTGGATAAAACAGCCTGCAGCTGACGCGCGGGAATGGCCGCTCACTTTGGCTTTGATCTTCATCAGGGACATGTAGAGAAAGAGCATGCCGTAGACCCAGAAATACGCCTTGAGCGGCGCGAGAAAGCTCTGGATCAGCGCCGCCAGCGTTTTGGTCGGCAAATTCGTCAGATCCACATCGCCCGCACGCAGCTGCGTGGGCGCCCCGACCGAGACGACCATATCCGATCCCACGCTCGCATTGAGTACGTTGGTGAAATTCGCGAAGGTGAGAAGTGTCGCGCTGACAAGCGCGACGCCGAGGATCTGCGGTAAACCTGGCCCCTCGCCGTGTCTCGCACGCGAGCGCATCATGGCCATGTACAGGGCGGCCAGCAGACCGCTCAGACCCGAGACGACGCAGAGGAACGCTAGGAGGATTGCGCCCGCGCTCGACAGTTCGTCTACCAGCGTAAACATGGCCCGCCCCCTGTCTCACCGTATCGTTCCGTTATCGGTGCGGATGAACCATGCATCGCCGACCTGCTCGATCAGCCTGACATGGCCATATCCCGGAAGGACATCGCCGACGCGCAGTTCGATTGCGCGCCCCCCCGCCATATGGACGATCGCGATCGAGGGCGATGCGGCGTCGATCGCGTAGCGGGCGCGTCTTTCGCCTTCGGCCCGAGGTGCTGCAACGCCCTCTTTCTTTTGCACCGATGGGCCCGGCGTGAGGCTTGTGGCGTGCCTGATGGGCGCAGGGGCTGACACCGTCGCATTGCCGGGCGCGACCGACGCTTTCACCTCCGGCGCTTTCGGGGTCTGCACGGCAATCAGCATCGAATGCAGACTGCCGCTGATCTCGTCCAGGCGACCCGCCTCGCGGTTCATGGCGGCCGTGAGCGCCGTGTCCTGCTGTTCGAGGGTGTCCCCTAGCGCCTTGCGCTCTGCGGCTTCCTGCTTTTGCGCGGCCTCGAGTTCTCCGAGGCGCTTGAGAAGCAGATCGACGACCTGTTGCATGGGCACGGGTGCGGGACGTGCATCGTCCTGGACGCTGACTGACGACTGCGCGGGGGTGGCAGGCTGACCCGTTGCGCCTGAGGGGGCAGGCAAGGTGCCGATGACTGGCTGAACTGTTGCTGCCGCTGTTGCAGTCGGCGCCGTCTTGCCGGTGACAGGGCTCGGCTCGGGGGCTGGCATCTTCAGGGCAGCGGGACCGTGTTCGGGATGGGCCGCATTCGTTCCAGCATGCGTCTGGCTGGGTGCAGAGCCGGGCGCGGGAGCGTCCGCCTGAACAGGGGCCATGGCAGTGTTGTTGCGGTGCAACGCAGTGTGCTGTTGCAGCCAGACGCTCGCGCCCGCCCCGACGACGAGCACGGAGAGAGCCACCCCGATCAGGAGGCGCTTCTTCTGCGGGGCCCTTCTCCCTTCCTCGGGTGTGACGATCCGGGCACGGGGTGCCTCCTGTTCGGCAGGCCCCGGATCGGCCGGTGCGGCGGGAGGCGGGCGTCGTGCGCCAGGCAGGTCGACGGGCTCGAATTTTTGGGTCGTCTCTGACATCGGAACCTCGTGGAGATGACTGGCTTCGGAGGAGAAGCGTCTTCTAAGGAGGGCTGCGCTCATTTGCTGATGACCGGTTTGAGGAAAAGGACCCCGATGCTGCTATTGGCGGCCAGGGTGACGGTTGCCTGCTGGGGGGTCGCTTTCTGCAGCACCTGACCGAGCGTCTGCCCCGCCGAGCCGGCAGCGACGCCGAGCTGCTGTGGCAGCGTCAGATGCGTAAAGGACGTGATGCCGCCGAGCCCCCCCGTATAGGATTGGGTATTGGTGGACTGCATGGCCTGACCCAGGCCCTGCACGAAGGCAGCAGCGGTGGGAAGCGCGATGCGCGTCAGGTAGTGCTCGTTCACTTCGCTCGCGACCGCCGTTTCCATGGTGTCCGGCGCGATCGCGCGTGCATCGACCGAGAACGGATCGTGATCATCGATGACCAGCTGGGTGAAGTGAACGACCAGACGATCCTCCTCGCGGTCGAACTCACCGATCAGCCGCGCGCCGGTGAAGGGCCCGCTATCGACATCGGCAAGCACCGGCCCCTTCTGATCGCTGTTGGCGGCTGTGATCGTATGGGCATAGATGCCGCGTCCTGCGGCAAGCAGCGTCTTGCCCTGACCGGCAGCGTCAGGAGCGTTCGCAGCACGGTCAGTTGAGGCAGTGGCACTGTGCATGCCGAGGTCTGTCGGGCCTCCGGTCACGGGAGGCCCGTTTGCCTGGTCGCCCCCCGGGCTACCGGCATGTACCGATTCACGCGCAGGTGCCTTGCCCATTTCAATGGCAATGCCATGAGACGACCATGCCTCGTAGATCTGTTCCAGTGCGGTCGGTGACAGACCAGGCGGGGCTACGCTGCGCCCGGAGCCGACATCGCTTTTAAGCGCCAGATCGGTTCCGCCCACACCACGATTGGAGGGGACGTCCCCCCGGCCTCCCTTGCCGAGAGGGGCAGACGTGCCAGCGGTCGTACCAGTGGGCTGCGTTCCAGGCGCCGGGGGCTTGGTGGTGGCAGGATCGGGCGTGGCACTCCCCTTGGAAGCATCGCTCAGACCGCGATCCTGTGCATCGGCGCCAAGACCCCGCCCAGGCAGGGCTGGCGTGTAACTCTGATGCGCCCGCTCGGCAGCCTTTGCATCGGCCTGGTCCGCGTTCCAGTAATCCTGGCGGATACGCACGGAATTATTGGTACCGCCCGCATTGCCTTTCATCTTCGGCGGTGCTGCCACCTGCGAGCTCGTCCCGGAATTTGTGTGCGCCATGTAATGCAGTGCACCGAAGGCCGACGCACCGACGGCTGCAAAGCAGAGAAGATATTTCATCCCCTTGCGCGATCTGATGCGCAGATCGGCATTCGCCTGGGATTTCGCGCGCTGCCGTTCCTGCTCGGCGAGCATTCTTTCTTCCGCTTCAGCCTGCGTATCGCTCACGAACCGCCCTCCGCCAGATAGACCTTGAGCGGGCTCTGATTGACCCAGAGATACAACTCCGGGGTCACAGGCATTTCATAGACCCAGCCTGCCCCGCCGGTCAGACGATACCCGCCGGTCGGCCCTGGCGACTGGAGTTCGTAGCGTGAGCGCAGATAATAATGCCCGTGATATTTCCACGCCTGCACGTCGTCAGCGGAGATATTGCGGACATCGAGCGGCATGGCTTCGGCGGGCGGGGTTCCGTCACCGAAATTGTTGAGGTCGGCCGTACCCGTGAGCGGCATGTCGGACACGCCCGACAGATCGGCCTTTGCATTGGGGCCGCGCTCGCGCAGACGAAACGTCAGATCGGCATCATAGGCGCCAGGCCCTGCGATCCACTGAAATACTAGGGGTTTGGGCGCCCCTTTGAGAGTGACGATCAGGTTGCCACGTGGGTATTTCGAGTCCGGCTGGATCTGCAGGACATTCGATCCGGGTGCCGGTATGCACGAGGACGCACCTGTGATCATTACCGCCTGTCCGGCATTCTGTTGCCCATTCGGACCGTTCCGGCACCCGCCCGAACTGTTGCTGTTGGCATTGTATTCGATCGGCCAGGGCTCGCCTGTTGAGTCGATGAAACTGATTGCCGTCGCGAACCCCTGGGCGAGATTGAGAATATTGATCGCGCCACCGCCTGTCAGGGAGACAGTGACCGTGCGATGCACGGGCAGGCCTACCCGGTCGGGATTGCCATGATCGTCGAGCAATTGCTGAGCCTGATCGTATTTGTTGTCGAGATGCTCGCGGAGGGACGTAATTTCGCCCGGCGTCAGGGGAGGACCCGCGTAGACGCCGCTGGGTCCGTGCCGTTCGTCATCCGGTTCCGCCGCCTGGGCGAGGGGCGCGATCACGCTCATGGCACATACTGCCAGCAACGGGAGTGCCTGCCTGCACCAGCGATGTTGCGCTCGCGCGTCAGCCATTATCCCCACCAGTGACCGGTACGGCGTCGAGCTGCGTGATTTCCAGACCGGATTTATAGATCGGGTTTGCTGTACGGCGCACAGTCATGGTGATCTGATAATGATCGTTGACCGGTGGTGGCTGGTTATTCTCCCATGTTACGGCCACACGAAAACGCAATCGCCACATATAATGGTGCTGGGCATCGACGCCTTCTTCGAGAATGGTGGGCGCCGTCTGCGGAATCGCCGAGACATAGACGCGCAGTTGCTTGATGAAGGCGACGTTGCCTTTCTCGCGAAAGCGGCTGAACCATCCATTCCACCCACTGACGTTAAAATCGGTACGTGCCTCGTTGAGGTGATCGTCGACATTCTTGAAATTCATCGTGTAGAGATTGACGATGCGATGAACGGCCCATTCGCCGAGTTCGCCATCCGATAGCGCGCGGCTATCCGTCGTCAGCAACTCCCTCGGATGGCCGAACTGGTCGAAATAAATGAAATGGTTTTCGACGGGTCGGCTGATTTCCCAGATGACGGTTGCAAACAGAAGAATATTCAGGACGACGCTGATGGCAGCGATCTGCAGTGCGCGCTCGGCAACGTGCTGCCTGAACAACGGGTCCATTATATGGCGCTGAAGCGCCTTGGGGCCGGTCGCGCTCATGACCAGAGTGCGCTCAGGTTGTGAGTGCCGGCTATCCAGAAGGGATCGCCGTCATCCAGGCAACTGCCGGCGGCACGCTGTGCTTTCTTGCGACGTCGCATGGCTTCACGCGAGCCGCGCGTCGATTTGGCGGCATCCTGGAAATAACGATCGCGACCGCGCTTGAGGCTGCTATCGGTGCGGGGCAGGGCATTCCGCGCAAGTTCCGGGATCTCGTCCAGCGCGATCAGCGCATCAAGCGCTTTTCCGCTCAGACCCTGCCCTCGCTTCGCATGATTTGTGCGTCTTGGCAGGTTGCGACTATCGGCCGCCGCCCACATGGACGAGCGCGATACGCCGAATATTTCCGCAATCGTTTCGGCCGCGATCCCGCGACACCAGACGCCGCGCAAACCATCGATCAGATTATTGTACCAAAGTGGGCGACCGCCGCTGTCGCGGGGGATGATGGATTTCCACTGTGAGAGTGGAACCGTCAGAAAATCGAGATCAACCGACCAGGTCGGGGTTAGCTCTGAACGCCGCGGGGGGGGGGGGGGGTCAAAAGCAGATTTTTGTCAAGCCCTTTTTTGGGTCTGAAAAAACCTAATTTTCGCGCTTTCGCGCGAATGGCGCCGATCGTACGCCCGACCACAGGCGCAATGTCCCGCACGGGAGTTTCGGTAGGGTAACGATCCGCCACCAAAAGTTCTTCCTCACGGGACCACAGACGGCGCGCCCGAGGCTTGGGGGCGGGGCGGTAGAAAGGTGAGGCCTTCCACTCCGCCAAGGTTTCGAACACGTAGGGGTCGCGCTTTTTCGGTGCGCGGGCAGGAGCGTGGTCGAGGGCGAATATCGAAAATGTCAAAACGAAGCCCCTTCACGCTTTTTGCTGGAGATTGATGTCTGATTAACGATACCGATTTTTGCACTTCGTCACAATAAAAAAATGGGGACAATTGTGAACTTTTCAGGGCGGATGTCGTGTTTTCGCACGGAATGTCTGGCAAAGAACTGATAATTATGGATATTCAGATATTTATTAAGAAAATATTTCACGACAGGTGGAAGGCATGGAGCGCGGGTCTTCCGCGGGCTTAGCGGGAACCTTTCTGAGCCTAGTACAGCTGAGTCACGCAGGCCAGTGTTTATCTGGCAAAATCGACCCTTTCCGCCCGAAAAAAACGGCGCTTGTTGTAGGGGTTTTTTGTCCGCCAAAAGGCGTCTATCGGGACGGCCGAGACCTTCGTATCGGCGCAAGAGGTTTTTTCCTGCCGCCTACATTTTTCCCGCTCGCTCTCTGGATCATTCGCGGCGACCCTGACCCGGCGGTGGTCGTGCCGTGATACCGGAGAGCCTCGTTCATGCTTTTTGCCGTCGAAAGACAGTGCTGTCGAAAACTCGGCGCTTTTCTGGCCCTGACGGGCATGATGGGTGGCGCGCCGTCTGCGGTCTTCGGTGCCGACGATCAGTGCAATCAGCTCGTGCAGGCCGCGGCGGATGGCATGGCCGGTGTGATCAAGGCCGATGACACGACCATCAAGCAGCCTCAGGACATCACTCAGTTCACCTGTCTGGGGAATTTCTTCAACGGCGTCGGGCTCGATGTGATCACCTCGGGGCTCAATCCCGCGTCCATCGCCCAGAAGGTCGCCGGACAATTCTGCTCGGCTCTGACCGATAAGTGGAATTCCCTGCAAGGGGCGGCGCAATGTGGCCTGACAGTCACAGGCATCAATACGAATTTTGGCGCAGGCCTCGGTACCGGGTCCGGAACGTTCTGCCCCTCGATCAATCTTGGGGGCGGCGGCGATACGCTCGTTTCCGCTTCGACCAATACCAGCGGTCAGCAGAGCTGGGGGGTCGAGGGCAGTACGCAGATGCCTGACGGCTATGCGATCGCCCCACTTGGCACATCAACTGGCCTGACGGAGCAACGCCAATGAGCCCGGCAGGTGATAACCGGCCTGGTTTGTCTCGGCTTCGCCGTGGCGCGATCCTCGCGAGCGTTTTTCTGGCAGGAACGATCCTCTCTCCGCGACCGGCCTATGCCATATTTGGCATCGATACGGCACCGATCGTCGCCGCCATTACCACGATGCAGGGTGTCCTCAACGGGGCGATGGGCGCGGTCGAAAAAGCCGTCAGCACAGGTATGGGCCTGCTCAACAAGGTGACTGGAAACGGCTTCACGCAGCTCTCGAACTACATGAAGGCACAGGTCGGCGCCCAGCAGCAGATCGCCAACGCCAACAACATGGTCCAGCTGCGCAGCATGCGCGATATCCGCAATGCGGGTCTGCGTGACAACTACACCACCAATCGTCAGGACTGCCTCAACCTGAACGGCGGACAATCCGTGGTCGTGGCAGCGAGTAACGCCAATGACGTGGCGCAGGCCCTCGCAACGGCGAAAACGCAACGTGGTGCGGCCGGTCCCGGCACCCCCTCCTATAATGGCGGCGCTCAGGGCGTCGAGGCGTCGAACCAGCTCCACACCAAACAGTTCTGCGACGCGAACGACGCCGAGGCGGGACTGTGTTCGCTGCCCAAAAGCAGCGCCCTGCAGGATGCGGATCAGGATGCCGGCCACGCGATCGGCGTTCTGACCTATCCCGACCAGGACAGCATCGATGCGGCAGCCGCCTATGAGAGCAATCTGATCCAGCCCGTGGCGCCGCCGGATCTGCGTGGCAGCGCACGCAGTTCTGCTGCCGGACGCAATATGGCGCCCCTTCGTCGGTCCTATAACGCTGCGATGTCGTTGAGCCATGAAATCGCCAATGGCGTCATCGGTACCCATGCGCAGACCGTGACGCTGACCACCGCCCAGAAGGAAGAACAGACCCATGAAGGTCTGCCCTCCTCGGACAAGGTATCGGTCAATGAGGCGGCCGAGCTCGAGGTCAATCGCCGTTATTCCGGTCTGCAATACCAGAAGGATCTGCAGGCGATGCCGCCCGGCAAACCGGTCGAGATCCAGATCGCCATGATGCTCGCCCAGCAGAACTGGATCCTGTGGCAGCAATACAAGCTGCAGCAGCAGCAGGCTCTCGCGGTCGCCACGCTTCTCGCGCATTCCGCCGAGGACCGTCTGAAATCCCCCAGCACTCTGCCGGCACCGTCGGCACAATAGGAGACAGTCCTGTGTCCGAGACCAATTCCAATTCCGTTTCCGGCGCGCAGCCCGACAGCCTGATCGATTTTCTGCAGCATCTGAAGGCCGTCAATGACGCGCTGCCGCCGGGACAGCGCGCCTTGTCCGACGATCTCAATCGTCTGATCGAAGCAAGCCGTGCGCCTGATGCGGCCAGGGACGAGGCCTTTCGTACCCAGGCGCTATGGCTGATCGGCGACTGGAACCGCAATCATCCCTCAGCGCCTCTCGCTTACGTGCCTCTCGATTTGCGTATGGAATCCGAACGTCGGCGTGGGACTTACCCCGGGCTGGCCAATGAGGACATGAAGGCTTTGTTACGCCAGGCCGATCTTCTGGACGATCGTAGCCTTGCAAGCCGTGTGCGCAGCCAGGCTGTGACAATGGCAGGCCTCACCCCGGAGGAACAGAACGCGGCACGCGCCTATAAGGCAATCGGCGCTCTTGAAGCGCGCCTTGAGGACTTCCTTCAGGGACGTGGGCTGGCCGCGCAGGCGCGACAGGAAGAGCCGCGTCCTGTCGCGCCTGCCGTGCAGGAGCCCGCTTCCGGGCCGGAGGTGACGCCAGCGCCTGTTGCATCCAAGGAACCGTCAGGTCCTTCGGTTGCGCAAGACCCCGTGGTCCGCGACGAACCGGCCAGCGCACCTGAGGTCGCGCCAGAGCCGAAAGCGGAACAGAGTGCGGGCACCCCGGCCCAGGATGTCGACAGGCCCAGCGTTGAGCCGGTATCCGAGCCCCAGCCAGCCGCTCCTATCGCCGAAAACAGGGCACCTGCTCAGGACGAGATCCCGCCCGGGTTCGAGGAGGAGTACCAAGCCAGTCTGAAGGCCGAAACCAAGGCGAACCGGGCAGCGGACCGGGCGCAATCGGCCCGCGATCCCGCATCAACCCCCCAGGAGGACGAGCAGCGTCGTCGCGACGATGTCGAGCATGCGAAGGAGGCGGAAGATCGCGCGCCTGAGGAGAGAGATGTCTCCAGCGCGCAGGGGAATGAGCAGAAGCCCGGCGGGACCGTTAACAAGGATCTTCCCACGGATGTGCCGCCCACCCTGGAAACCCCGGTGTCACCCGAGGAACCATCACAGCCCACTCTCGGCAGCGCTCCCCATGTAGCGCCGACATCTCAACCAGAAGCAACAGCGGCAGAAGCCGAGCGCCCGCGCATCGGGCTGCCATTTCCCAATTTCGGCTTCAAGCTTGGCAAGCCCCTTTCGGAGCGGGTCAAGGAGGCGGGCAAGGTCAAGGAAGCCGAGAGGGCACTCAACCTTGCCCTGCGTCAGTGCCATGTGGCGAGTGACGGACTTTCGGAAAGCGTTACTGCGCTGAGCAACCGCTTGCGTCCCATCAACGACGAGATCAACGCTTTTGGATCGGAGAATAATCTGAGCCGCGTCGCCGTCATCGCCGAGATGAAAAAGGACGGCAAGGCCGCCCATCTGCGCACCAGGCTCGATGAGGCGATCGCCGCCGATCCCGAACTGGCCGCCCAGTACGGCAAGGTCCAGGCGGCTGTGCAGAACTGGGAGGTTCAGCGCAAGGCTGTCCAGCAGGTCGCGATCTCCCTGGGCAAGACCCTCGATGACGATGCGCTCATGCATATCAACGAGAAGGACAAGAAGCTCGCAGGCCGCATGCAATCCCAGCCCGGCCAGCAGGAAGGCAAGAGCCTGTTCGAGGAAATTCCCGAGCAGATCCGCAAGCTGTTCGAAAAGGTCAAGGAGGCCATCCAGCGCGTATTCAACCGGCAACAGACGCAAAGCCAGGAGAGCGGCATGTCGCGCGACGTCTGATGCGAAAGGGGAAAAGCGCCATGATCGGTCCGATTGCAGTCCTTATGTTGCTCGTTCTGGGGGTTGCTCCTGCCTTTGCGCAGGACAGTACCGTCGCCACGGCGGCCACGCCGACCTGGAACTATGACACCAGTGATGACTGGACGATCTGGGCGCTTCATACCCTTTTCCCGATCGGCGCTGGGGCCAGTACGGCCACGGGCACGATGTATCAGATCATCAATGTCCTCGTGGCCGGTCTGGGCAGCCTCTATGCGCTCTATGCCTTGATGCTCAAGGGTCATGAAGTCAGCGAGACGGGCGAGATACTGGCGAACAAGTTCAATGGCTGGGTCGTGCCCCGCTATGCCCTGGCCAGCGCCTTGCTGATACCGGCGCCAGGCCTGAACGGGCTGAGCCCCGGTCAGGCCGTTTTCGTCGATGGTATCGGGATCGGCTCGATCAACGCGGCCCGGATGCTCAACAACGCCATTATCGATGCGGTCGGCCCCCGAGCCCTCCCGATCGCCGATCCGATAGTACCCAATACGCGCACCGTCGTGCAGGGCGTCATCGCGAATGAGATGTGCCGAGGCCTGATCAACGCCTTTACCAATAACAGTCAGTCCATTCCGGAGCCTGTTTACAGCACCGGCACCTACAGCATCAAACTCGATTATGGCCTTCCCGATGTGTGTGGATCAGTGGAAGTCTACCATCCTCCTTCGCACGACCAGCGTGTTGGCCTGAACTTCCCGGATATTTCCGATGCCCAGTTTGCGGCGTTCAAAACTCTTGTTGCTGATATTCGCGAGAAGGTCGCGCCGATCGCAAGAGCCATGTACACGAACCATAGCGCCGCCCCTTTGACCCAGCTAAATCCGGTCTTGCTCGAGGAGGCAAATAAATACAACAATGCTCTTGTCGGTGCCGCTGTGAGTGCGATCGCAACGATGCGCAACGCGACTAATGGCGGCAGAGAAGATCCCGGGATTGCCGAAATGCATCGTCTCGGTTGGACAGGGGCTGCGGCCTATTATCTCGAAATCGCACGCCTGAACGGTCAGGTCCTCGCTGCGTCCTCGATTACCCCCACCGTGGCGGCGCCCAACTATTATATGTTGGGCGGATATCTGGCTCAGGATCTCAAGCCTTACATCCAGGCGCTCGATACCTATCAGGCCGACCAAAATGCTTCACTAACGTTGCTCGATACGTCCGCGATACCTGGACAGGCGCCCGAACTCGAAGCCGGGTTCGGAACCGAGGATCCGCCGTCATTGTCGTCGCCGTTTGATTGGGCATTACGCCGTCTGCATCTCAATGAGAGCCTCACGACAACCATGATGTCGCTGGTCGTGGCTCCGGCCGCAGGCTCGGGATGGGTCGATCCTTTTGCTTCCATGATTCACCTGGGACATTTCTTGATCCATTCTTCGTTCGCTACTATGGGCGTTCTAGCGCTTGCTGAGAGCGACCCTGGCGCAAGCCTGCTCAATGCCGGCAAAGACGCTGTGACCGGAAATGAGGTTGGTGCTGTCCTCTCTGGCCTCCGTTTTTTAGGCGGCAGCCTTTTGTCCCATCTGGCACCCGCCATCATGAGCGCGCTTCTGGCGCTCCTGATCCCAGGTCTGATCCTCGCCTATCTTCTGCCGATGATGCCCTTCATGTATTTCTTTGCCGGTGTCATGGGGTGGTTCATCATCCTGATCGAAGCCGTTATTGCCCTGCCGATCGGGGCGATCGCGCATCTCGTTCTCGGCGGGGAAGGACTGCACGGCAAGGGGATACGGGTCTATGAGATGGCCTTTCATATCCTGCTGCGGCCGATCCTGATGCTGGCAGGGTTGATGACAAGCTACACCCTGTTTTCCCTCGGTAGCTGGTTCCTGATGAAGGGCATGGCGATCTGTGCGGGCTTTGTCCTCGCCGACGGCTATCTGCTCGATAATCTGCTCGGCGATATCGTCATCATCGCCGTGTTCGTCTCGGGTGAAATAGCGCTTGCCAATCTCTGCTTCCGCCTGATCTCGACCATTCCGCACCATGCAACGGCTATGGCCGGGTTCGCCTCGATCGGCCGTGTGGACAGCGATAGCTGGGTGAGTGAAACAACTGGCAAGCACAGCCAGGGCAAGGCGCTGGAGGAAACGCGCAAGCTGGCCCAGACCGCCATGAGTGAAAGAAAATAATGATGGATCGGCAACCGGCTCTATCGTATCGTTGTTACCAGAACCCACGGACGGCATCAGGAGGAGCATATGGATACATTCGATTATCAGGCGCTCCTGGACATCCGGAATGCGACGCGCCAGTTTGCCAAAACCGGTCAGAACACGGTTCCAGTGGAGCTTTACCGCGAGCAGCAGAAAGAGCTGGCCGGGGCACAGGCCTATATCGCCGCCCTGCAGGGCCAGCTGAGCGCCACGAAGGCGCAGCTGAAGACAGCCGAGGATCGCGCAAGGCTCCACAAGATGCGCGAGGACGTGCAGACCGAGAACCTTGCAAACAGCGAGAAGCACCTAGCGGAGCTCGATGCCTATCACGAGCGCAATGCGGCCCGTTTGTCGGCCGAAATCGCCGATCTCAAAAGGCAGCTCGCCGGCAAAGCCTGAATCAGGTCTTTCGGCTCGCGGGTATCTTCATGGCGGCGTCCCTTCTCGCAGGGTGCGCTTCCGGCAACATCCGCTCGGCGCCCCGACGGGGACCAGCGCCTCCTCCTGTCGCTCACGCGTTCTTCGATCCTTACGCCCCCTATGCGAGCGCACCCGTTATCTGGGAACCGACCGTCGCCCCTCGCATGCAGCTTGGACGACCGCGCGATCCCGTGATCGAGGCCGGACGACCGGACTACGAAAACGCGCCATGGTCGATCAATCAGCAGGGAAAGAAGGCAGGGACATTCTGAGAATGGAGAAGAGTTGATGGGAACATGCAAGAGAACGCTTCTCTGAGCGTACGTGTTTCTGTACTCTTGAAAATGCAGAGCAAGGAGCTGTCATGCCAACCCTTTCATACACCGATTTGAGGCAGAACCTGGCGACCGTATTGGATGACGTCGTCGAAAGCCGCGCGCCGGTCACGATCACCCGCCAAAAAGGACGGGGCAATGTCGTCATGCTTTCGGAAGAGGAATTTGCGGGATGGCAGGAAACTGTCCATCTGCTCGCGAGCCCCGCGAATGCCACTCGTCTGATCGGAAGCTTGCAGTCGGCTCTCTGCGGAAACGTCCAGGAAAGGGATCTGGTCCCAGCTGCAGCCAATCCTGAGCCGTGAAAGTCTGCTTTACGGAGCAGGGGTGGGAGGACTACCTTTTCTGGACCGACACTGATCGAAACACCCATCGGAAAATCAACGACCTGATCAGGGAAATCAGGCGATCTCCTTTCAAAGGTCTCGGCAAGCCTGAGCCGCTGAAGGGCGCTCTTTCTGGATGCTGGTCACGGCGTATCACCGGCGAGCACCGTCTTGTCTATCTCGTTGCAGGGACTCCCGGCATCGATCAGCAGATGCAGATTATCCAGTGCCGCTACCACTATTGATCCTGATAGTTCAGTTGTCTCTTAACGAGATCGTCGTGGCCACGCCGCTCGACCGGCTTTCAGAAACTGCCAGAATGAGCCTGGCGCACCACGTCTGAGACGCCAGTTACCCAATGCCTGACGCAGAAAGCCTGTTGCGAAAAGCAGGCCGACCAGAAAACTATCCATCACGAGGGCGGCGGAAGGCAGATGCCCCTGAACCAGGGCCGGGGCGAGCAGGGCAGCGATGTAGACAATGCCGAGCCCGAGAAAGAGCCAGCAATTGTGCCATGAACTCGCGATCGCTCTTCGCTGCGCGGGATCGAGTGCCCGCGTCCTTAGACGCACGACGTTGGGGGGCGTTGCGTCGGCCTGCTGATCACCGTTTTCCTGCGTGCCTTCTTTGGCAGCACTCCAGACATCGTTAAGCAGGGCCCAGCCAGACGCGATCCCCTCCAGATTGGCGCTGCGCCTGAGATTGCGCATCGGGCTGGGCAGGGCAATCAGCTTCAGGATCGTGCGCAGCCGGCTCATGGTGCAGCTCGCCCGGCGACATCGAGCAGATCGGCCGGAATGCCATCCACCTTGTGCTCGACACCTGCCGTGTCGCGCCAGGCAAATGTCGGCGTCCCCTGCAGACCGATCTCGAGGGCGGTGTTCCTGTTTTCTATGAGTTTCAGAGACGCATATTCGTCATGGGGGAGCCCCGTCAGGAAACGCCCCGTGTCACTCCCGCCCGCGCCGCCCGAACTGGCGGCCGTGTCGAGTATCCTCAGCCAAAGAGGCGGTAGTGCATCCGCTCCGGCCGTCAGGAGCGCCTCGGCGGCGGGCGTGCTCTGTTCGTTGTTTTCATGGTCGTTGACAGCAATAGGGATCAGCGTCAGGCGCAGGCGGCCGTTATCGACCAGAGGCTTGAGCGTCAGCCAGGCGCGCTGGGAGTATCCGCACAGGGGATCGATCACCATCCATAGATGCGGCGCGCCCACTCTGCCGATCGAGCCGCCCCAGGCATGAGAAAGTCGGGTCGCCGGACCAGCATTTGCCTCGGATGCACCGGAGGCAGGAGCGCCCACGCGGACGACCGGGATTGTGCCTGCGATCGAGTGGATCTGCGAGCGGGTGATGTTCTCGCCGTCGAGCGTCCACATCACGCCGCCGATAGGCCGCTCGCCGTCCGGCGTGATGTAATAGGTCTGAAAATGGGCCCCCTTGCGAGCAAACACCCCTCTCATACCATGACAGATCCCGAGATCGAGGAGTGTTCGGCCATCCTGCGACAGGGCCTTGAGTGCCGGGATGGCGGCGATCGCATCGGGCGCAAACGGGTGCAACGGCAGATCAGGCTGGCAGGCCGGGTCGGCGATCGCTCGCGTTTCAACCGCTCCGATGCTGCGGATAACGGCGGGCGGGACGGGGGCAGCGTGCACTGGCTGGATCGCCGGGCACTGCTGGGCGAATGCTGGGGAGGGCAGAGAAAGCAGGAATGGGATCGAGGCCATCCTGGGGATCAGCGCACGCATCGGTTGAGTCCTTGGCAAGAGTGATAGGCCAAGCCTCCGATGCCTCTATCCAGAGAGCGACAGGCAAATTTCAAAAAAATGAGGGCAGGTGAAAATAATCGCTCGCTCTCTGGATCATTGCGGCTGACGCTTCAGGAGCGCCGCCAATCTCCGGCCGCGTTTGCAAACGATCGGGTCAACGATGAATCCACTCCCTCGACTACCGGGTTTCAACCAGCCCCTCATCCGGCGCATCATTTTCTATGGTGCCTTCTGCGCACTTGTCGCTGGAGTGGTGGGTCTCGGACTTTACGGGTGGCATGCGAACAAGGTGCGAAGTAACGAATTCCTGATTGCTCGTATCGTCGGGGAGACGCGTAACCGGGGCGACCACCTCAATACAGAGCGTCAGCTCAACGACCTCCGTCAGGCGATCCTGTCGTCAGCACTGTCAGCGGATGAAAAGAAGCATCTCCTGACCAGCTCTTCATCCGCGAGACCGTTCGATTTCCTCTCGATCGCTCCGATTAACAAGGCCCTTCCCAAAGATTTGCCTTTTCTCGTTGACCAGTTCGTGCGGGTCAATAAGGAGGCGGTTGCAGAGGATAAAAGGGGCATGGCTTTGTTGGTAGCAGCGAAAGCCAGCACCCCGGAGCAGGTCAGGACGCCTTGAGATCGGCAGGGCTTTATGCCCAGTGTTGGCTTGTTTCACTCTGAGGAGAACAGAAGATGGTTCCAAGATCAGCCCTCGCGGCCCTCACGCTGATCGGCATCACCGGGACGGCGGTGCTGCCTGATGAGACGTTGGCTCAGACAAATCCGGCGGGAGCGCAAAAGGGCTTCACCGACCAGGAGCTCGAGCGCATGTCGCAGGAACGCCTGCGTGATATGCCCAAACGCGATTGGGGACCGCCTGTGTCTCAGAGCGCCGTGCCGCGTGGCCCGAAACTATCGCCCTTGCCCGAGCCCGCAACATGCCTGAGCACGACATCCGAGGACGAGCCGATCCTCGCTTCGCCCAATTTCGACGCAAAGCGCATCGGGATCGCGCCAGGACGGATCGCTGCAACGGGAATGCATCGGGGGGCCTTCACAAAGGTGCTCTACACAGGGACGAGAACCGGCTGGGTCGCAACGGCTCATCTTGTGCCGTTTCATGCAACAGGCGGCGGAAGTGCCACGCTATGCTATGTCTCAGGCGTCGCACCCAATGGCATGATTGCGTATCATGTCGATTAGCCGCAGGATCGGACTTACTCTTGCGATCCTCTGCTGCCCCCAGGCAGAGGCTGCGCCCGAGGTGATCCCGACCATCCCCGAGCTGGGTGGTCCCCATATCACCGCAACCGGCGGTACGACTGGCGACGTGGAGGAAGGGAGCGACACGCAGGGCAGCGCGGGAACGGCAAGCACATCATCGTCCTGGACAGGGAGCATCACGAACAGCGATGCCATGTCGGCCCTGCAGGCACAGAGTTATGGCAGTTCCGCAATCGCCGCAGCCGAGAATGCAGGCGTCAATCCCGCCACCCTCGCGGCTTTCGGGGAGGTGGAAAGTCACTACCAGAATGTCGGAAATGCGACCTCTTCCGCCCAGGGCGTATGGCAGATCACGCAGGGCACATGGGACGATACCGTCAGCAAATACGGCCTGCCTTACACGGATGCGGACCGCGACAATCCCACTGCCCAGGCGGATGTGGCAAGCCACATCATCGCCAGCTATTCCGCAACCGTATCCGCGCGTACCGGCGAACCGGCAACGACGTTGCAGGCTTATGGCGCCTATATGTTCGGGCCGACGACGGGCGCCAGTCTCGCCGCAGAGGAAGATCAATCGACCCCTCTGAGCAAATATGTCTCAGCGACCGCGCTCGCTGACAATGGCATGTCCGGATGGACCGTTGGACAATATTATTCGACCATGGCCAGCCGCATGGGCAGTGGGTCGTCCTCGCTGGTCACAAGCGGATAGGGACGTTGGGCTCAACTCCATGAGGGCGATGATTGCTCTTTGCTGCCCGCCTGACCAACGGGCGCGCCTGATAAGCCTCGGTGCAGAAATCGATGCGACCATAAGACGCCTCGCGATGCCGTCGGCGTTTCTGACGACAGAGCAGTGGCGTGTCTTCGCACCGTATCTCCCCGCACGGTTTCATCCCGAGCGTCCAGGCCCTTATCTTCAGCCACGCCCCGTTCCCTTGCCGCTGTGGGGATGGAATCTGCGCGCGCTTCTCGAGCGCCGCGACTGGGATCGCATACGACGCGATGCCTACGCGTCATCCGGCCAGTGCTGCCGCATCTGCGGGGGGGTCGGCGTGCGGCATCCGGTCGAGGCGGACGAAATCTGGGTGTGCGACGATGTCACCCGTGTCCAGAGTCTGAGCACGGTCTGCGCGATCTGCCCGGCCTGCCATGGCGTGCGACACTGGGGGCGCACAACCATGCTTGGGGAGGAACGTGGAGCGCTCGAGCATATGGCGCATGTCAACCGCCTGTCCCTCGATGCATGCCAGGCCCTTGTCGATGCCCGCATGGAAGAATGGGTGCAGCGTTCATCGCTCGAGTGGTCGCTCGATATCACCTGGATCGAACGTCGATACGCCATGTCTCCTCGTCCCGACGCCCGCGCGCATGCCGAAGCCGTTCACGAGGCCCTGGTTGCCCGTCACAGGGGCACCTGATTTCAGGGTTTCGCAGTTTTTTTTAGAAAAAATGCCTCTCCTCGCGTTTTAGGTGCTCGCTCTCTGGATCTTTCTGCGCCCTGCTCAAGGCAGGCAACGCCCCTCGATCCTCTCCCGGGTGTCTTGCCGAAAAGCAGGAGACCCCATGCGCCGTCCTTTCGATCCACCGCTGACAGGCCCGCTTCGACCGGCCGACTTGTCGCCTGCCGTCGAGTCGCACCCATGTTGTGGGGGGAGATCAGTGGGTTAGGTTGATGTCACACTTTGTCGCATTCATCGGACAAGGGATCGGAAATCGTCGCAAGTGCCTGATAACGCGCGATAATCAGATTACCTTGCGTGACATGGCGTTCCCTTTTCTGTTCCCGAGCGCCGGGGGCGGTGGTCGCTCTCTGGAGCATGAGGCCTGTCTCTACCCTGATGCGGCGCCTTTGCCGCATGGGCCGATCTCTCAGGGAGAGGTCGCGCCTTCATGAAGGGAGACAAGAAAATGCCAGCACGCACAACATTCGAGGATCTGTTGCGCAGAGTTGAAGAAGCCGTGCAGCGGCCTCCCCTGGAGGTGCGACGCACGATCGAAGCTTTTTTCGAACTGATGCCTGAAGTGCTCGCCGAGACAGACATGCCGGTCCGTATCCGTCATTTCGGGCAGTTCATGCTCAGCGTGCCCCGGCGAACCCATTTCGGCATCCAGTCCCGTGCGCGGACTCTCAAGCCTGAAATCATTTTCAGAACCACGCCCAATCTCAAGACGCGTCTTGCCGAAGTAAAGCCGACCCCTGACCGGGCAAGCCTGCGTCCTACGACGGCAGAAGACGAAGCCAATGAGCCGAGAAAACATGACACTGACGATAAAGGATAGCGCACCTTACGGCGCGTATTCCATGACTTTGCATCAGCGCCTCGCCAGAGTGCTGATGCATGACACACTGCTGGGTCGTACCTCGCTGCGTCGCCGCTTCGTCGCCCGGTTCCGCGACGAGGCGACCGGGCCGGTCGATGCAACCCTGTTCGGCCTGAAAGTCCGGTTTCATCCCCGCGACAATCAGACCGACGCCAAGGGGGCAGTGTGTGGCAAAGCCTATAATGCGACGGAGCTGCGTTGGCTGGCCAGGGCACTGCATCCGGACGATGTCTTTCTCGATATCGGCGCCAATATGGGGTTCTTCTCCCTGTTCGCGGCGACGCGTGGGGCGCAGATCGTGGCGATCGAGGCCAATCCCGTTCTGCAGGTGCGGTTTGAAGCGAGCTTCGGGTTCAACGATCTGCCCTTCACTCTTTTGCGCGGGGCAGTGGGGGACACGAACCAAAGAGTGCGCATGGCACCAAGAGACGACGATCTCGGAAGCGGGACGGTCGAAGACTGCGAGGAGGGGCGGATCGTCATGCGGCCGCTCCTGGCCTGGCTTGCAGAAGCGAAGGTCGAGCGTATCGACTGTCTCAAGATCGATATCGAGGGGTACGAGGACCGGGCTTTGATCCCGTTCTTCAGGCACGCCCCTGCTCATCTTCGCCCGCGCTATCTGATGATGGAGCGCGCGACACATCCCTCGCGCCGCGAAGCCCTCGAAACCTGTCTTGTGCGTTCCGGCCTGTACCGTCTTCAGCATCAGAGCCGGGCCAACCTGTTCTACGTTCTCAACAGACCGCAGAATGCGGTGCAGACGGGGCGGGATGGCGAGAGCCAGTGGGTCTGGCAAAGCGCATGATGACTGATCACTCGACCGGCTCATGTCCGGCATGCCATGCGCCCTTCGCGCATGAGACCATGACGCCTCATTGCATCGAGGAATGGACGATTCTGGGCTGCAAGCAATGCGGGTATCATGCTGTCTCCCCCCTTCCATCGCCTGGTGCGATCGAGGGCCATTATAATAATGATGCCTATCGTCAGGCCGACGATCTCCATTATGCGAAGTCCCGCTCTCGCAAACGGCGCGCCATGCTCCGGGCGCTGCGCCTCTGGCCGTGGTTTCGTGGGAGGAACGTGCTGGATATCGGCTGTGGCGGCGGGTTTATGGTCGAAGCCTTCGCCCTGTTTGGCGCACGAAGCGCGTCAGGTATCGATATGTCTCGCGCGGGTATTGCCTATGCTACGGCGAAGGCGAGGCGCGGCACATATCGTGTCGCTGATGTCGAAAGCCTTTTATCGAAATCGGAACGTTACGGCTTCGTTTTCTGCTCCGAGGTGCTTGAGCATCTACCCGATGCCACGCTGTTGCCGCGCGCACTGGCTGCCTGCGTCCAGGACGGCGGTTATGCTCTCGTAAACGCACCCGATATCGGGCATCGGGAGACACCGGCCGACCTCACGCAATGGCCAGCCCTGTGTCCGCCCGAGCATCTGCAATGGTTCACCTCAGACGGCTTTGCGGCCGTCATGGAGCGCCATGGTTTTATGCGCAAAAGACGCCTGCGCGCACGCGGGGCGGCGTTCTCCGATCTTTTTTTGCGGGTCGATAAAGAAAAACCATCGCTCTCTGGATCGAGATCGGATGTGCTTTCTCCAGGAGGTCAACCTGTTCTCGATCGCAGGAGTTCGACCTCGGAACGAAGGACAATCAGACAATGGCCGTGAGACAACATCAGCAGTCCAAACGCCCTCGCTACGTAACGGCGTTCTCCCTCATTGCGGGGGTCAGTACGCTGACTGCATTTGCGGCACCGTCTATCGCTGCCCCGTCCGATGTCCCGGCTCTCGCCGCGGTCGCCAGCGCCCAGCTTGCAGTCGAGAAAGAGACCCTCAGCACGATGCAGCAGATCCTCGCCCTTCTGCAAAAGCAGGCGCGCGAGGCGGACCGGGCGTCGCAGGAGAAAACAGCACTGCAAAATGCAATCAGAGAGACAAATGGTGCCAGCGCCACGCGAGCCGTGGTTGTCCAGCACAAGGAAGCGTCGAGCGGGAGTGAGCCTCCCCTCCATCAGCCGTAATCCCACGAACACGATAACGCGGATCGATTCACAAAGCCCTTTGCATGAGGGCGCATCAGAAAGCGCTGGGTTCATGGTGAGCCCGTGTCACAGCACGATTACCCATCAGGAGATTTCGATCATGGTTCGTTTTTCAGCTCCTCTTCGCCGTGCGTGCACGTCTGGCGCCATATTGGCTGCCTCTGCTTTTTGCGGCGTGATCACCGTTCCCGCCCATGCGCAAACGCCATCTATTGCCGCGCCCTGCGAGAAAACGGCACTGAAAACCACGGGGCCGGCGTGGCTTCATCTAAAACTGACGTTCGACAAGTTAATCTCTGTTCGCAACTTCGGCCCGAAGTTTGCGCCCAAACAATTGCCGATCGACGATGTGGTCGAGTTTGACGGGTATCTGCCTGCAGACGGGACTGACATTCGGATCGGTAGTGGCCGTTCGGTGGGCTTCGTGCCCCAGCTCGTCTTCGAGAACGTACCAGGGCAGACCCCGAAACCCTCAACAGTGGAGGGAAGCAAGATCGAGGGGCTGTACGGGACATTCCATGCGCTTCCATCTCCCGACGGCAAGATCGTCGTGACTCCCGCTCTCACCCTTGTCTCGGGTCTCGCTCTTGAAAAATCCGGGCAAGGCGATGCCGGTGTCGACCTGCCACGGTATCGGACGGTTCATATCGACACGCCTATCGTTGTCGAAGGATTTCGCTGCGAAGCGCATGCAGAGCTGACGGGCACCTCGGCCGGTAAGCTCAAGGGGTGGGTACCCGGGAATTATAGTCTCCGGATCTCGGCTTATCGAACGCAGTAAAAGCGGCGGGCGGGCTGGGATACTATTTCCAGGCCGCCTCAGGATGATGGTGAACCCGTATCACACCACGTTTACCCAAGAGGAGGTCTGGATGTCACACGATTCATGCGGATGTCAGGGCAAGCTCGGATTTGTGTCTCGCGCACGCGCCGAAGATGCGGCGCGCTCGATGCGCAAGCGCGGCAAAGGGGCGTTCGGCGCCTATGAATGCGATTGGTGCGGGTTCTTCCATGTGGGGGCCAGAATGGCCGGTGCGCTCGCGTATAGCCGCGCGCTCTACGGACGTCCTTCGCCCCGATGCGTGCAGATCCAGTCAGGAGGTCTAGACCAGTGAACAAAGATAACGCCAACACAGCTGCGAGCAACGCGGTGACTCTCCAGGGCAAAGTACGGTGGAATTCACCAGAAGAGCTGGGACCGTCCGGTCACTTCTGTGATCCGGTAAGCGGGTGGCGGTCAGACGATCCCTGCCACGCTGTTCACGAGGCGCTGGCCTCCACGACCTTCAGAATTCTCCATGACACGTTCGCGGCAGGCACTCATCTGCCTGCCTCGCCGTCGGACGACACACAGCAAGCATAAACTGAACAAGAGACGTTCGGGACAGGCATATTCAGCCCTGTGCTCCCGAAAGGTCAGGAGACACCATCTTATGGATATGCCATTCGACATAGACGCAGCGGTCGCCAGCCGCGCGCGCCAGGCCGCCGATCCGGATTCCAATGTGGGTGGCATCGCTGTCGATCGTCTGCGCAGTGTAATCGAGCGGGTGGAACGCCTTGAGGAAGAGCGCAAGGCGCTCGCCGGCGACATCAAGGACATCTTCACAGAAGCCAAGTCCGCAGGATTCGACGTTCATACGATCAAGAACATCATTAAGCTTCGTAAAAAGGAGCCGAATGAGATTGAGGAGCAGGAGACGCTGCTCGACATCTACCGACGTGCCCTGGGCATGTGAGGCGCTGTGTCGTGGATGGTCTCGTCATAATATCCGGCCTTGAAGTCCAGATATCGCCCGGTACTGGGCTCACCGGGTCTCAGCCGAATGCGGCCAAGTTCCCGGAGTTGAACGGAAAATTTCGTTCCCTGCACGTTTCCGACTTGTTCAGCGAAACGATCTGCCGCAATTTCGTCGGTTACTGCCACCGGACCATTCTGGGCCGTCTGGCGAGTCGAGGAAAAGAACCACCATGACCTGACCCCCAGACGCCAAAAACCCCGCCTCCCCCGATTTGGCGATCGGAAGAGCCAGGGTTCATGACAGATCGGAGATCTGGTTGGAGGCCGCTGCTAATTAAGGCCCCCATCTAGCGATGCTCCCACCCGAAACGCAAGAGGTTTTTTGCGAACGGGAGAGATTTGTCTGAACGACCAGCCGGGAAGCGGTTCACGCAACCACTTTTCGATGGATGTTGAACCATGGAGTTCACCCCTCCCTTTGCAGGGCAGGACGGGTCGTATCGGCCCGGACGGCGGCGGCTGAGTGCGGCCATGCTGGAAGCCGAAGCCGAGCTGACGCAGGAGCCCGCCGACTATCCGGCGCGTCGCGAGGTCCTCGGGCTGCTTAAATCGCTGCGTGGCGCCCTGCCTGTGTCGGCGGCGGCCGCCAATACGCTGATCGTGATGATCGAGCACACCAGGGCGGAAGACTGGACGGCGATGGAGACGCCTTTCGTCTACGCCCATAACGAGACGCTTCTGAACTGGACCGGGGTGTCGCTCGCAACGCTGCGACGTCATATCCGCGAGCTTGCGGAAGCCCGGTTTCTGGTGGCCCAGGACGGTCGGAACGGACAGCGCGGGAAAAGGTGGCAGGGGACAGAGTCCCAGCGGACAGGGTTCAACCTGGCCTCGCTCCGGCATCGCTGGGTGGATCTCGTCGCACTCAGCCGCTCGGAGACCCGCCGGCGGGAGGAACTGAGCTTCCTGCGTCAGGAAATTGCCTCGCTCAACGAGCAGGTGCGCTTGCTGTCCGACGCACTCGACAAGCCGACGATCATGGCAGAGGCCCGTCGTCTCATGCGTTTGCGTCTGATGACGAATGAGCCGGCCAAACTGCACGCGCTGCATGGACAGATGGCTGCGCATCTCGTGGCCCTTCAAGGCATGCAGGTGCAGCAGGGAACGGCTGTGGATAACCGCACATCCGCCGCGCCTGAGACGCGCAATCTGAGACCCATGGGTGCGCAAAATGAGACCCATTATACGGATACAAAAAACAATCTATCTCTTAAAAAAGTAGTCTCCGTAGCGGCTTGCAGCCGCAATCGCATTGAAACAATGCGGCGTGAGCCGTTGGATGACCCGGGTGAAAGTCCTCGTCTCGGTCGTGAAAGCGCTCTTCGCGGATTCAAGGGAACAGCTCAGTTCTATCTCGGAATTTGCACAGCCCTTCGCGAGATATGCCCTACTGCAACACCCAGCGCGGAGCAGCTGATCGACGCGGCCGAATATCTGTCAGGTCAGATCGGGGTTTCGTATCACGCCTGGGTGCAGGGATGTGGCGTTCTCGGTCGGCTCCAGGCGGCGATTGCCGTGATCATCATGGCCTCGCGCCTTGAGCGACAGGCTGTAATCCATGCCCGTGACGCCTATTTCAGAGCCCTTGTGGAGCGGGGAGCCCAGAACACCCTGTTCCTCGACCGGAGCCTCTACGCACTGCGCGATGTTCGCAACCGGGAGGAATTGGCCATAGGTGCCTTGGCAGAAACAAGGGGGCCTGCCGATATGGGATCGACGACCATCCAGGGCGGGCGACACTGATCGGATAGCTGAGGAACTGTGGTGGTTTACGTCGTGTTCGCGAGGGCAAAAAATGAGTGATCTGGTTTTGTCGAGACGGGAATGTGTCTGGCTGCGGCAGAGGTTCCAGCGCGAAACGCCTGGTTCGGTTAGGCTTGATGAGGGTTTCCTTCTTCCGGGCTGGTATGGCTCGTGCAAGAAGGATCGTTATGTCCCGGCCGCACTCCAGACAATGATCGAGCGTGGATTGGCGACGACCTCGCAGCACTCCGAGGAGGATCCCCGGTTCTACTTCACCAGTCTGGGTATAGACGCTATTCGAACTGCTTTTGGGCATCCCAAGGGATTGAAGCGCGAAGAATGTCCCGCACTTGCGCAGGCCGTCGGCCGAACGACGAGGCGCGCGATTATTCGTTGATCAGGTAATCAGTCTTCTGTCTGGTCGTCTTCAGACGCGGTTTCAGATGAGGATCTGACGAGGCGTCGCGTCCGTCTGCGAATCTCGGTGTCGATTGCGCTACGGATCATCGCATTGCGGTTTTCACCGATCTCCAGAACTGAATCGATGAGGGCCTTAGCCCCTTCGGGAAGGGTAAGGAGCAGTCTTTCGTCCCAGTTTTTTTTTCTGCCCATGCACAGCGGTTAACTCACAGCGAGCCGATCGTCAAACATTTTTCATATATATGGAATTGACTTGAACCGTATATACGATATGTTTTGATACAGTTTCTCACCTGGAGTTGATCCCAATGGGATTTTCACGCGCTCTCGCACCGCTCTTCCTCATTTCCTCCTGCGCTCTGACAGCCTGCGGAAGCTCGACGCCCGCGCCTGAGCCTGTTCTTTTGAGCCAATTCAATGCGAATACGGATCGCTTCGATATCGTAAGCACGGTCGGTCGTGCGGAAGGCACTATTCAGAAAAATGGTCGTCCCTGCGATATCTACCGTATTTATACGTCCGGTCTGACGTCAGGTGGTCGCGCTGCCATGAAGGCGGGAGAAGTTCTAACGGGTATCGCTACCGCCGGTCTCGCAGAGGTGTTCTGGGCACCGATCAAAGCGGGGACGCGCCCCCAGCTTCATACCGTGCTGTTCTGCTATGGTCGTACGGACAAGCTTGTCGACATTTATGATACCGATCCTACAAGCACGCATGAGCAGGACCATATGATCCTGAACAAGGCGGCTTACAGCGAGCCTGTTGCCCTGTCCGCGCCGACCGGTCCCGTTCAGGCAACGACATCGCTGGTTCCCGGTGCAGTTCCAGCCGCTTCTGCATCGGTCGTGACCGACGCACCGGTCGTTACGGCCCCCGGGGCCGTTGTGATCCATGAGAAATCCGTGGCACCGCTGCCTCCTGCAGAGTCAGGAACCATCAGCCTCGATACAGTCTCCCGCGAAGCGACAGATGGAAGGAAGACGATCTCGACCGGCAAGGCTGCGATCGCGCCCGATGCCTCTTCGGATGATCTGAACGCGATCAGCGCGACCAAGGCCGCGACAGCCAATGCCGTGCTCGCGCCAGAGCCTGCCAGTCACTGAAACTTAACAAAAACCGGCAAAAGTTATCACTGCGTTAACGCATCGTTCCGTTTTAGGAAGTTACAAAACATTGCGACGTACTCATTCGCCGCTTCAGGAGTTACGATGAAATTCTTCTTCTTTCCGCGCATTATCGGTGCCTCTGCCTTCCTCTTGGCTTTGACAGCATGCAGTGGCCTCGATGCCGTCTCCAATCACGGACAACTCGACGTGCATACGCATATGTCGGAAACCGTGTTCCTCGATCCGGTCCCGCAGAACCAGAAGACGGTCTATCTCGGTATCCGCAATACGTCCGATTACCCTGAACTGGATATCCGCAGCGCGCTTGCGTCTGCTCTGCAGCAGCGCGGCTACACGATCATGCCCGATGCCATGGGTGCTCATTACCTTCTGCAGGCCAATGTTCTTCAGGCCGGTAAGCTGACCAAGGAACAATCCTCGGCGCTGCTTTCGTCGAATTACGGTCAGCCTTTGCAGTCGCTCGCAATCGGTGCGGCTTCGGGCGGTCTGGTCGGCGGTCTCACCGGCAATGCCGGAGCAGGGCTGGGTGTCGGGCTTGGCCTTGCCGCAGCCTCAGCGCTTGTCAACTACGCCTATCAGGACGTGACCTATGCGATCACGGTCGATATCCAGCTTTCGGAACGACCGGCAAACGGGGGCAAGGTGCGTCAACACACGCACACCCATCACGGCTCGGGCAGTTCGCGCCTGTCGGGCGGTGTAACGGATTCCACCGCGCAGACCTATGGCGCAGCCTCATCGGGTGACAGCAACGCGAATGTGCGCGTCCAGGACATCGACGAGACTTCCGACTTCAAGAAGTACACGCTGCGCGACGTGGCTTATGCGGACAAGGTTAATCTCAAGCTCGAAGAGGCGATGCCGGTTCTGACACAGCGCCTTGCTGTATCGTTCGCCAATCTCTTTGAGTGAGACTCCTCGGTCGCATTGGCAATTGGGGAAAATTGAAACTTTAGAGGGAAGTGGGGTTCGCGACTTGCGAACTCCATAATTTATCGGATTGGAATAGAAATGCGTTACCTGAATATAGCGTTGATTATTGGTTCCTTTCTAGGGGCAACGGCACACGCTGCACCTAGCAAGGATTACTCGAACACATTGACGACACCATTCGGCGAAAAGAGATTTATTATCGCGACGAGTAGTCAGCAACAAATAGAGATCGATGCGTCCTTTCCTGTGATCGGAGCTTCGGCAATGGGGGTTGGCATTGTGAACGGAGGCCCCGTTGTCACAACAACGGGGATATCATCCCAAGAGAATCCAGCTTTAAAGGGCGGCTATAGCCAGTCGTGGTGGGCAGAAGAAGATTCTCGGGGCGTGTCAGTGTCTTATTGTCTTCGATCACAATCATTCGAAACGTGTTCGGTAATACCCGTTCATAAGATCGGCGTTACCAAAGCCAAACTTTTTGACACTGATGGTCGTTTGGTCGCCGATCTTAATATTACCGCGCCGGCAGCTCTAGACCCCAGACCTGAGTGATTGTTAGCCGCTCTAAGCACAGGTAGCGGGTGCGAAGGTAAGAGGTGGCCTCTGGGGCGCCGCTGCGAGACCCCAAAAGCGGTAGTTGGGGATCATGCGGCTATTTCCGGCACGTCGCCAATTTCCCCAAGGAACTCCGGCTCGCTGTAATCGCCGGCCTCGGGGTCGGCCGTAACGCACACAAGATGCGCGCCTGCGAACATCGTGCCGCCTGCACCGATGCGATCGAGGAGCTGCAGACCGTGCGCCGGGTCGCGACACGCGGTCGCAGGGGCTGCTTCAAGCGTGACCTCGCCGTCTCTGGATGTGCGCCACAGATAGGGCTGCAGGATAATCTTCGTCTGGGGGCCGCTCTCATAGGCGGGCTCGCGGTTCTTTTTCGCCATGATTTCTCTCTCCTATCGAAAATTACGAGCCTTGACGGGCTCGGACCCCTTCAAGAGATCCGTCCTGTCTTCAGGCTCGCGCATGATGACGTGAATGACCTCGCCCTCTTTCTGCAGCGTGCCGTGGCACACCATGAGATGGGCTGAGATCAACGGCCGCCGCCAGGCTTCGCGCACGGACTTCCAGACGATCAGATTGGCGATCCCCGTCTCATCCTCGAGCGTGATGAACATGGTACCGTGCGCGGTACCGGGTCGCTGTCGCATCAGTACGAGCCCTGCAATCGAGATCCGCGCACCGTCCCGCAGGCTGGCCAGATCGCCGCACCGCGTCATGCCCTCGCGCTCGAAAAGAGGACGCAGGAAGGAGACCGGATGCGCCTCGAGACTCAGACCCGTCATGCGATAATCCTCATGCACGGCATCACGCGCCGGCAGGGCAGGAAGGGTCACATCGGGCTCGATCACCTCAGGCTCGATGAAATTGCGCCCTCGATCGGCCGCCGCAAAAAGCGGGAGCGGTGCCGTATCGAGCCCTTTGACCGCCCAGAGCGCGGCGCGGCGATCGAGACCGAATGACGCAAAGGCATTGGCATTGCTTAGCGCCTCGAGCGCCTGCAGCGGGATATCGCCGCGGCGCCACACATCATCGATGCTCTCGTAAAGTGGCATGCGTGCCGCGATCAGCGCGGCCGCATCCTTGTTTGCCAGACCGCGCACCAGGCGCAGACCGAGGCGCAAAGCCAATCCCCTGCTTTTGTTGGAGGCGGGTTTTGCCGATCTTTCCAGGGTGCAGTCCCAGCGCGATGCGTTGACGCAGATGGGGCGGATCTCGACGCCATGGGCGCGCGCGTCCTGAACAATCTGAGCCGGTGCATAAAAGCCCATGGGCTGGGAATTAAGCAGGGCGGCGCAGAAGACGTCCGGGTAGTGGCACTTCATCCAGGACGAGGCATAGGCGATGAGTGCAAAGCTCGCCGCATGGCTTTCGGGAAAGCCATAGGACCCGAAACCTTCCAGTCGGGAGAAAGTCTCTTCCGCGAATGCGGCCGTATAGCCCTCGCGCTGCATGCCGGCGATGAGCTTTTCGCGAAAGGGAGAGACACCGCCTGTCATCTTGAAGGTTGCCATGGCGCGTCTGAGCTGGTCGGCCTCGCCCGGCGTGAAGCCTGCGCAATGGATGGCCACCTGCATCGCCTGCTCCTGAAAGAGCGGCACGCCAAGGGTTTTGCCGAGAATGTTCTCGAGTGTGGCTGTCGGGTAGGTCACGGGCTCGATCTTCGCGCGCCTGCGCAGATAGGGATGCACCATATCGCCCTGAATGGGGCCGGGGCGCACGATCGCGACCTGGATGACCAGATCATAGAAGGTCGCGGGCTTCATGCGTGGCAGCATGGCCATCTGCGCGCGGCTCTCGATCTGGAATGTGCCGAGCGTGTCGGCGCGCTGAATCATCCGGTAGGTCTCGGGATCCTCAGCCGGTACGGAGGCTAGATCCATGCTCAGGCGATAATGCTCATTCATGAGCTCAAAGCCGCGTTGCAGACAGCCCAGCATGCCCAGGCCCAGCACATCGACCTTCATGAAACACAGCGCGTCGATATCATCCTTGTCCCAGGTGATGATCTGCCGTCCTTCCATCGCGGCCGGCTGCAATGGCACGAGCTCGTCCAGACGATCCTGGGTGAGCACAAAGCCGCCCGGATGGGTGCCCAGCTGACGCGGAAAGCCGAGAAGCTGGCGCGCCATGTGCAGTGTGAGCGCGAGACGCCGGTCCTTCGGATTGAGACCGGCTTCGATCAGACGCTCGCGGCAGATCTGCGGGTCATCCAGACAGGACGCGATATGGCGCGAAAGCTGTCCGGTCACGTCATCGGGCAGGCCGAGCACCTTGCCGACTTCACGCAGGGCGCCCTTGGGCTGAAAGCGCTGGACCGTTGCGCAAAGAGCCGCCCGATGACGGCCGTAATGGCTGTAGATCCACTGGATGATCTCTTCGCGGCGATCGCTCTCGAAATCGACATCGATATCGGGCGGTTCCTTGCGATCCTCGGAGACGAACCGTTCGAAAAGCAGGCCTGAGCGGACGGGATCGATGCTGGTGATCCGCAGCACATAGCAGATCGCCGAATTGGCGGCCGAGCCACGGCCCTGACATGCAATGCCCAGCGAGCGGGCGTGCTGGACGATCGTGTTCACCGTCAGGAAATAGGGCGCATAGCCCAGCCGCTCGATCAGGGTGAGCTCATGTCTGATCTGCTCACGGACCGTTTCGGGTGTGCCGGCCGGATAGCGTCGGGGCAGGGCGCCTTGCACCAGACGCGCAAGGGTCTCCTGAGGGCTTTCCCCCTCGATCGTCGCCTCACTCGGATACTGGTAGCGCAGATCGTCGAGCGAAAAGCGGCACAGATCGGCGATGCGGCTCTGGTTTGTCAGGGCTTCAGGGAAGGCAGCGAACAGAGTACGTTGCTCGTCCGGGCCGCGCAGGACGAGATCCGGACAGGCCATGCGCTCAGGGCCAAGCGCATCGAGGGTGGTGTTCGTGTAAATGGCAGTCAGCACATCGAGCAGGAGATGACGCTTCGGATCGTGCAGCCGCACATCGCCGGTTACGACGGTCGCGATCCCCGTTTGCGCCCCTAGTGCCTGCAAGCCATGCAGCCGGCGCCAGGCATAGGGCTCGCGCCGATAGACGAGACCGAGATAGCGCCTGTTGCGATCGGGCGAGATGGCGCAGAGTGCTTCGATCTGCAGGCGTGTCGTCTCGATCGCGATCCCGGGCTGCAGGATCAGGACGAGGTGATCAGCCGCCTGTTTCAGATCCGACCAGTCGAGCGCGAAGACCCCACGTTCTCCCCGGTGATGGCCGAGTGTGAGCAGCTTGCACAGCCAGCCCCAGCCGGTGCGGTCGACCGGATAGGCAAGCAGTACGCTGCCATCCGACAGGGTAAGGCGCGTTCCCGGTATCAGCCGGATTCCGACTTCTTTCGCTGCTCGATGCGCACGGACCACACCCGATATACCATGCCAGTCGGCAAGACCGATCGTCTCGAAGCCGAGATGCGCGGCCTGGGCAATCATCTCCTCAGGCAGGCTTGCGCCCTGCAGGAAGGAGAAAGCCGAGAGCGTCCCCAGCTCGACGATCGGGGTTTGGGTCATGACCGGTCCTTGTCCTCGATCCGGCGATGCGGATGAGGGTGCCGGCTGCTATCGGGCGCACCCGGCGCGGGGCGACGCATGAGCACGAAGCCGCAGCGCAGCAGATGCGCGACCAGGCGCTCGGCGACCAGACGGGCCATGAACTCATCGGCGTCATGGACACGCCGCCTGCCGTCATAGCGCAACCCATGCTGCATGGCGTCGGCAAGCTCTTCGGGACGGGCGTTCAGCAGGGGATCGACGGGCTGGGTCATCAGAACATTCCCTGCAGATGCCACTGGCCCGAACCGGTCCAGTCATGAACACCATCTCCCAGGCGATACAGCCACAGGCGCTGCCCTTTCTCCGTCTCGATCGTCCAGTAATCGCGCACAATCCCGAACGCAGCCGGATCCTGCCACCAGGCGCCGGCAATCCGCTCCGGCCCCTCGGCACAGACGATACGATGCAGCATACGGCCGAGCCGGAACTGACGCGGGGCTCCATCGGGGAGGAGGGCTGTCACCTCGATCGGGATGGCGCGATCGAGCAGAACGACCGGGCGGGGAGCAATGTCCATTTGGCGCTCTCGTTCGACCGGTCCCTGCAGACTGAGATGGCGTGATTCTTCAGGCCACGCGGCATCGATCCGATGCAGCCGCGCGAGGGAAATCAGCCCCGGCGCATTGGCCAGACGATCGAGCAGCGTTGCCGGCCAGGTGCTGTGCGTCTCGCCATAACCGGGCAGGGCGGTCTCGTGCTGGCGAATGGGCGCAGATTGCACGATGACGAGCTGCACCGCCTCGATGCCAAATCCCGGCTCGATCTGCGGGATCTGGTCGCAGAGCAGGCGGATTAGCCGGGTCGGATCGCAGGTGGCGTCGGACGTGCCCACACGCACTGCCTGGATCGTGTTATCGACACGCGTACAGAGGAAATCGACGAGCCTTGCGCCTTCTCCACGCTCGAGGAGCTGCGCGCAGATTCCAGGTACGAGGGCTTCGATTACAGTCGCAATCGCTTCTGCCGTGCCGATCGGCTCGAACAGGGAGCGGGCGCATTGCACGCCGATACGTTCCTGCACGAATGACAGGGGCATGGGGCGCAGGCCGGCAGCCTGATCGAGGCAGTCGAGAAAAGCGCTCCCGAAGCGCTTGGCCAGGGGCGCGCGTGGCAGATCGTAGCACGCTCCGATCGTCTCCAGACCGAGGCGTTTAAGGCGCAATGCCAGGGCATCGTCGATCGGTAGAGACGTGCAGGGTAGGGCGCGCAGGGCTACCTTATGCGCACCGGGTGCAATGATCGCCGTCCGTCCCGAGCGGGCAATTGCGCGAGAGGCGGCCGCACTATCGCTGATGCAGGCAAACGCATTGTGTCCTCTGTGGATGGCTCCCTTGTTGCAAGAGAAAAATGACACACTGACGTTGATCAGGAGCAGTCTTCTGTCCGGCCTGTTTGCGCAGTCGGTTTTGGACTGCTGGCCCTGATGGGTTCCGCGAACAAAG
>NZ_JBXWTO010000011.1:0-120520 GCF_057319415.1 Asaia sp. A2
CTGACGCCGAAGCGCTCGGCAGCCTGCCGGCGGGACAGGCCCTTTGAAACCGCCGCGACAACGCGGGCGCGTAAATCCAGAGACAGGGTGCGTGACGACATCCAGCGCCGGCCTCCATCCCGGCCGTTACCTTGAATCAGATCACACACAGATTGGGAATCCCAAATGATTCAATCAGCAAAGAAAACGCTCTATCAATATGGTTGATATGTAAACCATATCTGTGTCATGGTTCAGATCTCATCATCAGGATCGACGAGCCAACCATGCGCCTCACCTCCTATCCCAGCCGACCAGGTTCGGCCCTGTGGCGGTCACTCCCGTTTTTCATGGCGCTTGGCCTTGGGGGCTGTACACGGGCGCCGTTGCAGGATGTGCTGGGATCGTTTTTCCCGTCATGGATGCTGTGTGCCACGATCGGTGCCGTAGCAGCCGCTCTGCTGCGCGCTGTCATCGGGGTTGTCGGGCTCCAGCAGGCTGTGCCTGCCCCGATGCTGACCTATCTCGCTTTCATGGTCGCCATCACCTTCGTGGTCTGGCTTGTGTTTTTCGGTCACTAGGCGGTGTCCATGCGCTCTCTTCCATCCCGCATCGGCGGTATCTCGCTCCTTATCCTGTTGCTGGCGGCCTGTGTGATTCTGGGCTTTCTGGTGCTGGATCGCCTGCACAGTCGGCCCCGCACTGAAGACGCCTATATCGCGGCCAATATCGTCCACCTCGCACCTGAAGTGAGTGGACGCATCGTTTCCCTGCCGGTTCACGACAACCAGAAGGTCAGGCGCGGCGACATCCTGTATGTGATTGATCCTGAGCCTTACACCTACCGTGTGCAGCAGGCGCAGGCGCAGGTCGATGGTCTGCAGGCCCAGATTGACGTGCAGACCAGTCAGGTCAGTTCCCAGATATCCCATGCCGGTGCCGAGGCCAGCTCGGTAACCAGTGCGCGGGCGCGGCTGACCCTTGCCCAGGCCACACAGGCGCGCCTGTCCCCTCTTGAGAAGCAGGGTTTCGTGACCCGTGAGGCGCTGGATCAGGCACGGGCTGAAACACGCAGTGCCGAGGCAAGCCTGCAATCTGCCCTGCAATCGGCTGTTGCTGCCCGTCAGGCTGTGCGCAGTGTGGCACCCCTGCGTGCCGATCTGGCAGCGGCCCAGGCGGCCTTGCGTGAGGCAGAGCGTGACCTGCGTCTGACCACGGTCAGGGCACCCTGTGATGGCATCGTGACCGACCTTAATGTGGCCGCTGGTGAATACGCCACGACGGGCAAGCCAGTCTTTACGCTGGTCGATGATGAGAAATGGTGGGCCATCGCGAATTTCCGCGAGACGCAGCTCGCCGGGCTGGCGCCGGGCCAGAAGGTGACGGTGTATGCCATGGCGCAGCCCGGCACACCCATCAGTGGCACGCTCGAAAGTCTCAATGCCGGTGTTGTGCCCGATGAGGGGATGAGCGCCAATGGCCTGCCCAAGGTGCCGCGCACCCTGAACTGGGTGCGCATCGCACAGCGTTTTCCGGTTCGTATCCGGCTTGATAATCCCCCGACTGACCTGATGCGCATCGGAGGCACTCTGGTTGTGGTCGTGATGCGATGAACACCGCCGAGCAGGCGCTGGTGCTGCCAAGGCGAAGGATCTGGCGCGAGGAAACGCCATCGACCTTTGCCTTCCTCAAAAAGGAAATGGCGCCATCTCCCGGTCGGGCACGCAACACGGCCCTGCTCGTCTTTCAGGTGATTGTCACGATCCTGATCGGCGAGACGTTCCGCATTCCCGATCTGCCGGTTCTGGTCTTCATCTGCTTCTTCCTGTCCGGCAATGACGCTGCCTCCAATACCAGCACGGCGCTGATGGGCGGGGCAGTGATTGTGGCAGGCACCGGGCTGACAATCCTTTTCCTGATGCTCAGCCTGTCCGAGCCCGGACTACGCCTGCCCCTGATGCTTCTGCTGACTCTCGCAGCAGGGTTTCTGTCACAGGCCATGACCATGGGGTCTTTGGCCAATATCCTGCTCTTCTGGATCGTCTACATGACCATGAGCGCGGATATGCTGCAGAATGTCGGCTATTCGCTGGACGGGTTCATTGGCAATACGACCGATAGTGCCGTGCCCGATGCGGCGTTCATGCCGCCCGAAGAGGCCATGCTGCATACCCTGCTATGGGTCGGCGTGGTGTTTGTCATCGCGCTGTCGATCATTGCGGTGGTCAATCGCCTGGCCGGGCATGATCCGCTCACCATGCTGCGGGCCGGGCTCGCACAGCGCTTCCGCGCCGTGGCACAGGGGTGCGAAACCGGGGCACGACCTGAGACGGCCCAGATGCGCCAGATTGCCTCACTGGCCGATCAGGGCGTGGCCTCGCTGCGCCAGTTTCATGACCTGAGCATCAAGCTTCATCCTGAAATCACGAGCCGTCATGTCGGGATTGCGATGATCCGCAATACGGCCCGTCTTGTCATGATCCTGCTGGCCTGGAGTCGGCTCGATACAACCGGGCGAGGCACGGCCTTCCTGCACCGTATGGGGCTGATCGTGGAGCAGTGCGGTGCTGTCTATCGACAGGGGCGCGACAACGTGGCCGTGATCGATTTTGATGAGGCTGCGCTCCAACGTCTTGCCGATGAATTCAGCGATGATCCGAAGCTCTACCCGCTGGCCAGTGAATTCATTCGTTCAGTCACCATCATTCACGGCCTGCTTGTCCGCCCCGAGACGACTGCCGCCCAGTTTGCGCCTGAAATCAAGGCGGCGGCCCGCAGTTTTTTCAAGCCGGATGCCTTCACGAACCCGGCCTATCCGCAGGCGGCCATACGGATCGCGCTTTCCGTGGTCATCTGTTACGCCATCACGCGTTTTACCTCCTGGCCGGGTATCCAGACCTGCGTCGTGACGTGCTTTCTTGTCTCCCTCGGCACAGTGGGTGACTCCGTTCACAAGATGCTCCTGCGTGTCACGGGCGCCATGATCGGGGCGGTATGCGGCATTGGCACCATCCTTACCCTCATGCCATCCCTCACTGATGTTCTCGATCTCATTCTGGTGGTGATCCCGGTGGCTGCCTTCGCAGGCTGGATCAAGAGCGGCAGCGAGCGCATCTCCTATGCCGGCGTGCAGATTGCGATGGCCTATTTCATGACCATCCTGCAGGGCTATGGCCCGACGCTGGACATGGAGACGGCGCGCAACCGCGTTGTGGGTATCCTGATCGGTAATGTCGTCGTGTATCTGATGGCCGCGGCGCTATGGCCGGTGAGTGCGACCAATGTGGCGCGCAGCCATCTGGTTGGAGCGGTGCGCCAGCTGGGCGGGCTGATAGCCTTGCGGCGCAAGCATCCTGAGCAGGCTGTCGATATCGGGCAGGAAATGGAACGCGAGAAATTCGGTCGCGCCATTGCTGCAACGCGTATGGCCCTGCGCAATGCGCCTTTCGAGGAAGAGCGCCTGAAGGGCAACGCCTTCATTCCCGATATCACCCTGCCCCTTGTGCGTGACATCCAGCTTCTTTCCATTCCCGTGGCCGTCATCTCGGATGTGAGGCGCGAACCTGACGACATGGCACAGGCGCAGGTCGATCAGCTTGCGGGATGGTTCAGCGAATTGGCGCAATGGCTGGAAGACGGCCACGACGGTCTTGCCCTTCAGATGCGTCTGCCACCCCTGCCCCTGTTGCCTCATGACCCCCAGCGCATGGTGTGGTTCGGCCTGCTCGATGAGGGGCTGAGACTGATTATCCAGCGCTATGACCCTGACGCTGAAGCACGGCCCGGACAGGGCGCCATGACAGAACAGGCCTGATGCCCGCCATGCAGCACGGATTTTTCCGATGACCCCAAACCTCGTCTCACACCGCACCCTCCTGTTGCGCGGTATTTCTCTTCTGATGCTCGGTGCGATGCTGGCCGGATGCAATGACACGCGCGATCTGGCGCCGCAGAGTGCCGATCACGCGTGGCATCCCCACGGGGCGACGGGTCTCACCCTGCCGCCCGACATACGCAATCCTTCTCCCGACTGGCCAACAGGCAAGGGGGTTGGAGGGGCATCATCCAGCGCCGGCCATGCGCAGCATGCCTTGCCGGAGGGACAGGATCATGTGTTGTCGCTGCCGCAGTTGATCGATCTGGCTGAGCGCAACAACCCGCGCACGCGCATTGCGTGGGAGAGCGCGCGGCAGGCGGCCATCGGTGTCGGTATGTCGCGTGCCGCCATGCTGCCCCAGCTTACTTTTTCGGCCATGGGCGGTTTCCAGCGCATGGCACTCCCCCTGCCCAATTATCTGTCGAGCCGCGGTTATCTGACATCGAATGGCGCAGCGGCGTTCCCCAAGCTTGAGCTTGATTATCTGCTTCTCGATTTTGGCCGCACGCGGGCCAGGATCAATGAAGCGAAATTCCAGACGCTTGCCGCCAATTTCGGCTTTTCGGCGGTTCATCAGCAACTCATTCTGGATGTGATCAGCGCGTATCACAGCCAGCAGGCGGCGCAGGCCATTGTCGCGGCCTCTCACCATGCCGTGGATAATATGGCGCTTTTGCTGCGTGCTGCGCAGTCGCGTCATGAGCATGGCGAAGCAACGATCGTCGATGTGGCTACGGCGCAGCGCAATCTGGCTCAGGCACGTTTCGATCTGGACAAGGCGGTCGATGCCGAGCATGGCGCCCATCATGCCCTGCTGGAGGTGACCGGCCTGCCTGCCACCCTGCCGCTCGAGATAGAACCGATGCCTGTACAGGCCCTGCCCCAGAGTTCTCCGGGTCAGATCAGGCAGCTTGTGGATCAGGCTCTGGCGTCGCGGCCCGATCTTCTGGCCGATATTGCCAGATTGCGCGCGTCCGACGAAGCCATTGCGGAATCCAAGGCCGCGCTGATGCCGCGTGTTGCCTTTGCCGGAACAATGTCAGGCTATCTGGGGGCGCTCAAGACCTATGGAACGGGTCGCTCGGCGCCGGCCTCGGCCATTGCACAGCCGGAAGCCGGGGCTTTTCTTCAGGTCAGCTGGCCAATCTATCAGGGGGGCTTGCGTGCCAATGCCATCCACATGGCGCAGTCGCAGCATGATGCAGCCGAGGCGACCCTTCTCAAGGATCGTCTGAGCGTCGAGCGGCAGGTGGCTGACAGTCAGGATGCGCTTGAAACGGCGCTTGCCCAGGTAAAATCCGCCCGTGTTCTGAACGATGCCGCCCGCACGGCCAATGAAGGGGCCAGTCAGGCCTATGCGCATGGGGTTGGCACCATGACGGATGCATCTACAGCAGCTGCGGCCCTGTTCGAGGCGCAGGCATCGCTTGCCGTAAGTGTTGCTCAGGCGTTTACCAAGGCGGCAGCGCTGGCCCATGCAACCGGGCAGCTTGATCTGGCGAACAACATGCCCGACGACATGAATACGGCAGCGCCCCGGTGAGCGCCCCGGTGAGCACCCCGGTGAGCACAGTAGAAGAGAGCCTGACTCTGGGACGCATGATGGGGCTGATTGCCCGGCGCTGGCGGCAGATCCTTGATGTCAGGCTACGCCCTCATGATCTGACCGATGCGACATGGCAGCCCCTGCTGGAATTGCAGCGATATGGTCGCCCCATGCACCCCAAGGAAATTGCCGAAGCCCTTCTGCTCGACAAATCCTCCATGGTGCGCATCCTCCGCACGCTTGAGGAAAAGGGCTTCATAACCCGTGAGCCCGATGAGGCAGACCGACGGGCCTTCTACGTGCAGATCACCCCGGAAGGTGCTGGGCGCCTTGATGAGGTCCTGCGTTTCTCACGGGTTATCGAGCAGACCGTCACCGAAGGGATCGATGCTGAGGAACTGGCGATTACCCGCAGAGTGATCGCCCGGATTCACAGCCGACTGAATGGCCCCGGTCTGGATTAGTCCGGCCAGGATCAACCGGGCCGGGTCGGCCGAGCCCTGATCGAATGGCTCGGGTCTCACCTGGCCTGCGAGAGTGGTCAGGCCTCGCTTTCCAGAACAGCCTTGAGAGCGGCCAGGGTCAGACGCACCTTGTGCTGCTCGGCATTGTAGCCCATCGCGCCCAGACGCCAGATCTTGCCCACCAGCGGACCAAATGCGGTGCCGATCTCGATCTGGTATTCGTCGCGCATACGGGCCCGCACACGCTCGCCATCAATGCCTTCAGGGATATAGACCCCGGTGACATTGCTCATACGATACGCATCCTGACCATAGAGCGTCAGGCCAAGACCACGCAGCCCTTCAGACATCGCCTTGCCGGCAGCCACATGACGGGCGAAGCGGTTCTCCAGCCCCTCCTCAAGCACCAGACGGGCACATTCGCGTGCGGCGTAGAGCATCGACGTGGCTTCGGTATGGTGGTTCAGGCGTTTTTCGGACCAGTAATCCATGACCATGGCGAGGTCGAAATAGTTTGAGCGGATGAACGGGCGCGTGCCATCGCTGATGTCATCACGACGAATACCGCTCTCGACCTTGCGGCGTGAGAAAATGAACTCGGCTGCCCGGTCAGAGATCGTGATGGGTGCGCTGCCCGGCGGGCCGCCCATGCATTTCTGCAGGCCAGCCGAAACCACGTCGATCTGCCATTCATCGGTGCGGACCGGCATACCACCGAGTGTTGCTGTGGCATCGACATAGGAAAGGGCACCATAGCGGCGGCAGAGTGCGCCGACGCCTTCAAGCGGCTGTGCCGTGGTGGTGGAGGTGTCGCCATGAATGGCGGCAAACACGGCGGGACGGTGCTCGGCTAGCGCGGCCTCGATCTGATCGAGCGTGGCGACCTGACCCCATTCCAGATCGATCGTGGCAATCTCGGCACCAAGGCGCTCGGCAATCTCGCCCAGCAACATGCCAAAACGCCCGGAGCGGATGAGCAGAACCTTGGCGCCCGGCTCGATCAGTGAGGTCAGGGCGGCCTCGATACCGGCGCGGGCTGAGCCGTCGATCAGGAATGTCCAGCGGTTTTCGGTCATGAACACCTGACGATAAAGCGCCATCGTCTGGTTCATGTAATCGGTCATCTCGGGATCGAACTGGCCGAGCATGTCCGCCCCCATGGCCCGCAGCACGCGCGGATGCACATTGATGGGGCCCGGCCCCATCAGAAGGCGCTGCGGCGGGTTGATCTCACCGAAAAAACTGCTCACATCGTTTCTCCAAGTCGCGTGACGAAGGTCACCAGGGCCTGATGCGCCGCCTCGACATCGGCGTCATCGACAGATTCTGCGGGGTTGTGGCTGATTCCGCCCTTGCAGCGGATGAACAGCATGGTCATGGGGGCGAGATTGGCCATGATCATGGCATCATGCCCGGCCTGGCTGAGCAGCATGGGGGGCGTGGTGCCCTGCCGTTCTTCCACAGCGCGGCCAAGCAGGGATGTCAGGCGTTCATCGCAAAGCGCGCCAGCCAGATCCTGTATGCGCTCGATATCGAGACGGATGCGCCTGCGTGTGCAGATGGCCTGCAGCGTGTCACTGACTTCCTGGGCAGCGCTTTCACGCACACCGGGTGTCACCGCCCGGATGTCGATGGTCAGAGCGACCTTGCCCGGCACGATATTGGGGGCGCCGTTCTCGACAGTCAGCCAGCCCACTGTCGTCACGAGATCGACCGGGTCCTGTGCGCCGATGCGCTCGATGGCCGAAATTGCCTCGGCGGCGGCGGCCAGGGCATCGCGACGTTCGTGCATGGCCGTTCCGGCGTGGTCGGCCTCGCCTGTCAGCGTGACGCGGAAGCGATATTGAGAGGCGATGCCCCGCACCAGACCGAGCGGCAGACTGGCGCGCTCCAGATGGGGGGCCTGCTCGATATGCGCTTCGATATAGGCGAAAACGTTCTGCCGTCTGGCAGTATGAAAGCGCGAGACATCCAACCCCCAATCCGCAAGGGCCTGACGCAGTGACACGCCATCGCGATCGGTGATGCTGTCATCGATCTGCTGCTTCATGCCGGCAGCAGAGCGTGAGCCCATCATATAGGTGGGAAAACGGGAGCCTTCCTCATCTCCGAAACCGATGACCTCAAGCGCAAAAGGCAGTCTGAGGCCGCGTTCGTTGAAATAGGCCACGGTCTCGATGCCGAGCAACACACCCAGCATGCCGTCATAGCGCCCACCATCACGCACGCTGTCCACATGCGAGCCGATCAGCAGAACGGGTGCGTCGGGTGTCACACCCGCATAATGCCCGACGAGATTTCCCACGGCATCGGTTTCAACACTCATGCCCGCCTGGTCCATCCACTGGGCCAGTCTGCCAATTGTGGCCCTGTGCGCCGGGCCGAGATAGGGGCGAAAGAGTCCGTCACTCTGGTCGCTATAGGGAGCGATACCGAGTTCGTCGCAACGCGCCCGGGCACGGGCGCCGCCTGCCTGAATGTCCATGATCTGGGTCATGTATACAAGCATGTCCCATGCGACGCCGAAAAACAATGGAAAGCTGTCCCGCAGGAAAGATTCCGTTCCGTCCAGGCACGATCGGTGTTGTGAAGCGCTTCGGTATGGCGGCAATCATGGCGGGGTTATGAGCGCGCTCGACCTCGATACGGCTTGCGGGCGCGTGAAATCAGATCGGTTCGATACCGTCTTGCTGAAGAGCGCTGGCAAGCCGCTTATCGCCGGTAGGACTGGCCTCCCTCCCGAACCGTATTGGCACAAGCAGGATGCGTCGCTGCCGCGTATCGCGATGGGGCGTTGCGAGACTGGGAGAACAGCCTTCCCCTGCGTAGTGCATCCGACCGGAGAGGAGTAATGCGGCGTTCTGGCGCCAGACTACGAGCCAGAACGATCTGGCCGTCGGGAACCGAACCTGCCTCGCTGAAAAAGGGGCAGGTTCGGGACGTGTTCAGGCGCCCAGTTCGGCCTTGAGCTGGGGCAGGATCTCGAACAGATCGCCCACGAGGCCGTAATCGGCCACGTTGAAGATCGGGGCTTCGGGATCCATGTTGATCGCCACGATCACGCGGCTGTCCTTCATGCCTGCCAGATGCTGGATGGCGCCTGAAAGACCGACAGCGATATAGAGATCAGGGGCCACGATCTTACCGGTCTGACCGACCTGCATTTCGTTCGGGGCAAACCCGGCATCCACCGCCGCGCGCGACGCACCAATGGCAGCGCCCAACTTGTCAGCCACAGGCTCGAGCAGCTTGAAATTGGCTGCATCCTTCAGGCCGCGCCCACCCGAGATCACCACACGAGCCGATTCCAGTTCGGGGCGGTCGGAATGAGTCAGCTCGATGCCAACATATTCGGCGTCCGGCACCTCGACCGCAGCAGAGACGGCTTCGATCGGCGCCGAGGCGTCGCCCAGCTTGGCGGCCTCGAAATTGGCGTTACGCACGGTCAGCACCTTGATCGCATCGCGCGACCGCACGGTGGAGAGTGCGCTACCGGCATAGATCGGACGCACGAAGGTATCGGCGTCGATGATCTCGACCACTTCAGTGATCGGCTGCACATCCAGCAGACCTGCGACACGGGGCAGGGTGTTCTTGCCATAGGCCGTCGCGGCGGAAACGATATGATCGTAATCCTTGGCGCGATCGGCAATCAGGGCGGCAATGCACTCGGCCAGATGCGGTGTGGAGTCCGCATGAAGAACGCGGGTGATCCCCTCGATCTTCGCGGCTTCCTGGGCACCTTCTGTGCCGATCAGCAGTACATCGACCGCACCGAAATGGCGGGCTGCGGCAACGGCGGAGAGGCTTGCCTTCTTGATGGCAGTGCCTTCGGCTTCGATCAGAACCAGAGTTGTCATGATCAGATCACCTTTGCTTCGTCACGCAGCTTGCCAACCAGCTCGGTAACGCTCGATACCTTGATACCGGCCTGACGCACGGGCGGCTCGACCACCTTCACCGTCTCCAGACGCGGCGTGATGTCCACGCCCAGCGTATCGGCAGCGATGGTTTCGAGCGGCTTCTTCTTGGCCTTCATGATGTTGGGCATGGTGGCATAGCGCGGCTCGTTGAGGCGCAGATCGGTGGTGACCACGGCCGGGAGTGCCAGACGCACTGTTTCGAGCCCGCCATCGGCTTCACGCACCACGGTGATGCGTCCGTCCTCGACGGCAACCGAGCTGGCAAACGTGCCCTGCGGCCAGTTGAGACGTGCCGCCAGGATCTGGCCGGTCGCATTCATATCGTCATCAATGGCCTGCTTGCCCATGATGACCAGACCGGGATTTTCGCGATCCACAATGGCCTTGAGCAGCTTGGCGACAGCCAGCGGCTCCAGTTCGGCGTCGGTCTGCACCAGAATGGCACGATCGGCACCCATGGCCATGGCCGTACGCAAAACGGGCTGCGCCTCGGCCACGCCGATGGTCACCACCACGATTTCGGAGGCAGCGCCTTTTTCGCGAAGCCTGACGGCTTCTTCGACAGCAATTTCATCGAAGGGATTCATCGACATCTTCACGCCTTGCGTGTCGACGCCGCTGTTATCGGCCTTGACGCGGGGCTTGATGTTGTAATCCACCACCCGCTTGACCGGGACCACTATCTTCATCTGTTTCTCGCCGATCCTGGAATTTGTCGTCAGGGTTCATACCTTATTGCGACTCAAAATCACATACCGACAGGATAATTCGGTCCACCGGCCCCTTCGGGCACACACCAGTCGATATTCTGCGTCGGATCCTTGATGTCGCAGGTCTTGCAGTGCACGCAGTTCTGCGCGTTGATCTGCAGGCGCATGGTGCTGTTTTCCTCCAGCGCCTCATACACACCGGCCGGGCAGTAGCGGCTTTCAGGCGAGCGGAAAATGCCCCAGTTGACCGGCAGCCATTTCGACGGGTCACGCAGCTTCAGGTGGACCGGCTGGTCCTCCTCATGATTGGTGCCCGACAGGAACACCGACGAGGTGAGATCGAAGGTCAGCGTGCCATCCGGCTTTGGATAGGCAATGGGCTTGCACTGCTCGGCAGGCTTGAGCGCTTCATGATCCGTATGACGGAAATGCAGCGTCCAGGGTGCGCGGCCACGGAAAATCAGGCTGTCGATCCCGGCATAGAGCGCGCCAAGGCGATTGCCCCAGCGGGCAAAGGCGGGGCGCACATTGCGGGCCTCGAACAACTCCTTGAACAGCCATGAACTCTTGAAACGGCGCGTGTAGCTCGTGGCCTCGCAGGGGCCTTCGCCCCCCAGCGCCTCGGCCACGGCTTCGGCGGCCAGCATGCCGGATTTCATGGCTGTATGCGTGCCCTTGATCTTGGGCATGTTCAGGAAGCCTGCGGAATCACCCGCCAGAACGCCACCCGGAAAGGACAGACGCGGCAGGGACTGGAAGCCACCCTCTGACAGGGCACGCGCGCCATAGATCAGACGGCGACCGCCTTCGAGATGCTTCGCAAATTCAGGATGGGTCTTGAGGCGCTGCATCTCCTGAAAGGGAGAGAGCCAGGTATTGCTGTAATCCAGCCCGGTGACAAAACCGTAGGAGACGAGGTTTTCGCCAAAATGATAGAGCCAGGCGCCGCCATAGGTGCCGTCATCCATCGGCCAGCCAAAGCTGTGCTGCACGAAGCCGGGCTTGTGCTTCTCGGCCGGGATTTCCCAGACTTCCTTGATGCCCAGCCCATAGGTCTGCGGGTCCACACCCTGACGCAGATTGAACTGCTTCATCACGCGCTGGCTGATCGAGCCGCGCACGCCCTCGGTCAGGATGGTCTGTTTTGCCCGCAGGATCATGCCGGGTGCGAAGTTCGGCCCCTGCTCGCCCTCACGCGTGACGCCCATATCACCGGTGATGACACCGCACAGGCGGCCATCCTCGATATAGGGTTCGGCGGCGGCAAAGCCGGGGTAGATCTCAACGCCCATCTCCTCGGCCTGGGTGCCGAGCCAGCGGCAGACCTCGCCCAGGGACACGACATAATTGCCGTGATTGGCCATGGCGGGCATGAGCTTGTCGATGAAGGGGATGACGAAGCCGCGCTTTTCGGTCAGGAAAAGCACTTTTTCTTCCGTCACCGGGGTTTTCAGCGGTGCGCCGCGTTCCTGCCAGTCGGGGAAGAGCTCGGCCAGGGCGCGAGGTTCGATCACTGCACCCGAGACGATATGCGCCCCAATTTCGCTGCCTTTTTCAACAAGGCAGATCGTGGCTTCCGGCATGAGTTGACGCAGTCGGATGGCGGCGGAAAGGCCGGCAGGGCCTCCGCCGACGATCACCACGTCGAATTCCATTTCCTCGCGTTCGATTTGCGTGCTCATGCGGTGTTCCGATCCAACTCGGTATCAGGCACCGCGGCGCGTGAACGTCCAGTAGAACGGCACGCGGCCTTCGCGGTAGGCCTTGGCTTCATAGCGTGTGGGTGACCAGCCTTCGGGGCGCTCGCCTTTGGCAGGCGGGGGCGCATCGAACAGATCCTGCGCGCCCATGATCTCGAACACCCAGTCCTGATAGACGGGATGATCGCTCGCAACGCGCCAGACGGCGCCGGGCTTCAGCAGGCGGGCCAGTTCGCGAATATTCTCCGGGTGGATGAAGCGACGCTTGGCATGGCGTGCCTTGGGCCACGGATCGGGGAACATCAGATAGGCGCGGTCGAGGCAGCCATCGGGCAGGGATTTCAGCAGCTGACGCGCATCATCGGGCCAGATACGGAAATGATCCGGCGGTGTGATCGTGTCCTCTTCGCCTTCCGGCACGATGCGGGACATGAGCGAGCACAGCCCGTTCTCGAAAACCTCGGCGGCAATATAGCCGACATCCGGATTGCGCTGTGACTGATCGAGCGCATGTTCGCCGCCGCCGAACCCGATTTCAAGCCAGACGCCCTGAACAGGAGCGCCCGTGAAGGCGGCCTGCGGAGCGGCGGCCTGTTCGGGGTTCAGGCGGAGCCTGGGCAGGGCCTCATCGAGAAGGCGCTGCTGGCGGGCGCGGAGCGGGTGCCCGCGCTGGCGGCCATAAAGCCGCTCAGGCTGGGACTTGAGAGAGGTGTCAGACAGTTGGGGACCTCAGCGGTTGAGGGCACCGCGCAGCGAGCTGACCAGATCGGTCTGCTCCCACGTGAAGTTGTCCAGCACCGGGTCGGGCACGCGACCGAAATGGCCATAGGCCGAGGTCGGCACATAGATCGGACGGTTCAGGCGCAGATGCTTGCGGATGCCGCGCGGCGAGAGATCGACCATTTCGTTCAGCAGCTTGCCGAGACGGGCTTCGTCGATATCCTTGCCCGTGCCATCGAGATCCACATAGACCGAGAGCGGCTTGGACACGCCAATGGCGTAGCTGAGCTGGATGGTGCAGCGATCGGACAGACCGGCAGCAACCACGTTCTTGGCCAGGTAGCGCGCGGCATAGGCAGCCGAACGGTCAACCTTGGTGGGGTCCTTGCCCGAGAAGGCGCCGCCGCCATGGGGGGCTGCACCACCGTAGGTGTCGACAATGATCTTGCGACCCGTCAGGCCCGCATCGCCATCGGGACCACCAATCACGAAGTTACCCGTCGGATTGACGTAGAATTCTTCTTCCGGGCACATCCAGCCTTCCGGCAGGACTTCACGGACCACTTCGCGCAGCATTTCGCGAATGGTGTTCTGGCGCATGCCTTCGATATGCTGCGTCGAGATCACGACCGAAGTCGCGCCAACGGGCTTGCCATCGACATAGCGCAGCGTGACCTGGCTCTTGGCATCCGGCAGCAGGCCGACGCCCAGAGCATGGCCGCTCTTGCGGTAGTCACGCACCTTTTCAAGGATCGACTGCGCATAGAAGAGCGGGGCCGGCATCAGGTGCTCGGTCTCGCGGGTGGCAAAGCCGAACATGATGCCCTGATCACCAGCGCCTTCATCCTTCTCGCCAGCGCTATCGACGCCGACGGCAATGTCGGCGGACTGCGCGTGCAGCAGGGAGGTGATTTCAGCGTTCTTCCAGGAGAAACCGTCCTGGTCGTAACCGATATCCTTGATGGCGTGACGGGCGCGCTCGATCAGCAATTCGCTGGTGATCGAAGCAGGACCACGAACTTCACCGGCCAGAACGACACGGTTGGTGGTGCAGAGGGTTTCGCACGCAACGCGGGCTTCCGGGTCTGCTTCCAGATAGGCGTCCAGAACGGTATCGCTGATACGGTCAGAGACCTTGTCCGGATGACCTTCAGAAACGGATTCCGATGTGAAGAGAAATTCGCCGTAGTTACGCACTCAGGGACCTCGCAGGGAATGAGTGAAAGAAAGGAGTACGGACGTGCGACAACCTGCGCCCGACCCGCAAGAGAGGGCTGTCCTTAGAGGCATACAGCCGCAGGGGTCAAGCGTTTGTTATGTTTCAGACGCAAGGCAGTCCCGTTTCAGCCGCCGAATATTTCCGTCATCTCATATAACCCGGCAGGTTTACCTGCCACAAAGCGGGCAGCCTTTACAGCACCCTGGGCAAAGACCCGTCGGTCGAAGGCACGATGCGACAGGGTAATCTGTTCCGTACCCGAAGTCAGGATCAGGCTGTGCTCGCCCACAATCTGCCCGGCCCGCAGTGAGGCAAAACCGATAGCCTCCTCACCCCGTACGCCTGAGCGATTGACTTCCATGACGTCGTTCAGTGCGACACCACGGCCCTCGGCAAGGCGCTCACCAATGGCGAGGGCCGTGCCGGACGGGGCATCGCGCTTCTGGCGGTGATGCGTTTCCAGGATTTCAGCATCATATTCATGGGCCGGCAGTCTGGCGCCGAGCTGACGTGCCAGATCGAGCAACATGGTCAGGCCGGGTGCGAAATTGGCAGCCCGCAGCACCGGGATCTGCGTTGCGGCCGCGCGGATGGCCAGTTCTTCCGCGGCGCCGAACCCTGTTGTCCCGATCACCCAGCCGCAGCCGGCCTGCGCGAAGGCTTCGGCATTGGCCAGTATCGCAGCCGGGCTGCTGACATCGATCACAACGTCGCTGCACGCCGCCAGCTGAGCCGGATCTGTCATGATCCGCTTCTGCGGATCGGCCTTGCGTGCCAGCCCACCGGAGAGCTCAAGCCCGGATGCCGCGACTTCCTCGACGCAAAGCGCGCCGAGGCGACCGGTGATACCTGCAATGCCGATACGCATGGCTCTTACTTCCCTTCGAAGAAGTCCTTGACCTTGGCGAAGAACCCCGTGTGCTCGGGATTGGCCTTTTCCTGCTCCTGCGCCTCACCAGCCTCGGCCTCGAAAGCCTCAAGAAGCTCCTTCTGGCGGGCGTTGAGATGATGCGGTGTCTCCACGGCGACCTGGATATACATATCACCCCGTGCGCTGGAGCGCAGCACCGAGAAGCCCTTGCCACGCAGGCGGAAATTCTCGCCCGATTGCGTGCCGGCAGGGATTTTTACCTTGGCGCGGCTGCCATCGATGACAGGCACCTCGATTTCCGTGCCGAGCGCCGCCTGCGTCATGCGAAGCGGCACGCGGCAATAGATGTTGGCCCCATCACGCTGGAAGATGTCGCTGCCACCTACCGCAATATGCACATAGAGATCACCCGGCTGGATACCGCTGCCACCGGCTTCGCCTTCGCCCGTCAGGCGGATGCGTGTGCCATCTTCCACGCCGGCGGGAATGGGAACCTCGATCGAACGCGTCTGCTCTGTTGTGCCGCTTCCCTTGCAGCTTTTGCAGGGATTACGCACGACCTTGCCCGAGCCCTTGCAGGTGGGGCAGGGACGCTCGACCAGAAAAAAGCCCTGCTGCGCACGCACGGCACCGGCGCCATGACAGGTCGGGCAGGTAACGTCGCCGGGGTTGCTGTCAGCCGATCCCGTGCCATGGCAGCTTTCGCAGGCGACGCGTGTACGGATTTCGACCGGCTTCTTGACACCTTCATAGGCCTCGGAAAGCGAGATTTCGACCTGAACCTGAATGTCATTGCCGGTGCGACGACGACCGCCGCCACGGCGGCCCCCCATCATGTCGCCAAACATCTCGAAGATGTCATCGAGGCCACCACCGCCGAATCCGCCCCCGAAACCACCGCCGCCCATACCGCCATTTTCAAAGGCAGCATGACCGAAGCGGTCATAGGCAGCGCGCTTCTGTTCGTCTTTCAGAACATCATAGGCTTCGTTGATTTCCTTGAACTTGTGCTCGGCGGTTTCATCCCCCGGATTACGGTCAGGATGATAACGCATGGCCTGCTTGCGATAGGCCTTTTTGAGCTCATCGGCAGAGGCTGTGCGGGAGACTTCAAGAACAGCGTAGAAATCGATCTTGGTGGCCATGGGAGTCCTCGTCAGGAGATCCAGGGATCAGAATATGCGGCCTGTAATGACCAGCGGGGGCAATCAAAGCAACGCGGGTAGAACCGCGTCGGGCTGAACGGCGAAACGCCCGCCCTTCCCTCAGGAAGGACGGGCGTCAAAAGCATCGAGCCGCTGGAGGGGCGAACCCCTCCTTGGGGAGATCAGTGCTTCTTGCTGTCGTCCACGTCCTCGAAATCGGCATCGACGACGTTTTCGTCCTTGGCAGCATGGGCTTCGCCACCGGCGGCACCCTCTTCACCCTGAGACTGGGCATAGACAGCCTGACCAATCTTCATGGCAGCCTGGGTCAGACGCTCGGTCGCTGATTTCAGGGCCTCAAGATCCGTGCCGTTCATGGCTTCACGGGTCGCAGCTACTGCCGATTCCGCTTCAGCCTTGTCAGCTGCCGGAACCTTGTCGCCAGCTTCGGTCAGCGACTTTTCAGTCTGATGGATCAGGGCCTCGGCGTTGTTGCGCTGCTCGACCATCTCGCGCTTGGCCTTGTCTGCCGTGGCATTGGCCTCGGCTTCCTTCACCATACGGTCGATATCGGCATCGTTCAGACCACCAGAAGCCTGGATCTTGATCTGCTGTTCCTTGTTGGTCGCCTTGTCCTTGGCCGACACGTTGACGATACCGTTGGCATCGATGTCGAACGTGACCTCGATCTGCGGTACGCCACGCGGAGCCGGAGCAATCCCGGTGAGGTCGAAATTACCAAGCAGCTTGTTGTCTGCCGCCATTTCGCGCTCGCCCTGATAGACCTTGATGGTCACAGCGCTCTGGTTGTCATCAGCCGTCGAGAAGGTCTGGCTCTTCTTGGTCGGGATCGTCGTGTTGCGATCGATCAGACGGGTGAAGACACCGCCCAGAGTCTCGATGCCCAGCGAAAGCGGGGTCACGTCGAGAAGCAGAACATCCTTCACGTCGCCCTTGAGCACGGCGCCCTGAACAGCGGCACCGATCGCCACCACTTCGTCAGGGTTGACGTTGCGGGCAGGGTCCTTGCCGAAGAACTGCTTCACGGTCTCGATGACCTTCGGCATACGTGTCATGCCACCAACGAGAATGACTTCGTCGATTTCAGCCGGGGTAACCGAGGCATCCTTGAGCGCTGCGCGGCACGGGCCGAGCGTACGCTGCACCAGATCTTCAACCAGGCTTTCCAGCTTGGCACGGCTCAGCTTGACCACGAGGTGCTTCGGACCCGAGGCATCAGCCGTGATGAAGGGCAGGTTGATCTCGGTTTCCTTGGAGGAGGAAAGCTCGATCTTGGCCTTCTCGGCGGCTTCCTTCAGACGCTGCAGAGCCAGCTTGTCGCCGCGCAGGTCGATGCCCTGGTCGCGCTTGAACTCGTCAGCGAGGTAGCCAATGATGCGGTTATCAAAGTCTTCACCACCAAGGAACGTGTCACCATTGGTGGATTTCACTTCGATCACGCCATCAGAGATCTCGAGGATCGACACGTCGAACGTGCCACCACCAAGGTCATACACGGCCACCGTGCCTGAATCGCGCTTGCCAAGGCCATAGGCCAGAGCGGCAGCGGTCGGCTCGTTGATGATACGCAGCACTTCAAGACCGGCGATACGACCGGCATCGCGCGTTGCCTGACGCTGGGCGTCATTGAAGTAGGCCGGAACCGTGATGACGGCCTGGGAAACGGTCTCACCGAGATAGGCCTCGGCGGTTTCCTTCATCTTGCCCAGCACGAAAGCGGAGATCTGCGACGGGGCATAGTTCTCGCCACGGGCGCGGACCCATGCGTCGCCGTTATCGCCACGTACGATTTCGTACGGGACCATTTCCTTGTCCTTGGCGACGGTCGGATCGTCATAGCGACGGCCAATCAGACGCTTGACGGCATACAGCGTATCGGAAGGGTTGGTGACAGCCTGGCGCTTGGCGGCCTGTCCGACGAGACGCTCACCGTTGGCGGTGAAAGCGACCATGGACGGCGTGGTGCGTGCGCCTTCGCTGTTTTCGATGACCTTGGTCTCATCGCCTTCGCGGATCGCGACGCAAGAATTCGTGGTGCCAAGGTCAATACCAATGACTTTGCTCATATTTCAGTCCTCTCAGCGGCGTCGTCCGGCCCATTCAGGCACCGGGCAACGCCCTTGTTTTTGTCTCCCTGCCTCGGCAGGGGCGGGTTACAGATAAAATCTAGGAGCGCATGACGAGGGTTTCAAGCCTCATTCTGCGGCTTTGTTGCCGCCCTTCGCCACAACGACCATGGCGGGCTTGAGCAGACGGCCATGAAGCGTCCAGGTGGGGGTCCAGGCCTGCATTACCGTACCGTCCGCGTGTTCGTCGCTCGGCTGCTCGGCCATCGCCTGATGCAGATTGGCGTCGAACACCTCGCCCACCGGATGCTGGCAGGTGATGCCATTGCGTTCCAGAATGCCAAGGAAAGAGCGTTCCGTGCTCTCGAAGCCCTCGCGCAGCTTGGCGACGAGCCCTTCTTCACCCTCGGCCTTGGGCGGCAGGGAGGCAAGGCCACGCTGCAGGTTCTCAGCCGCTTCGACCACGTCCTTGGCGAATTTCTGCACCGCATACTGGCGGGCATCTTCCACTTCGCGCTTGGCGCGGGTGCGGTAATTCTGCATCTCGGCTTCGGAGCGCATCCACTTGTCGCGGAATTCCTCAACCTGGGCTTCCAGCTCGGCAATACGTGATTCAGGCGTCTGGCCTGTTGTATCAGCGGTGGCCTGGGTCGCTTCGGCGGTCTCGGGTGCCGGGGCGTCGTTCTGCGCGTCGTGCAGTGTATTCTCAGTCGTCATCGTGGTCGCAACCTCGAAAAATCGGGCCCGGTCAGGCCGGGCAGCAAAAGGTCGGCTTCAGCGTACTCCCCCGCAACGGGGCGAGCATGACCGCCAGAAGCCACGGAAACACTCGGGTCGACCATTCAGCGATGTCCGACCGTTTTCGGCAGCCCCGTCTTGGGCGCAGCCGCGTGGTAAGATATAGGTGGCTGTGACAAGCCATATGCCAACCCCCCTTGGATTGGCAACAGGCAGAAATTGAAGGCGGATAAATCGCGCATGGAGACGACAAAGCACACCATCGCCCTGGTGGATGATGACCGTAACATCCTCACTTCGGTCCAGATGACGCTGGAGGCTGAAGGGTTTGTTGTGCACGCCTATACCGATGGCGAAGCCGCCTTGCAGGGCATACTCGCGCGTCCTGTCAGTCTGGCCGTGCTGGACATCAAGATGCCGCGCATGGATGGTATGGAACTGTTGCAGCGCCTGCGCGCGCGCTCATCCCTGCCGGTCATTTTCCTCTCCTCCAAGGATGAGGAGCTGGACCAGCTCATGGGCCTGCGTCTGGGTGCGGACGACTACATCACCAAGCCTTTCTCGCAGCGCCTGCTGCTGGAGCGCATCCGCGCCCTGCTGCGCCGGCAGGATGCCAGCCGCGCCGAGGGCAACGGTACGTCAGGCGCAGGCGCCGCCATCGTGCGTGGCAGCCTTACCCTTGATGAGACACGCCATCAGTGCCTCTGGGCGGGTCAGGATATCATGCTGACCGTCACAGAGTTCCTGCTGGTCAAGGCGCTGGCTCTTCGTCCGGGCATGGTAAAATCACGCGACCAGCTGATTGATGCGGCTTACGGTGAAAACATCTATGTGGATGACCGCACCATCGACAGTCACATCAAGCGTGTCCGCAAGAAGTTCAGGCAGATCGACGACAACTTCAACCAGATCGAGACCCTGTACGGCATAGGATATCGCTACAAGGAAGACTGATCCGGAATGCCGCAGCGTGAATCAATCGGCAGGCGGTCGCGGCGCGGCGCGCCGGGCGGCATGTCACAGGCCCTCAAACGCCTGCGTCGGCGCTCATTTCGCCATGGTGACACGCTGGCGCTGGAGGCTGGACGCGAGAGCCGCCGGATCACACGCCGCTTCCAGCTGCCGCGTTTCGCTTCGCCGCTCATGCGGCGTATCTTCCTGCTCAATACGCTGCCTCTGGCGATTCTGGCCGTCACGCTGCTTTTCCTGAACGACTTCCAGAACAGCCTGCTTGAAACCGATGTGAATGCCCTGCGCGAGCAGGCCCATATCTACGCGGCGGCCATGGGGCAGATTGCCGTGGTGCGCGACCCGGCCCGTCATCCCTTTCCTGGTGCCGAATTCATGCTCGACGGGGCGCAGGCGCGGCCCTTGTTGCTTCGGCTGACCGAACCCAGCCCCAATGTGCGCGCGCGCCTTGTCGGGCCGGATGGCACATTGGTGGCCGATAGCCTGAACGAAGCCGCCCTTGTGCGCCGCGACCGCAAGGGGCAGTCGGGGGCGGGCGAGCCTGCGCCGCCGCCACGCTGGCAGCCGCCACGCAATAACGGCATCGAAATTGCCTATGAATGGCTGCTTTCCCTGCTGCCGCTCTCCTCCCGCGAGGGGATTGTTATGCTGGAAACGCAGGATGCGCCGCCGCCTCTGCGCTCGGCAGGCGAATATCGGGGTGCCGAAGCCGCGCCCTATATCCGGCGTACCCCCGAGCATGAGCTGGTGATCACGGTGGCAGAGCCGGTCATCCATGACGGTCAGACCGTGGGGATCATCCAGCTTACACGCCAGGCCCAGGAAGTCGATCGTTCGCTGTTTGCCGTCCGGTCCTCCATACTCTCGCTGTTTCTGGCGGCGATGGCCGTGACGGTCCTGCTGTCATGGTATCTCTCGATCACCATCGCCCGCCCGCTGCTGCGTCTTGCGGTGGCGTCGCATGACATGCGCGATGTGGCCGGGCGCGCTGACAGCGTGCCGGAATCCCTGCTGGTACGCCGTGACGAAATTGGCGTGCTTGCGCGGGCACTGCGTGGCAGCGTGCTTGCACTATGGGCCCGCATGGACGCGATCGAGCGCTTTGCGGCTGATGTGAGCCATGAAATCAAGAACCCGCTTTCATCCATTCGCTCGGCCATCGAGACATTGCCGCGTATCGAGAACCGCGAACGACAGACGCGCCTTCTGGCAATCATCAACAACGATGTCCGCCGTCTGGACCGGCTGATTAGCGATATTGCGGATGCAAGCCGTATCGACGCCGAGCTGTCACGAACACGTTCTGAACCCGTGGCGGTCGGTATGCTGCTCTCTATCCTGACGGAGATGCATCAGACGACGCGCAAACCGGAAGACGCGATCATCATTCTTGATGACTCCCACGACGATGCCAATCATCCGTTGCGTGTTCTGGCTGTTGAGGACCGTCTTGTTCAGGTCCTGCGCAATCTCATTGGCAATGCCATTTCATTCTCTCCCCCACGTGGGCATATAACGCTCTTCATGCGTCCCGAGGACAGGCAGATCCGTATAACGGTGAGTGATGAGGGGCCGGGTATTCCGCCTCTCAAACTCGAGGATATTTTTGACCGCTTCTATTCGGAGCGACCCCAGACCGAGAATTTCGGCCAGCATTCAGGCCTGGGGCTGGCGATCAGCCGCCAGATTATCGAGGCCCTTCACGGGACGCTCCATGCCGAGAACCGTTATGACGAAACGGGTCGGATTACAGGCGCCCGTTTCGTCATCCTCTTGCCACGCGCGCTGTAGCGCCGGCTCGTTCACGAATGTGCCAGACGTGTCTGGCTGACCATGACACGGCGAGCATAGATATCGCGCATTTGCTGGACGCCGTTGTCATACGCTGCCTGGGTGCACTCTTCGATTTCAGCCTCACGGCGCTCACTTGCACCGACACTGAGTTCGCAGACATCGGCTGCCTTTGCGCGAATGGCATCGGCAACACGGTTCCAGTCGCGGTCTGACGTCAGATTGGTGTTTGTCACGTCAATCTGCGCAGTCTGGTTTGGCTTGACCTGCATGGTTCCAGCCGTGCCGTCTTCTGCCATTGCAGGTTGAGCAGCGAGTGCCACGAGGCAGGCAGCAGCAATGATCGACTTGGTGAATGTGAGCATGATCGAAATCCTGTGTGCCTCAAGCCCTGTGCCTGAGGTTCGATTTTACTCATGCAAACGTCATGCCAAATCAGCGGTACGAAAGTTTTTTGAGGAAAAAATCCCCATATAGGCAAAATGAATGTCAAATAATCTCATATTATGAGAAAAAAAATTATTTTTTGGTCGTGTAAGACATTTCCAGGAAGGTCTGCGTCTGACGCTTGTCTTTTCGCACCGGTACGTACTGCTGATGAGCGGCAGAATATTGGTGCGAGTCAATCAGGCGTACATGCCCTGAAAAACTATCAGTGATGATTGAAACAGTCTTCCAGTCAGGGCAAGGTCCCGAAAAAAGGAGGAACTGGTGGATTACCTCGGCAAACGTGTGCAAGATCACGGACGGAAGATACCGTTTATTGGGAAATCGCTCTATCAGATCGGCAAGGACATGCGTCCGTCTGTTGATCGCTTTATTATCAAGCAATCTCTCATTCCGAATACTGCCCTGGTTGATGCGCGGTTCTTTCCGTGGGTGCGGATGATCGAACAGAACTGGGAAGTCATACGCGATGAGGCTGTCCAGCTTCGCGCTCAGGATATTCCATCCCTGGGGGCTATATCGAAAGAGCACGGCCGTATTGCGGGCGATCTTCGCTGGCGCTCGTTCTTTTTTGAGGGGTATGGCTATCGTCGTGAGGAGAATTGCCGCCGGGCTCCCAGAACGGCCGCTCTGCTGCGACGTGTTCCCGGTCTGGTAACGGCGAGCTTTTCCGTACTCGAGGCGGGTTGTCGTATCCCTCGTCATGTTGGAATGACGAAAGGAACGCTCGTTTATCATCTCGGGCTCAGGATCCCCAGAGACAGGGCTTCCTGTCAGATCACCATTGAGGGTGATGATGGGAACCACGTCTATTCCTGGGCAGATGGTGAGTCATTGCTGTTTGACGACACCTATAACCACCAGGTGCTGAACGATACCGGGGAAGATCGCTATATCCTTCTTATTCAGATACAGCGTCCCTGTCGTTTGCCTGCAAGACTGTTGCTTCGCCTGTTCCTGTTCTGTGTGCGCCACTCGCGATTTGTTCAGGAGATAAAGAAGCGGCTCGACCGGATGCCGGGGCCGACATCAGGCGCGGCGGCTGGTTCTCATTGACCGAAGTACCTGATGTCCCTGCCTCAATCAGGATAGGGGCATGAAACGGCCTGTTCAGCGTGCCGCATGCCAGCGCCGGGCCTGAAGCACGACGCTATAGCTGACGAGGATGAACAGCAGCGCGGCAGCAATACCGCCGAGGACCGTCATCGAAACAGGCAGATGAAAGAGATAGGTCGGGTCATCGCAGGGTTTGGCAGGACGAAGAGGCATACTGGCCATACGCTCGTGGAAGCTGGCGCCTGCATGGAATACGGGTGCGTGACAGGCCGGAAGCGGGCTTTCCCACCATTTCTGCTCAACGCCATTATGGAGCCCGGCCAGCATGACGGCTGCAGCAAGGGCTGGCAGACTCAGGACCGTGGCCCAGAACCCGACCATACCCGGGATGAGCAGGGCCAGAACGCCAAGAAAGGCGACGATGCGCCACGGCGCACGCTCGATAAGGCAAAGCTCGCACGGGGCATAGCCGAGCACGTGCTCGGCCCACCAGGCGACGCCAATTGCGGCCATACCGGCGAAAAACAGTAATCCACCGGTCAGTCGAGCAATCATTCCTGTCTTTCGGTCTCTCTGAGCATTTCAAGAAAACGATCGGCCCAGTTTGCTGCGGTATTCTGGGTGACGTCGTAATGCAGAGCCTGCCAGCGTCTTTGCCGCTCTTCAAGACTCATTGTGATCCCGGCATGGATCGCATCGGCAATGCCTTCGTGATCATACGGGTTCACCATGAGGGCCTGCTCCATTTCAGGCGCAGCGCCGGCGAGCGATGACAGGATGAGGGCGCCCGGATCATCGGCGCTTTGCGCGGCGACGAATTCCTTGGCCACAAGATTCATGCCATCGCGCAACGGGGTGACCAGTGCCACATCGGCGATGCGGTGGAAACCGGCCAGAACCTCGCGCGGGACAGACTGGGTGAGGTAGCGAATGGGTGACCAGTCGAAGTTACCATGCATGGCATTGATATGCCCTGCCATCTCATCAAGCTCACGACGCAGCGCACGATAGCTGGCGACACCGGCGCGTGAGACGGGTGTGATCTGCAGGAGAACCGTCTCACCCTTATGCTCGGGGTAGCGGTTGAGAAAAGTCTCGTAGCCGTGGATGCGCTCCGGGATCCCCTTGGAGTAGTCGAGGCGATCCACGCCAAGGATGAGCTTGCGGCCACGAAGGGACGCCTGGAGGCGCTGAACCTCCTCGGCCATGACATTCTGTTCGGCCTGCTCGCTGAATTCGACCGGGTCGATGCCAATCGGGAAATGAACGGCGCGGTTGGGCAGATTATTGGCCTCGAAGCACCCGTTCATGTTGCGGGCGTCTTCCTCGGTCTGCACACCGATGAGGTCATAGGCAGCCATCTCACGCAGCATTTCCTCGGCGCAGGGAAGCACGCGTGTCACGCTCCAGGGCGGGAACGGGATATGCAGGAAAAAGCCGATCTTGGCCTTCACGCCACGCCGACGCAGTTTCGCGCCCAGCGGGAAGAGATGATAGTCATGGACCCAGAGCGTATCGTCCTCGCGCAAGAGAGTGACGAGCTGATCGGCAAAGAGGGCATTGACCTCGCGATAGACCTTATAGTCGATCCGTTTGTAGTCGATGATCCCGATACGATAGTGGCAGAGTGGCCAAAGCAGCCCGTTGGAGAATTTCTCGTAGAAATGCTCGTACTCGCTGCGCGTCAGATCGATCGTGGCATAGGTGCAGCTCTCATGGGTGTCGAGCTTGGGCGTCTGCTCGCGGGATTGCGTGGTGTGGCGGCCTGACCAGCCAAACCAGAGGCTCTCCGTGCCACGCACGGCATCGCGTACGCCCACAGCCAGACCGCCTGCGGGCTGGCTGCGTTCACGCGGGGCAGGGACACGGTTGGAAACAACGACGAGGCGACCCATCAGGCAGTCTCCACATAGCGGGCAAGCCATGCCCTGAATTCATGGGCGGTCGGGAAGTCATCAGGAATGAGATAACCGACCCCGCCAAGAGCCTTGGCGGCCCGAACGCCGTCCATGTCAGTCACGTCGTCCCCGACAAAAACCGGTATGCGCCCGACGAAAGGAGGCTGCGCCATCAAAGCCTCGACGGCATTGCCCTTGTGAATACCGGCAAGGCGGATTTCCCAGGCCATCTTGGACGGATGAATTTCAAAATCATCCTGACCCGCCAGCCATGCGATGATTTCCTGCTCGAAAATGCTGCCAGCGTCGGGATTACCACGATAATGCAGCACGAGCCCCGCCTTCTTGCGTTCGAGCGCCGTATTGGGGAAACGCCCAGTCAGGGCTTCGGCACGGCTTTGCCATTCCGGGGGTAGGGGCGTTGTGACAACAGGTTCTTCCTGTCCATCAAGGCTGCGACGCAGGGTAAGCCCATGCTCGCCTGCAACAGCGGTCGGGATACCGGGCAGAAAATGGTCGATCTGTTCGATCGGACGCCCGGTAACAATGGCAAGCGCACCGCCGCAACGGTCTCTGAGGCGCAGCAGCGTCTCGATCAGGCCGGGCTCGACCTGAACAGAAGCCGGTGTGGGGGCAATATCGACCAAAGTCCCGTCGAAATCGAGCAGAAAGGCTGCGTGATCCGCAGAGGGCGCGATTGGGCCAGATGACGGAGTCGCCGTGGGAGAGGGGGTTGTCATGGGTTTGATAACTTCCTCATTGATACGCGGTTGCACCGAAATACAGGCACAGCTGCGTTATCAGCCCCAAATCTGATCAGAATATGGTCGTCATGTCATTTTGTTGCTTTGCACCCGATCCGCGACACTGGATCGGGCTTGTCGGACGGCGTGGCGACCGGGCGCCACGCCGTCAATGGGCAGGCCTGCGATGTTACTGTCCGTAGGGCTGCGGGGGCGGAAGGGGCTGACCACCGCCATTCGATGGCGCGCTGTTTGATACCGGCCCGCCCGAAAGGGGCGCCAGTTGCATGGGACCACCCTGATCGGCGCTGGACGAAGGAGACTGGGGGGGACGAGGGAGTGATTGTCCCTGGCTCGTCTCGTTGCGGGTGGGCTGATTATAAGCCCCTCCCATGGGGTGTGAGCTGTTTGCGGGGTCACCGAGCGGCGTAAGGCGGGTCGGCCCGGCCGAAGCACCACTGGCCGGGTTACCGCCATTTGCCGGGAGTGTGCCGGAGCGCACAGGTAACGCGGCAGAACCTTGGGATGGATCGTTCAGATCGCCCGGCTGGCTCTGGGCACTATCAGGTGTGTTCGTGCCCAGAACAGGCACGACCGGCTGCGGCAGGGGGGCGAGTGTGGGGTCGGCCTTCGGGCCGGAGCATGCAACGACCGAAATGCCGTAGAGCGCGCTCTTGTAGGCGCCAAGTGAAGGTTCCTGCGCCAGAATCCAGCCCGTGTAATGGGCACCGGGGTCCGTGTCGTCACTGGTGGTGATGAGGGCTGCCGCATTGCTCGGCAGGGTTTCGGGGCGTTCGACGCAGCGCGTGACGCCAAGATGCAGGCTGCGATATTGCGCCTGCCCGCCAACCGGAATGGTCATTGTCTCGATATGGGAGTCGGTCCGGTTGAGAACGCGGATCACGGCCTCACCGCGACCTTGCCACAGACCAGCCGGATACATCACCGGAGGCGCGACGGCTTCCGCCGCCAGAGCGGGCATGGAAGGGGCGGCCATGAGGGCAATAACAGCCAGAGGCGCGAGGCCCGAGGAACGCAGGCCGCGCTTGTGGCCCTGCGTTTGAACAAGAGCGTGTATCCCGGTGCGTTTCATAGGGCGCATTTCATGGATTGAGTTCTTCCAGCGCGTCAATCATGCCAGCCAGATGGCGGCGCATGACATCGGGGGCGACGCCCATCAGCAGGGCATCCTCGAACACGTCCTGCAGCGTCTGGCGCAGCTCGGTGTCGTTTTCACGCAGGACCTTGAGTTTCTCCACGCAGGCAATCGGGGTGCCGTTGCGGTCGGTCCAGGGTGTCGCCTCGCTCATGGGGTGGCGGCCTTGCGACTCTTGTCGAGCGAGTCCGTCACCGAGAAAATGAACTTGCTCAGAAGCTGTTCGAGGCTGATGGCCCCCTGGGTCTGCCCTACGACGGAGCCGGGTGTCAGGTTCTTTTCATCGCCGCCGGGGGAGAGAGCAATATACTTCCCTCCAAGCAAGCTGTCAGACGTCACGATGGCGGCGCTGTCGGTTGGCAGATTGATGCCATTGCGTACCGTGAAGCTGACCTGCGCACGATAGCTTTTCGGATCGACCTGCTCGGAGGTGACATGGCCCACCGTGATGCCGGCCAGACGGACATCCGACCCGACCGAAAGGCCATCGATCTGGTTGAAAACGGCCTTGAGCATATAGCCGTCGCTGCCACCCTGATGACGGCCCAGAACGGCAAGGGCAAGCAGGGCCGCCAGGATCGCAAGAACCACGAAACCGGTTGTCAGTTCGAGAAGATCGCGACGAGGGCGCACGCCAGACAGTGAACTCATGGGATTTGGCAACTCGCAGGCTTGGACCCCGGAAAGGGTGCGCTGTTGAAAGACAACCCTGCCATTCCTACAGGCTTCGCTTGCAAGCGTCCATCACCCTGCCCTGGCAGGGGGCGGGAATGTTATCCACCATATCCCCATTTTGCGGACCATTATCCCCTGTGGCTGGTGCCGAAACACCCTTTTCCCGGCCCGAGTCGATGCCTAGATTCAAGGGTATGACAACGCTTCTCCATTGGAACGGGGTGCGTATGCGCACAACGCATGTCGCTGCCGATCCGGACGATCTCGCCCTGCGCGCCGTAACCCTTCCTGCAAGCTGGGAAGACGAAGCGGCAATAGCGCTTTTGCAGCTTTCGGCATCGACTGGCGCCCTGCGCCTTTCGAGCGAGGCCGCTCGCTGGCTCGACCGGCTGACCAGCCTGCCTGCCCTGCCGGGTGATTCAGTCGGCAGTGCCGGTCTTGGAGCTGCGCTGGCAGCCGCATTGCTGGAACGACAGATGGCGCCGATGGCGCCGCTCTGGCAGGATCAGGTCGATCGTCGCAGCGGGTTCGTGGTCAATCTGGCGGCTTTTGTTCAGGAGGGCGATTTCAAAGGTGAAGCCTTTGTCACGCTTGTTCGTCTGGCCTGTAGTACCCTGCGACGCCTCCATGCGGTCAATGGCCCCATGCTCAATGGTGAATTGCCACTTTTTGATAGTCCTGCGGCCGAGACCCCCGAGCAGGAGGCTCAGGGCGGCCCCGCAGGGACGCTGCTCCTGACCAATCTGGATAGCTGTCTCGCCCTCATGGGGCTCGATTATGACAGTGAGACCGGGCGTGATGCCGCCTGCTATCTGTGCTGGCTTGCCACCTCCCTCGCGCGTCAGGGTGCAGGGCCGGTGCCGCTGCCTCCCGTCTCCTGCCCGATCCCGGGACTTGAAGTTACAGGGCGCCAGATACGCGACGAGATGGAGGACACGCTGCCCGATCTGCCCAACAGGGTGCTGATCGAGACCGGCTTCTCCCAGCCCGGCCCTGTCGATGCCCTGCTGGGTGTCGAGGCATGTGGGCTGGCTCCCATCTTCTCGCCGTTGCGTGCCGATGGAACGCTGCGTGCAAGCGCCCTGTCACGGCTGGCTCATCGCGGGTTGTCGCTGGAAGGCGCGCTCGCCCGTGCGGTGCTGGGCGATAATCCCTTGCCCCAGCCCGGACCCGATGCCCATCTTCTGATGCATCGCGCCCTGACCGGATTTGTCGATCGCATGCCTGCGCGCCCCGATCCGGCGTCGCCCCTGCCTTTGCGTGCGCGTCTGGAGCGTGGTGTGCGCCGCCCCCTGCCGGCACGTCACGGCGGGTTCACGCAGCGCAGTGCGATTGGCGGGCATCGGCTCTATCTGCGGACGGGTGAATATGAGGATGGCTCGCTGGGCGAGATCTCGCTTACGCCCGGTCGTGAGAGCGCGATGGTGCGTGGCCTGCTTGAAAGCGTCGGACAGGCCGTGACCATCGGCCTCCAGCACGGTGCCCCGCTGGCGGCGTATGTCGAGCAGTTTGCCCATACGCGCTTCGGGCCTGCCGGTACGGTCGAGGGCGATCCTGTGGCGGCTTATGCCTCATCGCTGCTTGATTATGCCTTCAGGGCGTTGTCAGATAGTTATCTGGGCAAGCGTCTGCCCGACAGTGCACCCGAAGATCCTCACGTGATCGAGGAGGATCCGATGTTGCCGCTCGATATCCCGGGTGATCTTCCGCCGCGTGAGCGTGGCAGGCTGCGACTGGTCAGCTGAGGGAGATCCCCTCAGCCCCTCTGCAAGGAGACAAGCCGATGTCACAGACCCCTGACGAAACCCCGACCGCCCGTCTGGCCGCTCTCGGGCTCGAACTGCCCAAGGCCGCAGCCCCGGTGGCAACCTATGTGCCTGTGGCACGCACGGGCTCGCTTCTGGTCGTTTCCGGCCAGCTTCCGCTTTCAGGCGGTACGCTCAAGGCCACAGGCAAGCTGGGTGAGGATGTTGCGGCCGAGCTGGGGCGTGAATGTGCCGAACTCTGCTTTCTCAACATTCTCGCACAGGTGCAGGCCGAACTGGGCGATCTGGCCCGCGTGAAGCGCATTGTGCGTCTTGGTGGGTTCATTGCCTGCACGCCTGATTTCACGCAGCACGCCACCGTCATGAATGGCGCCTCCGATCTGGCGGTTGCCGTGTTCGGTGACGCCGGGCGCCATGCCCGTTCCACCATCGGCGTACCCTCCCTGCCGCTGGATGCGCCGGTCGAGGTTGAGGCGCTGATCGAAATCGCCTGATCACCCCCTCGAAAAGCCCTGCGGGCGTGGCATTTCTGCTGCCGCGCCTGACAGCGCTTTTCGGGACTGCCCTGCGCTGGTCAATCACCCCTGACAGGCGCGCAGGATGCGCAAAGCCACGTTTTGCAGCCTGACGATGCCGGACAAGGTTGTTTTGCCTCCCGGCCCGGACCACATGCTGCCCATGACAGACTGGTCCCTGACGCTTCATGCGTCCATTGCCGAAATTGACGCCGCTCTCTGGGATCGCTGTGCCGGGGACGATAACCCCTTTCTGTCTCACGGTTTTTTCCTGACGCTTGAGGAAAGCGGCTCTGTCGGGGTCAGAACAGGGTGGCTGCCGCGTTATGCGGCGCTCAGGAATGGCGAGGCGCTGGTTGCCGTGGCTCCCCTGTTCCTCAAGGGTCACTCCTACGGAGAATATGTTTTCGACCAGAGCTGGGCGCGCGCCTATGAGCAGGCGGGAGGGGATTATTATCCCAAGCTTCAGATTGCCGTCCCGTTTTCTCCCGTCAGCGGGCCGCGTCTGCTCATCGATCCAGTCCGGCTGACCCATGATCACCTTACGGAAGGGACAGTACGCGGGGTGTTTGGCGATGCGCTGCGTCAGGCCTGTCAGGAGCTGGGTCTGTCCTCCATTCACATGACATTCTGCACCGGTCAGGAGCAGGAGGCTCTGGCCTCACATGGCTGGATGGAGCGGCTGGGCCTGCAATATCACTGGCATAACAATGGTTATCAGGATTTCGAGCAGTTTCTCGAAGCGCTGGCCTCGCGCAAACGCAAGGCGATCCGTCGTGAGCGGCGTGATGCACAGGGATGCGGGCTGGAATTTCGCACCTTGCGCGGGCCGGAAATCACCGGTCGCGACTGGGATCGGTTTTATGGATTCTATCAGGCGACCATCGACCGCAAATGGGGACAGGCCTATCTGACCCGCGCTTTCTTTTCGGGTCTGTCAGAGCGTCTGGGTGAGAAAATCGTGCTGATGCAAGCCCTGCACGAGGGCGAGCCCGTGGCAGCAGCGTTGAATCTGGCAGGGCGCGATACGCTCTATGGGCGCAACTGGGGATGCGAGGGCGAGTGGCCCTTCCTGCATTTCGAGCTGTGTTATTACCGTGCCATTGATTTTGCCATCACGCATGGCCTGTCTCGTGTCGAGGCAGGGGCGCAGGGTGAGCACAAGATCCAGCGTGGCTACCTGCCCAGCCTGACCTATTCATCCCACTTTATCCGAGATCCGGCTCTGGCGCGGGCTGTGCGGCCCTATCTTGCCGAGGAGAGACGGGCCATTCTCGAAGAGAAAGACGCACTCGCCGCTCTTTCGCCCTATCGCCATGAAAATAGTTGTTGAGAACGACTCTCACTATCATATAGGCTGACCCTGTTTCCGGGGTAATGCGGTTTTTCCCATGCCCCTCCGGCGGATTGAAATCCCGGGAGAGAACCCCCGCGATGACAATCCTTCGGGCCGTTTTTTCCATGCGCCTTTGTCTGGCTGGGGGAAATGCTCCGGTCGGGGGCGCAGTCGCAAGGGTCAGACTGAATGATCAGATATCTTTCGACCGGCGCTGCCGATCTTGCCCGCTTGCTGGCGCAAAGCCATGGCAGCCGGGGCGAGGGATCGCAGGGTGCCGCAACACACGGCCATATGGCCCAGTCCTCATTTGTCTGGGCCGAAGCCCAGATGTTTTTCGGCTTCGACAGTGCTGAGCGCAGCGAGGCATCTGCTTCGGGTGGCTCGACCCACTGGAGCGAGCGTACGGAAGGCCTCGCCATCTGAACGCGCTATTCTGGCAGGTACCGGAATGATCGGCCCTGCCAGAATGATGAATTCCCGTCCCTGATGTTTCGGCTGACCTGCCGAAAACCGGCGGGCTGGATTCAGGGATAGGGATTTCAGGGGTGGGCAGGTTCCTGCGGGGCGGTTGTCGTTGCCTGGGGTGACAGGCTCAGGCCGCTGCGATCGGGAATGGGCAGACCCTGATCAGGGTCGAGCGCAATCGTCTTGACTGTACCGTGATCGGGAAAGCTGAGGCTCAGCCGGTCATGAAGCGTCCAGGCCTCTGTCGGGATGAGACGCTCCAGACGCGACCCATCCTGCCAGGTTACACGCAGCAGCACAGGCAGAAGAAGCTTGCCCTCATTGCGCACGCCAATGGCGATGCTGCCGGGCTGCCCCTCCCTTGCGGGCTGGGTGGTTATGCCATCCAGACGGTATTGCGGCCACCAGTTCTCGAAATACCAGCCGCGCCAGAACCAGGTCAGATCCTCCCCCGCTGCGCTGGACATGAAGCGGAAGAAATCCGACGGCGTGGGGTGTTTGAAGGCCCAGGCCCGGATATAGGCCCTGAACGCCTCATCGAAGCGCTCTGGTCCGAGGATTTTTTCCCGAAGCAGCATCAGCCCGTAGGCACCTTTGAAATAGGTCACCTTGTGGCGGTATTTCTCTGGCACGAGTTCAGAGGGCATCATCAGGGTTGGCGCATCGGTGGCGGTGAGCACCGGCACGATGTCCTTCGCCGGGTCACCTGTTTCCGGGGCGAATTCCGCGTCTTTCTTGGGCGCGTATTCACCGTGGTTGAAATGCTGTGAGGCATAGGCGTCGATGAAGGTATTGAACCCCTCATCCATGAAGGCATGGCGACGCTCATTGCTGCCGACGATCATGGGGAACCAGCCGTGGCCCAACTCATGCGTGGTGATCCAGAACAGTACGTCGTTCCTGTCCTGCCAGCCATCGAACACGATGCCCGGATATTCCATTCCCGCACCATGGCCGCCGAGATTGACGGCGTTTGGCCAGGGGTAGGGGTACCATTGTGACGAGAAATACTCGATCGCGTGTTTGACATATTCCGTCGAGCGATCCCATGCCTGCGGCCCTGCGCCTTCGCGTGGATAGACGGACATGGCCAGACGCGGCTGCGGTTTCTGGCCTTTGGCAGCGGGCAGGGCAGGCAGGTCGAGTCTGGCAGCATCCCAGATGAAAACAGGCGAGGCCGCAAAGGCCACGTCGCGCGTATTTTCCATATGAAAGCGCCAGGTTTTCTCGCCCGAGCGGGCGAGGTGGCTGGCAGGGTCAAGCACATCCTGCGCCGTGCGGATGAGAACGCGCTTGTCGCTTTTGGCGGCTTCAGCCAGACGTGCCCGCTCCGTCGGGGTCAGCACGTCCTGCGGATTGGTGAGGGCGCCTGAGCCGACAACCGTAAAATTCCATGGCACGGTCACGGCGTAGTCGATGGTGCCGTATTCCAGATAGAATTCCTGCCCCAGATAAGGAAGTGTGTCCCAGCCGCGCAGATCGTCATAAACGCTCATGCGCGGATACCATTGGGCAATCTCGTAGATCTTCCCGTCCTTGACCGGGGTGACGGCCGTGCGGCCGCCCCAGAGGCCGGGAATGGTATGATGCCACGTGACATGCAGCCTAAGCTGCTTTCCGCCCGCGGCAAGAGGGGCAGGCAGGGTGATCTGCATGCGTGTGTCTGAAATGCGAAAGGAGACCGGCTTTTCATGGCCATTCTCCTCAAGGGCAACCTGCTCGATCACGAAGCCGTCCGAGCTGGCAGGATGCCAGTCGGGATAGGCCACCCATGAGCGGGAGTCCTTGCGATACATGTTCTGGTCGAGTTGCAGCCACAACACATCAAGGGCGTCGGGGCTGTTATTCGTATAGGTGATGGTTTCTGCGCCGCTCAGGGTCTGGCTGGCCGTGTCGATGCGTGACTCGATGCGATAATCGGCGCGGTTCTGCCAGTAGCCGGGGCCGGGATGACCGGAGCCGGTGCGGTTCCACAGACCCGGAGCATCGGGCAGGACCAGCGTATCGAAGACAGGACGCATGGAGAGGGGCATGGACTGGCTTGGCGCAGGTCGGGCCGCCAGCGCGGTGCCCAGACAGGACGCCACGCCAATAAGAGGGATAAGCAAGCGCATCGGGAAGAGACCTTGTCGACTGGGGATACCTGTTCCCCCAATCGTTTCACTTCCGATCTCATTAGACAAGACGGTTTTATCTGGCCTCGTGCAGCCAGTAATGCCGTATGGGTTCTTGGCGCATCAGATACAGAAAGGGCGCTTTCTCAAACTATATGTCAGTACCAGAGGTGGGTACCGCCATACAGCCAGCGAAAGCGCCCCTCAGAAGTCAGATCAGACCGCCTGCCAGTGTGGGGTATGGTGCTTGTAGGGTGTGTCGAATTCCTCGATCAGGCGGCTGAACACATGGTGATCATGCACGCTGGTCGGTGCCAGAGGCGCGAGACCCGATACGTCGCGATGGATCAGACGGTTCAGCGCGCGGTTGAACACACCCGGACCGGTCTTGTAGGCGATGAACAGGCCTGGATGGAGATAGCAGTTGCGGTAGACGTTCAGTAGGGCCTCGTTCAGCAGCGGGCTCTGTGCCACGGCACCAAAGAAGTCATTATGAACAACGTTGTTATGTGTCAGGAACAGGACATTCTGCTCGTGGCGGTCCAGCATGAATTGAAGGGCCTGCTCGTCACGGATGCGGATGTCGGCATCCAGCCACCAGCCACCGAGCGCCTGAATGACATGAACGCGCAGGATATCGGCCGCTTCAGCCGGATGACGGGCACCGAGGAAGAGCGAACGGGCTTCGACACCATAGACATCATAGAGCCACTGTTCGGCCTCCGGCTTATCCAGAATTTTGACATCAAGCCCTGAAATCTGGCGATGGAACTCGAAATTGCGCTGAATCTCCTCGGGTGGGTTCTTGTCCCAGTAGAGGAAAAGCCTGTTCGGGATGACGCGATGATCGGCGCATCCTTTGGTAAAGGGGAAGTTCGCCTGAAGCGCGAAGCCCAGATACAGGGAATCGATTTCCTCACCTGTATGAAATTCCTCGAAGGCATTGGCCGTCAGACGCATGGCCCCTGTGGGATCGCCTTCGCGCCAGGCCTTGTGAACGCTTTCGATGAAATTGGCATGAGGTATGCAAAGAGCGCGCAACTCAGCGACTTCATGCGCAGGAAGATCGCTGCCGGATTTCAGCAGGCAGAGCAGACGCGCCTGAAGCAGTGACTGGGCAAGCGGGTATTCACCGGGGCTTTTGGAATGCATGTCGAACGCGACACGATAAAAGCGTGAGGCCTCCTGAACGCGGAAGCTTGTATGCAGAATATTGGCCAGAGTGAAGGCATGCATGACAGTCTTGCAGCCATTCTGGCGATAGAAATCAATTGCCTGCCCGTCATGAGCAAAATCCGCATCGTCAAGGGAGTCCAGCCCCGTCAAGGTAGCGGACACAGGGGCGGCTTTGATCTCGGGGGTCTCGTCAGACCGTAGTTCATCCCAGGCATCGATATCGGTCGAGGCGTGGTCTGATCCCGGATTCTTGCTGTCCATTGCCCTTGAATTCCCGCTTCTGTGACAAATGCTTTGGCGATTTATCTCACATCTGTATCGCCATGTCCATTCAATGGTGAAGACAGTAAAGCAATAATCGTCGATTTATTTCTATATATATAATATATACACGATATAATAAATTTGAAATATTTGGAAACAAGAACCAAAAATTTTTATATTGATATGATATTTCGGGTCGAATGCTCGTTGTGTGTCGTGCAGTGCCCACATTCAAATAATGAACTTTCGTGTTTGCCAGGGTAACTATAAGGATTTTCTGAAATCTGTAGAAACTGTGGTGGATTCATGTCTGTATATTTATTCTGTTTTCCATGTCGGAGCCCAGGCTCTGTGGCTGATGGGGTAGCCAATGCTGTGGGCAAATCCGACTGGATCGCCTACTGAACAGGGTCATGGCATCTGCGCGGCAAAACAACAGGGTAAGGGTGGTTTTCTGGCTTCTGAGCCTGTTTGCCGTCGCAATGCGTCTTGTCGCCGGATCACCAGTCCCGGCCTTCACGTTCTCATCGGACGACCCTCAGGGTATGTTGAGTGCGCTGGAGGTCTTGTGCGACAGCACTGCGCCCGTCAGTTCTGGTGGAAAGCATCACGACACCGTGTGTGCCGATGACACGGCCTGTCTTGTCAGCGCGATGGAGTCCCATGCGCCTCTCCTGACTGCGCTTGTCCTTGTTTCTGTTCTGGCTGGACCGGGCTCGTTCCGTTGCTTCTGGTGCTTCCCACCGATACGTGGGCCACCCTGCGACGGGTTTGTGACCCGCTCGGCCCAGGGGCCCCCCTCCTTCACCTGACCCCTTTCGACTCATGATGTCCCGAGGCGCTGCTCCGCGCCCAATGACTCGTGACCTCCGTTCCCTGTCAGGTACATGGTCAATGCCCCTTATTCATCGCGCTGTCCTGCTCTGCGGCAGCACAGTCCCGGCCCTGTTTGCATGGGCCTGCGCACCCTCTTTCGCGTCCACCGTTCCGGCTACCAATCTGGAAGGGCCGGCGCGTCATCTGGTGCGCCCCCCGTCCGCACATACCCCTTCAGCCAAGTCGTCCCACAGGCCCGATCGGCTGGCGGCCTCCCGGCCCGTCAGTCCAATCACGCATGGGGAAACAAGACCCGCGCCTGAGTCCATCCTCGTCAGGGGACAGGCGCGCGGGCCTGTCACCCTTTCGCCTGTAGGCCAGACCACCTACAGCGCCGAGCGCACGGATTTTGCCAGTCATGTGGCCCAGAACGTGGCGGACATGCTGGTGACGGTGCCGGGGGCGAGCTTCCTTCAGGGGAACGGCCCGCGTGATACCGTGGTCTCCATCCGCGGGTCAGGCGCCCGTCAATCCTACGGGCTGCGCAACCTGCAAGTGTCTGAGGACGGATTTCCCGTCACCCAGCCCGATGGCACGGCGCGTGCCGATCTGATTGATCCTCATGCCTATGAGGGGGTCGATGTGTTTCAGGGGCCGGCCTCCACGCTTTACGGAAACTACGCCATCAATGGCGCAATCAATTTCCGCACGCGCAGCGGCGCGTCGATCCACGGGCTCGAACTCGGCTCGGATTTCGGCAGCTTTGGCATGTTCAACAATTACATGACGCTGGGCGCAGGCAATCGTGTCTATGACTTCATACTTTTTGCCAGCGATGTGCGCAGCGACGGATTTATTGCTAACAGCCAGTATGCAACCTCGACCGAGAACATGCGCCTGCGTGTATCGCTCTCCCCCAGCGACCGTCTTGTTTTTAAATTCATCAACAACGTGACCGATGCGTTCCTGCCGCTGCGGCTGTCACTGAACCAGTATCGACTCAATCCCTATCAGCGGGGATGCGCTACGGCTTCTGGGGCTGCTGCTGGATGCGGCACGGTTTCGCTCTATCGCAACGGTGCCTATGGCGCACAGACGGCCGTGACACCGCAACAGGCCAATCTGGGGCGCTTCGACCGGCGCAGTATCGTTGGGCTGCGATGGGAGCATGATTTCACGCCGCGCATGGTCTGGCGCACCCAGTTCACCTATGACCAGCGCCATGTCGAGCAGCCGACTTCAACCACAGCCTTTGTGGGGCCTTTCAACTCCTACAATGTTCAGACGGATCTCACCCGTCGCGACACGCTCGGTAAAACGCCCCTTACCAGCTTTGTCGGAGCGAATTTCGACTACATGGATTACGGCTATCAGGTTTATGCCCTGTTGCCGCAGGCGGGGGCCACGCGGGGCAGCGAGACATCGACCTCTTATGGCCATCAGTGGAATATCGGCCTGCGTTTTGAGGAAGACTGGCAGTTTGCGCCCAGATGGCATGCGGTGATCGGGCTTGGTGGCACGCAATCCGATATTGGAGCGGTGCAGACCGTCTACAGCCGCAGCGCTACCGCCACGCGAGCGCAATACATCACGGCCAACCGGCGCTTCTTCAACCTTGCCCCTGAGGCCTCGGTCGTCTTCACCCCCGACAAGGCCTGGACCTGGCATGCGCGGCTCGGCACGGCCTATGCCACGCCGGGCTATTCCAGCTTCTTCGTCACGCCGCAGGGCAATTACGGCAACAACACCCAGCTCAAGAGCCAGAGCAGCCTCGGGATCGATCTGGGCACGGCATGGCACCCGTCGCCGGATGTGGATATCCAGGCGACCGGATTTTATGAATTCTACAGGAACGAGCTGGTCAGCCAGTCGGCAGGGGTGAATACCCAGGCAGGCAGCTATACCTTCAATGCGCCGGCCTCGCAGCATCGTGGCGTGGAACTCGCCGCTACATGGCAGGCCCTCCCGCACAGCCTGCCGGGGGCGAAGCTGCGCCTGTCCTATACCTATGACAACCAGATCTACACGAACTATACCGAGATCCTGTCAAACAGTACGCTGTCGCGCAGCTTTTCGCGCAACGGGAATCTGATCCCCGGGGTCATGCCGCATTTCCTGAATGGGCGTGTGCTCTATGATCAGCCTTCAGGGCCGTTCGAGGGGCTTGGCGGATTTGCCGAAGTGACATGGCGCAGTGCCTTTTTTATCGACAATGCCAATCTGCTCAAAGTCCCCGGATATGGTCTGCTCAATCTGGAGGTGCATTACGACCCACCCGCAAGGCTGGGTTGGGTGCATCGTCTGTACAGCTATTTCGAGGTGCAGAATGTCGCCAATACTGTCTATGCCGCAGGGGCGACGACCATCAGCGACAGCCTGCTCGCCAATGGGCAGCAGGCTGGAGCCTCCGTATTGGCTGCAAAGACAGGCTCGATCTATGCGGGCAGCCCACGTGCCTTTTTTGGCGGCGTGCGGGTACGGTTCTGAGGAATGACCATGACGCAGAATTCCCGCACCCCTCGTTCTATTTATACTCGTCCGGTCTGGCCCGATCGGGCCATGCTCTGGCGCTGGCATTTTTTTGCTGGGCTGTTTTGCCTGCCTTTCGTGATCATGCTCTGCGTGACCGGCTCACTCTATCTGTTCAAACCCCAGATCGAGACCTGGCTCGACCGCCATATCGATCACGCTGTTACGTCTGGGATGCCACAGACCGTGAGCGCTCAGCGTGATGCTGCCCTGGCCGCCGTGCCGGGAGGGCATTTCCTCGCACTGGAGATGCCGTTCCGCAAAACTCAGGCCACGCGTATCTTGGTGGCTCATGGCACAGATGTCGCACGTGTCTATATCGACCCTGTTACGCTCAGGGTTATGGCCCAGCGCGACGAGCAGACGCGTTTCGAGCGGCTGGTGTTCCGGCTGCACGGGCAATTGCTGATCGGCAACTGGGGTTCCGTCATCATGGAAATGGTCGCGTCCTGGACACTGGTTCTGATCGTGACCGGGCTCCTGCTCTGGTGGCCGCGAAAGGCGGGTGCGGGCGGTACCATCCTGCCAAGGTTGGGCGCGAAAAATCGCCTGTTCTGGCGCGACATCCATGCTGTCGGGGGGATGTGGATCTCGCTCGTTCTTGTGCTGTTTCTGGTGTCGGGTCTGCCCTGGTCCTTCGTCTGGGGCTCGGCCTTCGCTGCGGTCGAAAGCCGTCTCGGCAGGCTGGTTGCCGTCCAGGACTGGGAGATCGGGGCGGCACCTATCGCTGCGACCCTTTCAGGCCATGCCACCATGCCTGGTATGTCGGACGCCGAGATGGCGGGTATGGCGATGGACACCGCGCCTCAGACCATGTCGCCGCAGGCGGGGCTGGACGCTGTGTATGAAACGGCGCGCCAGCTTGCTTTCCCTGCGCCAACTCTCATCACCCCGCCAGCCAGTGCCAGGGACGTATGGCACATACGCTCCGATGCCCAGAACCGCCCGAAGCGGGTCGTGGCCAGCGTGACAGCGCAAGGGGAAGTCACTCATGTCACCCGTTTTGCCGATAAGGGGCTGTCCGACCGGTTGATCGGCTACGGCGTCGCCTTCCACGAGGGGCATCTGTTCGGGGTCTTGAATCTGCTCCTGAACCTCATTGTCGCGCTCTTGCTCACCCTCGCCTCGGTGGCAGCGCTTATACTCTGGCTCAGGCGCCGCCGACCGGGCCATCTCGATGCCCCGCAAAGTTCGCCGCGGCCCATTGGCTGGGGTGCGTTGGCGGTCATGGGGGTTATGGGAATTCTTCTACCCGAGCTCGGTGCCTCGTTGCTGCTGCTGGCATTGGCGGGGCGGTTTCTGGGCAGGCAATTTTCAGCGCTTCGCTAGATAGGGCGCGAGATTATGAGCCACCGTGGCGGGGCTCGAATCAGCCGGCAGGATGGCCTGCAGGTGATTCTGGCCATCCATCAGATAGAGCACGGAGGAATGGTCGATCCGGTAATCCCCCATTCCCTCGCCGCCCCTGTCATGGCCTGCCATGGGGTCCACGGTCACATGGGACGTCACATGAAAGGCCTTGGCGACAGCATCGATCTGGGCGGCTGTGCCCGTCAGACCGATGATCTCGGGTGAGAAGCGCCGCGTATAGACCCCGATATCCTCGGGGCGGTCGCGCTCCGGATCGAGTGTGATGAAAAGCGGGACGGGGCGCTGTGTTCCGGGCGGAAGCAGCGTATAGGCCTGCGCCACTGTTGCGAGCGTCAACGGGCAGACGTCCAGGCAGTGTGTATAGCCGAAATAGATGAGAGTCTGACGCCCGGCGAAACGCGCCTGAGTGGTTGGGTGATTGGCGCTGTCGATCAGGCTATAGGGCCCGCCAATTTGTGTTGTGTGCCGATGGGCAGTCAGGGCCTGCCACCCGATGGCCCCGGCAAACAGCCCGGCAATGATCAGCGTGGGCATGGCCCAGAGGCGTAATGCCGCCCGCCGGGAGCCGGGTTGTTTTGAGCGGGCTGGTCTGGGGGCGGAGCGTTTTCGGGTCATGCGCGTCTCCCTGATGGAAGAGGCGGGGCTCTGCCCCGCTCCCCGGAAAGGGGCGAACCCCTTTCATCCCCGCATAAAGGGTTGCCAGAGGGGCCAGCCCTCCAGCGGTTTGCAGGGCTGGGCCCTGCGTGCCCTTTTTAGTAGCGGTATTCTTCGTGCTTGAACGGACCGGCAACCGGCACGCCGATGTAATCGGCCTGCTTGTCGCTCATCTTGCTCAGCTCGGCGCCGACCTTGGCGAGATGCAGCGCGGCTACCTTCTCGTCCAGCTTCTTCGGCAGGGTGTAGACCTTGACGTCGTACTGGCCCGGCTTTGCCGTCCAGAGTTCGATCTGCGCCAGCGTCTGGTTGGTGAAGGAGGCCGACATCACGAAGGAGGGGTGACCCGTGGCATTGCCGAGGTTCACGAGGCGGCCTTCAGACAGCAGGATGATGCGCTTGCCGTCGGGGAACTCGATCTCGTCCACCTGCGGCTTGACGTTGTCCCACTTGTAGTTGCGCAGCGCCTCGACTTGAATTTCGCTGTCGAAATGCCCGATATTGCACACGATGGCGCGGTGCTTCATCTCGCGCATATGCTCGACGGTGATGATGTCGACATTGCCTGTGCAGGTCACGAAGATATCGCCACGCGGTGCGGCGGCTTCCATCGTCACGACCTCATAGCCTTCCATCGCGGCCTGAAGGGCGCAGATCGGATCGACTTCGGTCACGAGCACGCGGCAGCCTGCATTGCGCAGCGAGGCGGCTGAGCCCTTGCCCACGTCGCCGTAACCGGCAACCACGGCAACCTTGCCCGCCATCATGACGTCGGTGCCGCGGCGGATCGCGTCCACCAGGCTCTCGCGGCAGCCATAGAGATTGTCGAATTTCGACTTGGTGACGCTGTCATTCACGTTGATGGCCGGAACCTTCAGCGTGCCCTTCTTCGCCATTTCCCACAGGCGATGCACGCCCGTGGTCGTCTCTTCGGACAGGCCGCGCACGTCGTTCAGCATCTCGGGGTACTTGTCGTGCATGAGCACGGTGAGGTCGCCGCCGTCATCGAGGATCATGTTCGGTGTCCAGCCATCGGGACCCTTGATGGTCTGCTCGATGCACCACCAGAATTCTTCTTCGCTCAGGCCCTTCCAGGCGAAAACCGGCACGCCGGTCGCGGCGATGGCAGCAGCAGCCTGGTCCTGGGTCGAGAAGATGTTGCAGGACGACCAGCGCACGGTCGCGCCCAGAGCCGTCAGCGTCTCGATCAGCACGGCGGTCTGGATGGTCATGTGCAGACAGCCCGCAATGCGCGCGCCCTTGAGCGGCTGGCTGGCGCCGTATTCCTCGCGGAGCGCCATCAGGCCGGGCATTTCGCCCTCGGCAATGGAGATTTCCTTGCGGCCCCATTCGGCCAGGGCGATGTCGCGCACCTTGTAATCGGTCATTCTGAAACCCTTGTTTCTCTGGTGAGGGGCATTTGTATAGAGCGAGTTCCTGCTTTGGGCCAGCGCGCATGAAAAAAGGCGCCCGATCCACTCAGGATCGAGCGCCTTCTGCCGATGCGCCAACGGCAGGGCCGTTGGAGACAAACCTTACTGCTGGGCCGATTTGTCTGACATCTTCATGCTTTTCATGCTGTGCTTGTGTTTGGAGGCCTTCTCATGCTGGGGCGATGAGATGGGCATTTTCTCCGAGGTCTGACCCGTCGGCGTTGCCGTGCCCATGGGCGCGCTCGGCGCCTTGGGGTCGGGCTGCTCGTTCATCTGGTTCTTGAACGTCTTGTTCTGCTCGGTCGGGTTGTGGATCTGGGTCGACTGGTTCTTGAGCGTCTCTGCCTTCTGGGCCGAGGGTGCCTGCTCGCTGTCAGTGGCCGTGGTGGCCTGTGCGAATGCAGGGGCCGGGGTCAGAGCGGGGGCTGCAAGCAGGGCAGAGACGGCCAGAGCGGCTTTGAATACATGTTTCATGACAGGCTCCTGTCGAAAAACGGGGTAACGATGTCAGGCTTGATTGTTCGTTTTGCGGGACATCTTGATGAACTGGTAACAAACCGGCGGCGTTCCGGTTTCCTTGCGGCTACATTAAGCTTTGAAAGCGGTTGCCTGGGCTCCTCACCCATGCGAGACAGCGAACAGCGTTCGCCCAGAACAAAGATTTCCTCAGGATGGAGGATGGCATGTCCAACACACGCTCACAGATGCCGTTCTCCGTTGTGGCGGGCCAGGATATGAAGCCGTCAGGCGCGCTGCCCCATGGCATTGCCAATGGGCTGGTATGGGCCGTAAGGGCCCGACCGGGTGAGGACCCCTCGCCACTTGAGCCGCATGAAATCGAGAGCCTGCTCAACGACCGTACGCCGCCCTCGAATTATCCGAAACCCTCGGAAAGCTGGGCGTGGCTCCATTTCGATACGGTGCACAGCTCGGCCAGACAGCATGTGGCGACCCTGCCCTGCCTGCCTGAGGATGTCAGTGCCATGCTGGCCGAGACAGAATATGGCGTCATGCTGGAAGCCATGCCCGGCCTTGTCTGGGGGGCCTTGCCTGCGTTTGACGATGCCGTTTCGGAGGAAGATCGCGATATCTGCGCCTGGCGCTTTGCCATGCGCCCGGATCTTCTCATCACCACGCGGCGTAACCCCATCCCCGTGCTCGGCGCGGCCTTTCGCACCCTTCGTGCGGACTCCATTCCCCGCAGCCCTGCGGGTGTGATCGACCGCGCCCTTCGTGAATTTACCGGCAGTGTGCGCCGCCAGATCGGCAAGCTGGATGACGAACTGGACCGCGCCGAGGATGCGCTGCTGCTGATCGAGCGCCGCACCGATCTGGGTCATCTTGGCGGTATTGTGGGTAAGGGCCGACGCCGTGCCACCGAATTGCGGCGTGTGGTTACCCCCATCGATCGCGTATTGCGCGACGAGGATCTCGAACTGCCTGAATGGGCCGAGGACGAATTGCGCGACCGCACCGAACGTCAGGTTCACGCCGCGCTCGATGACATGATCGCCCTTCTCGATCGTGCCCGCTCGTTGCAGGATGAACTCGGGTCGTCACAGGCGGAAGAAACCAACAGGCGTCTTTATATCCTGACGGCGGCCACCATCCTCATGTTTCCGGCAACGCTGGTGACCGGGTTCTTTGGCATGAACACAGGCGGGATGTATCTGGCCAGCGGTGCCTATGGCACGCTCGAAGCCGGAGCCGTGTGCTTTATCGCCATGATCCTGACCTGGGTGTTCCTGAAACTCGCCCGCTTGCTCTGATAGCCTTGCCTCACAATTCTGAAAGACGGCGTTACTCCCGCGTCCTACCCTCGCAGACAGGTTTCCAAAGGACGACCGTCCTTTGGTGGGGTGTGGGGCGACGCCCCATACACACTATTCCGAGTGTTTGTTGATTATGGTGTTTCCTTGCCTTTGAGCTCGCTCAGGCGCTGAAGCGTTGCCAGAAGAACGCGTGGTGCGCCGCGACAGCCGTCATGGCCCTCCTCACGTATGACGCTCGCCATCGCTTCCATCAGACGATAGGCGGCGCCGTCACCGTTGAAGATACTGTCCTCGATGGCCTCCAGATCCAGGGTGAGGGTTGTGCGCCCCTTGTCGCGTTCCTCAATGAAGCGGTCGAGGGCGTCAGTGAACCACGGATCGGAGGCCCAGTGGTACCCGGATGGCTCGTCAATCATGGTGATCTCCTTCAGGCCGTGTTCCGTCAGGCGTTGCTCCATCAGGCGGTGTTCTGCCCGTTCAGGCGTCACCGCCGATGTGATGGGTACCGCGGGCACGGGCAAGATCTTCCTGATGCTGGCGCGCAGCATAACGTGCGCGCTGTTCATCGGTACGTTCGGCCGCGCAGGCAGGACACTGGATTCCGTCAATGAACAGCGGTGATGTCTTGTCCTGTGCCGATACCGGGCGACGGCAGGCGTGGCACAGATCATAGGCACCGGGTTCCAGCCCGTGGCGCACGGTCACGCGCTGGTCGAACACGAAACACTCGCCTTCCCACAGGCTCTCAGCTTCGGGCACATCTTCCAGATATTTCAGGATGCCGCCCTTGAGGTGATAGACATCCTCAACCCCTTCGGAGAGGGCGAAGGCCGTCGATTTTTCGCAGCGTATGCCGCCTGTGCAGAACATGGCGATTTTAGGTTTACGCCCTTCGGCTTCCAGCGCAGCGCGGCGGGCACGAAACCAGTCGGGAAATTCACGAAAGCTCTGAATGTCGGGATCGATGGCCCCCTTGAAGGTGCCTACTGCCACTTCATAGTCGTTTCGCGTGTCGATGAGGATGGTATCGGGATCAGAGATCAGCGCGTTCCACTCGGTGGCGGGGACGTAGCGCCCCACACCGGCCAGCGGGTCGATATCGGGCTGACCCATTGTGACGATTTCGCGCTTGAGACGCACCTTCATGCGGTTGAACGGCATGGTGTCGTCCCAGGAGAGTTTCCACTCCAGCGCATCGCAGCCGGGAAGGCTGCGAATATGGGCCAGTATGGACTCGATGCCCTCGGCACTGCCTGCAATGGTGCCGTTTATCCCTTCGCGTGCCAGAAGCAGCGTCCCCCTTATGCCGTGATGCAGGCAGGCCTCAAGCAGCGATGCCCGCAGAGCGGCAGGATCGGCAAAGGGGGTGAAGCGATAAAGGGCGGCGATGCAGACCGGCGGCTGCGACATGATGACTGTCCCTGAAACCTTGAAAATGATGTTGCCGGTTGCATAGCGCAGGTCGGGCCGCAACGCCTATCAAGAATGGCCGAGCATGACTGACTCGGTCTGGTTTCATGTCACACCATGTCAATCCTGATTGCACTTGGCAGAGCGGAGAGAGTAATACCCAGAATGTGGTTGCCTTGCATGTCTCTTTAGGTGCCATCACTGGGAGGCAAAGACTGTGGCGACAACATCGGCAACTGTGCTGAGTGGCGGTGATTGGTCTGCGATCAATCGTGACGGCGTCACCTGGTATGTGAGCAACAGCGTTTCCGCCACCGGGGCTGTTGTGTTGTCGAATGTGAACAGTCTGACAATCTCCAAGGGAGCGGTTGTCTCCGGAGCCCTGCTCTCGGGTGGTATCCCCACAGTGTCGGTACTGAATGGTGGTGCCATGATCTCGTCAACAGAGGTCAATGGCTATCTGCGTGTTGCCAGTGGCGGCATCATTACAGGAAATACGCTCAACTCCGACGAGGTCACCCTGTCTGCCGGGGCCAGCTCGATAGGGGATGTGTTTTTCAATAGTGGTTCCGTGGCAGACGGGAACGCCTATGTCTATGTGTCTTCCGGTGCCAGTCTGCTGGACGCGACCATGACCAATGGGGCGAAATCCGGATTGGTTGCCTATGCCTATTCGGGTGCCACGGTCTCAGGGCTTACGCTCGGCTCCGGAGCCTCTGCCTATCTCTCGTCCGGGGCCATTGTGGCGAATGTCGATACCGGCGCAGGCAGTGTGTTGTCGATGGCGACGGCCTATGGCAGTGGAAGCGCCGCCGTTGTGCCACCGACACAGGGCGCCACGGTGCTCAGGGGGGGCACCTGGTCGGCTGTGTTGTCGAACAACATCACCTATTATGTGAGCGGTTCTGTTTCGGCGACCGGACGGGTGATCCTGTCAGGCATTTCGACGCTCACAATATCGAGCGGCGCGGTCGTCTCTGGGGCCACGATCAGCGGCAGTGTGGCGACCGTGTCGGTCATGAATGGCGGCGTCATGCAGAACACGCTGCTGCTCAATGGCTATGTTTCGGCCATGAATGGTGCCACGCTTTCGGCCAATGTGCTGAACTCAGATGTCGTCTATCTGTATTCGGGCGCTCGCTCGATCAGTGACACTTATATCAATAGCGGATCTGGCACAGATGGTTACTCTGATGCCTATGTCTACAGCGGCGCCAGTATCGATGCACCGTATATCGGAGCCGCGACCAATGGTAACTTCACGGTATCAGTCTACTCGGGTGCATCAATCAGTGATCCAACCCTGATTCAGAATGGCGGTCAGCTTTATGTCTCGGGGGGGGGCTTGACCACCACCGAGCCTGCCCCCTGTTTTCTGGCGGGTACACTCATCGAGACGCAGAGCGGCGCTGTGCCGATAGAAGACATTGGCATCGGTGATCACGTCATGGCGTATCAGGGCGATACCTGCACCCCACGTAGCGTGATCTGGGCCGGACGCACCCATGCAGTGATTGATGCAGGCAAGTCGGATGATCTGTCGGGCTATCCGGTCCGCGTGGTCAGGGATGCGCTTGGTGAGAGCATGCCCTTCAAGGATCTGCTGATTACCGCCGAGCATTGTCTGTTGCTGGATGGTGCCTTCATTCCCGTACGCATGCTCGTGAATGGAAGGTCTATCCATTATGACAAGACAGTCATCGAGTATGACTATTTCCACATCGAGACTGAGGACCATGCGGTTATCATGTCTGACGGTGTCCTGAGCGAGAGTTATCTGGATACCGGCGATCGTCGGCGTTTTCGACAGGCAGGCAAGATTCATGTGCTGGGTGGTCGTACACTCACATGGCAGGATTCTGCCGCTGCTCCTCTGATCACAGCGCGCGATTTCGTGGAACCAGTTCACGAGCGTCTTTTGCGCAGGGCCGAGGCGTTTTCTCTCGGGCTCGAGGCCCCGGAGCATGTGCTCACGACCCATGACCCTGAACTGCATATTGTGACAGAAGCAGGTGAATGGATTGCCGAGCACCGGAGCCAGGGTGGACAATATGTCTTTGCCCTGCCGGAAGAGGCACAGAACGTGCGTATCGTCTCGAACAGGAGTCGACCGAGTGATACCATTGGCCCTTATGTCGATGACCGACGCACGCTGGGTGTGCTGGTAAGTGATATCAGGATCTATGACAGTTGGGGGACAATTGAAGTGCCGGAGGTTCTGGCGAACGGCGATGTCGAGGGCTGGAAGCCTTTGGAAACATGCGGACGGCGCTGGACCGACGGCAATGCCCGTTTGTCCCTCCCTGAGCGGCGTCCTGGCGGTATCGCGCTTCTTGCCCTGCGGGTTGATGCCGCCGGACCCTACGTAGCGCATCCCGATTCAGTTATGATCTGCGAGAGCATCGGGCAGCAGGAAAAACTGGTGTCGGTTTCTGCACGCGAGGCATGTCCCTCGCGCCTTTATGGCTGAACAGCCTCATATCAGAGCCCTCATCATCATGCGCGGCTTTTTGCCCAAGGCGATCATAGGCCCCTCGATGGCTGCCCGGCATCGAGGGGAAACGCCCGGCCGGGTCAGTAGCTCATGCTGATCTGCCCGAGGAAGGATCGTCCCGCCGAAGGGGTGGCACGGTTGGAAAACAGACTCTGGTAGTTGAGCCGATTGGCAAGATTGTAACCATTCAGGGCAAGTTTCCAGTGCTGGCCGAGGCGATGCGAAATGACGGCATCAAAATCGAGATTGGCAGGCACCCGCAGTGTATTGGTCGTGTTCAGCCAGACCTGCTGGCGCCAGGTTACCCCGCCACCGAATGAAACGTTGTAAGGCGTGTTCGGAAAAGCCTCGTAGACAGACCAGAGTGTTGCCTGGTTGTGCGGTACATATTGCACCTGCTTGCCCACCGCGGCTGCGGTATCAGAGGCGAGTGTGTCGCTGTCATACAGCGCGTAGGTGGCCGAAACATTCCAGCCTCGCATGATCATGCCGCTGACAGAGAGTTCAAGGCCCTGATTGCGTTGCTTGTCGCTTGAGCCAAGCACCTCACCCGTTACCGGGTCCGCATTGATGGCGTTGTTCTTCTCCAGGCGGAAAAGTGATGCGGTAAAGCCCATGCGGTCATGGAAGGCGCTGTATTTCGCCCCGATTTCGTAGAGCGTGGCCTTTTCCGGGCTGGCGAAGGAATTTGTGCCGGGGCGAATGGGTACGGAGCCATTGGTGACATACATGCCGCTTGGCGTGGTCGATGTCGCCCATGTGAAATAGTAGGTCTGGTGCTCGTCCGGTGTGCCGACAAGACTGACATTGGGGTTAAAGACGCTGCTGACCTGATGATAATGAATGTCCGGGTTGGTCGCGACATTGCCGCCGGTCAGATTATAGCTTGTCTGCCACCGATCCCAGCGGAAGCCGCCCTTTACTGACAGCCAGTTGGTCAGCCAGATCTGATCATAGAAGAAGAGACCTGTATCAAACCCATAGCCGTTGGAATGTGATTTGGCTCCCAGCGCGCCGAGGCTGACCAGACCGGCGGGGTTCAGATCGCCCGGGACCATGAGCAGATTGCCGACATAGGGGTTCGGGTTGACCAGGGACGCATAGGGTTTGGCCTTGAGATAGGTCGATTGCGAGCGCACGTCATTGACGCGCTCGATGTCAAACCCGGTCACGATCTGATGCTTCAGGAAGCCCGTGCGGAAATCGGCGACCATCGAGCCGACATTCTGAACCGACCAGCTTGTCTGCTGATACGGCAGGGGGGCCATGTATGTGCCCGGTCCCTTGCCATTACCAGCCCCGCTGGGGCCAGAGCGCGCAACGAGCGCCGAAGCCGGATGGCCGAGGAAGTAATTATTGACGCAGGTCGTGTCGCAGGTCGCCTTGGATGCGGCAAACGTGCGATAGAACTGCCCACCGCGCAGGTCATCGAAGAACTTGATATGGTCATTGAGTTTGTAGGAGAAACGCGCCGTCTCCATATTGTCGTTGGTGGCATTCTGGTCACTGTCGGTGCCATAGAAATTGGTGCGGCGGATACCGTATTCGGTGATCGGACCACCGACCTTCGCGCCGGGCGGTGTGACGACGGGCACGCCGAAATCGGGTACCGAATTCTCCTGCTGATGCATGTATTGCAGGACCAGCGTTGCCTTGCGGCCCAGACCGAATGCAATGGAGGGGGCAATGCCCCATCGATGGGAATAGATGAAATCGCGCCCGACAATATTGTTTTCATTGCCCATGCCGGTAATGCGCAGCGCGGTGTGGTCATCGAGCTTCTTGTTTACGTCCAGAACGCCACGATAATACGACCCCGAACCACCATTGAACTCTGCGCCATAATGATCGGTCAGGGTCGGGGTCTTGGTGACCATGTTGATGGCGCCACCCGTCGTTCCATTACCGAACACTTCGGATGAGGGACCTTTGATGACGGAGATTGTCTCCAGATTGAACGCATCGCGGCTATAGACGCCAAAATCGCGCAAACCGTCCTGATAGATATCGTTTTGCGCCTGAAAACCACGGATCAGGAACTGATCGCCGTTCATGCCCCCTGCACCCTCGCCAATCGAAGAGGTCACACCCGGAACGTTGCGCAAGGCCTCATCGACCGATTTCACGTTCTGCTGCTTCATCAGCATCTGTGGCACGATATTGATCTGCTGCGGTGTGTGCAGCGCGTCCTGCGGCATGCGTGACAGACCGATCGGGTCCTTGAGTGTGTTGAACCCATTGCCCAGCACCGTGATCTGCTCGTCCGGTTTCTGCTCCGCCTTGCGTTTGTCAGCCTTGCGTTGGCGCTGCGGTTTTTTGTTCTGGCGGTCCGCCGCGCTGTCATCTGCGGCATGAGTTTGGGTCGTTCCGAGAATGATCCCGGTCAGCATCGGTAAAAGAGACAGCGATTTGCGCGAAAGGGACCGCATCGTATACGACGCTCCATTGAGTTGCGAGAGTTTCGCAACTCAATAGTGATACCGCGACTTAATCTCAATTGATTTGTTGCGAAATGTATGTAACTTTTTGCAAAATGTTGAGCATACGCCACAGTAATCTCAAAATGCCGCATCTGATCCTGCCCATTTATCGACGGATGGCGCAACGCGTGCTGTGTATCCGGTGGATACAGGGCATGATGCATAAAAGGTGTATTGCGGCGCTCAGAAGCTGCGAGCCTGCATCGCGATATGCCCGCCTGCCCGAGGCTATCAAGACAATCCGCGAGAGAGCCAGCGCGGGTCATGTGCTTGAGCAGGTGCAATGGGGACAGATATTGCGCGATAGCGTTTATATGCCCCCGCGGCCCGACCTTGCCTTCAGATGGTTCGAGGGGGCAGCCCTGACCGGGTTTGGCCCCGGTCTGAACATGCTCGGGCGATGTTACCAGTTCGGCTGGGGGTGCACGCAAGATCTGACACGCGCTGCTGCCTGTTTTGAGCAGGCGGCTCTCAAAGGCGATGCCTGGGGATGCTACAACCTGGCAATCCTGACCATGCGCGGTATGGGGGTGGCGCGGGATCTGGCGCGGGCTCTCTCGCTTTTCAGAGCCGGCGCTGAGGCCGGACATGCCAAATCCATGAATCTCTATGCTCGTTTTCTTGAAGAGGGGTGGGAGGTAACACAGGACAAGGCGCAGGCCGAGATATGGTATCAACGCTCGGCTGAGGCTGGCGATTACCGGGGGCAGCATAATTACGCGACCCTGCTCAGCGATCGGGGCGCTGATGCAGCAGCCCTCATGTGGTGGCGTAAGGCGGTCAAGGAGGCGACGTCTGATATTCTCCTCGCCATGCGGGCGCGGCTTGAAACCCGTTTGCGCGCAGCATGCGCGCCCATCGAAGCAGGGGAACACGCGTTGCTCGATGAGGTCAGGCAACGTCTTGCCGGGCTCGAACGGGCTGTCAGATTACCACTCCCTCACGAAACAGTCTCTTGATCTGCGATGGTTTTTGGGGAAGGTCGTTGGACCTTTACCCAGATTGCCTCTTGCCGGGTGATCGCTGCCGCAGGCCGGAAACAGGAGCGCGATGAGTGATGTCCGACAGCCATGTCTTCAGCAATGGGCGATTCAAGGCGCGCGTTGCTGCCCAGGGTGCCGAGCTTTGTTCACTTTGTGACGAAACGGGGCGCGAGCTCATCTGGACCGGGGGTGCCTGGCCACGCCATTCTCCCGTCCTGTTCCCGATCGTAGGGCGTCTGCGCGACAATCATGCCCTGATCGATGGTCTCGACTATACCCTTACGCAGCATGGTTTTGCCCGTGATCGCGTCTTTCGCTGGGTCGAACGCCATGAGACGGGTTGCACGCTGGTGCTTGAGGATGATCCGACAAGCCGGGCGATCTTTCCTTTCGCCTTCCGGCTCACGCTGCAATACACGCTCGATGAAGATGGCCTGCACCTTGCCTATACGCTGGGCAATCCGGACAGCCGGAGCCTTCTCCATGCGTCGCTCGGGGCTCATCCGGCCTTTATCTGGCCGCTGGTGCCGGGAACAGACAAGACAGACCATGTGCTCGAATTCGAGGCTCCCGAGCCAGAGCCTCTCGCTGTTCTTGAGGAAGGGCTGATTGCCCCGGGGGCGCGGACCAACCCGGTCAAGGATGGAATTCTGAAGCTCGATGACCGCCTGTTCGACCATGACGCGCTGATCTTCCTGCATCCGGTCAGCCGCAAGCTGCGTTTCCATGCCCGTACGGGCGAGGCGCTGGTTTTCTCTTGGCATGGTTTCGAGCAGCTCGGCATCTGGATGAAGCCGGGCTCCGATTTCCTCTGCCTCGAACCCTGGATGGGATATTCCAGCCCGGCCGATTTCGACGGGGCTTTCGAGGAAAAACCGGGATTGCTGCATCTTCAGCCCGGAGAAAGCTGGTCGGCTGGCTGGTCGGTTCGACTGGGCGCCTGATCGTCCGGGCGGCCAAACGAGGGCTTTCCGGGTGGTCCGTCACCCGCGCTGTCAGCAAGGGGCGAGAGACGAGGGTGTCATCATAACATCCCTTGCATCCTCGGTCCGGGAGTGAAACGGTAGTCGCACTTCCTGCTGCTTTCGTTTCCGAGGCCTCATGACACGTCGCTCGCTTTTCGCCCTCCCGGCACTGCTTTCCGTTGCCGCGCTGACCCTTGCCTCAAAACCTGCCCAGGCCTGGGGTCCCTATGGGCATGCCATCGTCGCTGATATCGCACAGAGCCGCCTTACGCCGCAGGCTGCCAGTGCCGTAACGCAGCTTCTTGCACTCGAGCATCACCAGAGCCTCGATCAGGTGGCCTCATGGCCCGATACGATCGGGCATGTACCGCCGGAAAAAGGCGGCCTGCCACAGACGCTACCGTGGCACTATGTCGATACCGATGCTGCCTTTGCGACTTATGACAAGGCGCGCGATTGCGGCAACGATATCTGCGTCACCGAAAAACTGCCTGAGATGGAACACGTGCTGGCAGACCCGAAGGCGACGCCCGCAGCACGTCTTGCTGCCCTGAAATGGGTGGTGCATCTGGTGGGCGATCTGCATCAGCCCCTTCATGCTGCCGAGCGAGACCATGACAAGGGCGGCAACATGGTAAAGGTCTCTTATTTCGGTCAGGACCGGAACGGCCATGAGAACCTTCATTCATTGTGGGATGAGGGGATTATGGACCATGAGCGGCATCTGGTCGTGGGGCCGCATTACACGATCGACTTTGCCAAAGCCCGTGAGGAGGCCGACCGGCTGAACAGCCAGATCACCCCTGGTCAGGCCGCATTCTGGTCCGGCGCGCTTTCTCCCGACACCATGCACAAGGCTGTTGTGCAGTGGACCGATGAAAGCCACGGTCTGGCCCGTTCCATAGCCTATGGCGCCCTGCCCGGCGGCAACAGGAAGGATCTCGGCGCGGCTTACACGGATATTGCTTTTCCGGTGATCGAGACGCGCCTGCAGCAGGCGGGGGTGAGGCTTGCAGATGTCCTGAATACGGCCCTTTCTGCGCCTGTCAGCGCGATGGGGGCCCCGTCCTCCGCAACACCCTGATCGTTTTCAGGATCGAGGCGCGTTCTGTGATGCGCCTCGACCGGGCCGTATTCGTTCCCGTCAGGCGTGTTGCGATGATGCAAAGACCTGCTGGTAGAAGGCCAGCTCGCGCTTGAAGCTGTCCTGCAGGGTTTGTTGCTGACGAAAACCGTGACCCTCACCGGGGTAGATGTGCAGGGCGGACTGCCGCCCCCGCGCCACAAGCGCATCATGCATGGCCTGGGCCTGTGCCAGAGGCACGACCTTGTCCTGGTCTCCGTGCAGAAACAGTGTGGGCGATCTGATCGTCTCGACATGGCTGATCGGTGAGCGTTGCAGATAGAGAGCGGCCTGCTCGGGGTAGGGGCCAATCAGCCGATCGAGATAGCGGGACTCGAATTTATGCGTCTCCTCTGCCAGGGCGCGCAGATCGGTCACACCGTAAAGCGAACAACCCGCAGCAAAGACATCGGACATCGCCAGCGCCATGAGAACGGTGAGCCCCCCGGCACTGCTGCCCCGTATGACGCAGCGTGCGGGATCGACCAGCCCCTGTGCGACGACATGGCGCACGGCGGCTATGCAATCCTGCACATCGACGACACCCCACTGCCCCTCAAGGGCTTCGCGGTAGGTGCGCCCGAACCCGGTCGATCCCCGGTAATTGACATCGAGCACGGCAAAGCCGCGACTGGTCCACCACTGCACCTTGAAGGAAAACGCTGTGCTGGCCCGTCCTGTGGGGCCACCATGCGCCATGACCACCAGAGGCGGCCTTTCGTTGTCAGCAAGACTGTGATGCCGGTTCGCTGGGGCATAGAAAAGTGCGTGAGACAGGATGTTGTCCCCGCCGGAAGCGTCATGGCCGACAGGGAAAGTGATCGGTCGGGCTATCGCACAATCCCGCGCATCGATGCCTGATGGAAAATCGAAAGCGCGTCTTATGATCCGTTGCGGGTGGCCAATGACGATGGCGGGGGGAGCATCGGGGGCAGTCTCGATCCAGGCAGGCTCGTCACCGAACCAGACGGGTACCTGAGCCGCATCGATATGCGGCCATGTCGTCCACATTCCATTTTCAAACAGGGCGGTACGGCTCAGACCCTCTGTAATGATTTGGGCCATGACACGCCCCTGCCCGATGGGCGACAGACTGCGCTGACCGAAAACCCAGTGCGGAAAGCCTGTCTCGCCTCCCGGATCTGGCAGATAGTCGGGGCCGACCGGTGTGTCTGTCTCATTCGGGATGAAAAAACGGCAAGGCCGCCAGCTACCCTGCGCGTCCAGACTGACCAGAAGTGTGTCAGCGCTTTCCCAGACAGGATCGACAGAGCTGCATCGTGTACCATCGCCTGCGAGTATGCTTGTTGCGCCAATATGCGGGCGCCGTGCCTGCCATGATAGCGGTGCGATGAGGAGTCTCGTGGCATCCCACGGCATATCGGGGTGCGACCAGCTTATCCATACCAGATGCCCGTTGCCGGGTGCGGGGCGCGGTGCGGCGTAGAAATCATCACCTTCGACCAGAACGATTTCGTCCTGCCTGTCGAGCCAGACAATGGCGGCGCGGGGTTCGCCTTCCCCGCGATGATCTTCCCTGACGCCGAAAACGCCGCTGCCAGTGGCATCGAAACTGAAATCCGCATAGGCGCAGCCCGCTGTGCAGGCCATGGGGGTGATGCTGCCATCAGGATGATAGAGCGAGACAGCCCCGGTCCTGCGATCGCTGAAAACGACTTTCTGGCATGCAGACACCCCATAGGCGCCGCCACCATATTCATGGACATTTGTGCCGATCTGGTAATCGATGGGGAGCAAATCCCGTGGCGTTTCGCCGCGTTTGAGGCTGACGAGGGCCGTGCGCCCCCCTTCCTGCGGTCTGCCTTCGAGCCAGTATAACCTGTCTCCTCGTGCCTGAAGCTCGGAAAGGGACACGCTACGCCCTGCAACGAGGTCGGATGACACCCAGGAAGGCCAGGAACCGGGAGGGATCGAAGATGGATTCGTCATGGAATTCAGGATAATCCGGGAGAAACCATCTGACGAGTTTTCCTGGGAGCGGCTTTCAGGCATCAAGTCTGACCTCTTTATCGCTACGCCTGCAAGGATCAGAGCCCTGCTGCATTATCTAGAACATCTGCTCAAGGAATATGGCTACGGCATCGTCGGCGTCGTCGTCATGCTCGAGAGCATGGGGCTGCCTTTACCCGCCGAGAGCCTGATTATCGGGGCGGCCCTCTATGCCGCGACCACGCATCATATTGAAATCCGATGGGTCGTCGTTGCTGCCGTGACGGGTGCCATCATGGGCGATAATCTTGGCTATCTGATCGGGCGTTCAATCGGGTTCAAGCTTCTGCAAAAGCATGGCGGCAAGGTTGGCCTGACCCATGAGCGCCTGATGCTGGGTCGCTATCTGTTCAAGCGTCATGGCGGAACCGTTGTTTTCGTCGGACGGTTCGTTGCGATCCTGCGCGTATTCGTGGCCCTGCTTGCCGGGGCGAACCATATGCCCTGGCGCTCCTTTCTCTGGCACAACGCGCTTGGCGGTGTTGTGTGGGCTGGTGGTTACGCTGTCGCAACCTATTTCCTCGGTAAGGAAATCTTCAGTCTTTCAGGTCCGCTGGCCATTGGTATCGGCGCACTCGTCGTGATTTTTCTCGGCGTCTGTCTGTATTTCCTCAAGAAAAATGAAAAGCGTCTGACCGATGAGGCCCTAAAGGAGGCCGAGGCCGAAGAACACGCGGGAAAGGCCAGGGCATGAGAGACGCTTATCCCTCCTGCCGGGGCAAAACGGTAATTGTCACAGGTGCAACAGGCGGACTTGGCCTTGCGACGGCGCTTGGCCTGGCCCGCACTGGTGCCGACGTGATCGTGACAGGGCGCAATGCTGAAAAGGGACGAGCGGCCCTGGCGACGATCCAGGCGGCTCTTCCCGGTGCCATCCTGCGGTTTGAGGGGCTCGACCTTGCCTCCCTGGCATCCATTGCACGCTTTGTCGAGCGTATGGCCGACCAGCCTGTGCATGTGCTCATCAACAATGCCGGTGTCATGGCACCTGCGCAACGACGCGCTACACAGGACGGATTCGAACTCCAGTTCGGCACCAACCATCTTGGGCACTTTGCGCTGACCGGCCGGCTTCTGCCTTCGCTCATTGCCGGTCAGGCCCATATTGTCACGGTGGCGTCTCTCGCTGCATGGCGGGGCGATATTCCACTCGATGATCTGAACGCCGCTGGGCGTTATCGCCGCTTCGACCGGTACAGCCAGAGCAAGCTGGCCAATCTGATGTTCAGCCTTGAGCTCAACCGGCGTGCTCACGAGGCGGGGGCGCCTTTGCATGTTCGCACCGCTCATCCTGGCTGGTCCACCAGCTCCATCATTTCCAACAGCGCCGCGCTGAGTGCGGCGCAGACGCCCATTTCACGCCTGCTGGCTTATGGGCAGGATCGTGCCGGCAACGCCCTGTTCCGCCTGCTTGGGCAGGATGTCACTGCGGGCGCCGAGCCCATTCTCCATGCGGCCCTGTCTCCCAAGGCGCGTGATGGGGGCTATTACGGGCCGCTCGGTCGTGGGGAACGACGCGGGCCACCGGGGCCTGCCGTTATCCCGCCCAGAGCCACGGGGCTTCCCCTTGCGTCCAAGCTCTGGCAGGCTTCCGAGAATATGACCGGAGTCCGGTATGACTGGGAGGTTGTCCGATGAGCATGACCCTGTCCGTATTCAAGGAAAGCCTGCAAGACGGTATTCCGCCCGATCCTGTGTCACCCGCGCTGCTTGCGCTGTGGTGGGCCAAACGGGAGGACTGGGCGGCCGCCCATGAGATCGTGCAGGCCAATGAGCGTGACCCGGAATGTAACTGGGTTCATGGCTGGCTTCATCGCGTCGAAGATGACACTGACAATGCCCGCTACTGGTACCGGCGCGCCGGTCACGCGATGGGCCATGGTGATCTGATGGAAGAATGGCAGGCTATCGTCATTCGTCTGCTGAGCGGTTCGGGCTACTAGAGCCCAGTCAGAGCCGTCCTGACAGGAGGCGCTGCCCCATGCCCCGCCGAAGGACAGTCGTCCTTCGCAAATCTGGTTAAGAGCCGAAGCGGGGCTCGAAGGGAAAATTCCCTCCGCGGGTGCAGGGCAGAGCTCTGCATACCCCGGACATACAGATGTCTGTCCGGGGACGCTGATCAGCCTTCCTGCTTGGGCAGGTTCTCAGCGATATAGGGCGGCAGGTTGAAGCTGCCGACATGGATTTCCGGGGTCCAGTAACGTGTCGTGCCCAGAATACCTGCGGCCTCTGCGCGGGTACGCACGTCTTCGACGGTCTGCTTTGTCGGGTTCACGCCCTTGGCAGCAACGCCAAGCGTCATGAAACCACCGACATAAGTCGGCACGGCGGCAACATAGGCCGAGACATGCGGGAAGAAGCTGGCACGGCGCAGGCTGGTTTCACGCAGTTCATCCGCCTGCATGAACGGTACGCCGCACTGGTTCACGATCAGACCCTGAGCGGAGAGGATGCGGGCGCAATCCTTGTAGAAGGCATCGGTGAAGAGCACTTCGCCCACGCCGATCGGATCGGTCGAGTCGACGATGATGACATCGAACGAGCCGTCCGCTGCCTTGGCGACATAGTCGATACCATCGCCGACGATGACATCGGCGCGCGGGTCATTCCAGGCGTCGCCAGCGATATTGGGGAGATGCTGCTTGGAAAGCTCGATAACCGCCCCGTCGATCTCGACCATGACGGCCTTTTCAACGGTCTTGTGCTGAAGCACGCGCCGGAGCACGCCACCATCGCCTGCGCCGATGATCAGCACGCGCTTGGCATCGGGGTGGGTCAGAAGCGGGACATGCGTGAGCATTTCCTGATAGACGAATTCATCGCGCTCGGTGATCTGGATGACGCCATCGAGAACGAGCACGCGGCCGTGGAAGTCGCTTTCAAAGACGACGATGTCCTGAAAGTCGCTCTTGACGCGTGCGAGCTCGCGCGTGACGCGAAAACGCTGGCCCCAGTCGGGGTAGAGGGTTTCGTTGATCCAGGATTCAGACATGAGGCGGTCTCTCCCAATTTTATCAAAAAAAAGGCCGGGCAACGGGCCCGGCCTTGTCTGCTTTTGAGCGCAGCGTAACGCGCTCAGCCTGCAGGCGAGATCTTTTCACGACCACGACGCACTTCGTCAGAGACGACGCGACCGGCCTGGAAAAGACGCTGCATGACCGGAATCGTCAGATTCGGGTCGCAGGCGCCGCACATGAACACGTCAACGGCGGCAAAATTGCGCTCGGGCCATGTGTGGATCGAGATGTGGCTTTCGGCCAGCACGATCACGCCCGACACGCCGCCATTGGGCGTGAAGTGATGGAAGTGGCTGTGCAGGATTGTTGCCCCTGCGGTAACCGCTGCCTCGCAAAGCGTGGCGTCGATCGCTGCGGGATCGTCCAGATTCGTGGCGTCCCAGAAATCGATCAGCAGGTGATGACCGGCGAAGCGTTCACCATCACGCTCAATGAAGTAATCCTTGCACACCTCTTCATGAGATGTGTTCGATGTGACAGTCTGGTTATCTCTCGGGAGTCCCGATACCATCCCCAGTTGAGCAAGTGCGTTCATCACGTACCTCTAAACCAGTAGACAGCCTGTTGGGCAACATGCCCCCTTGGGCCAAGGCCGCCCGATTAAAGGTCATGCCCCCCGGATGCAAGGACTTTCTGTCCGATTCATCCGATTTTCTTCATAGTGTTACTTGACCCGGCCAAGGCCGTGTCGCAGCGACAAGACGCAGGGCGGTTGTCTGCCCTGTAAGTCGGGAGATGGCTTCAGGCCGTTGTCACGACCTGAAATGCCCCGATGAAATGCCAGTCCTGAATCAGGGGCGAGCAGGCCTCATTGAGGGCTGCAAAGGCATCGGGATGGTCTTTCTGGAAATCCAGATAGGCCCTGTGCGACGTCCATTCATCAATAGCGATATAGTCGCCTGGCTTGTCGAGATCGGCAATGAGGCGCGTGCCGAGATAGTCGCGGACATTGCGGTAGAGCCGTACCCACGGGCCTTCCGGCCCGTAAGTGGATTCGAACAACGCGGTCTGGCTTGGCACGACGCTGAACGCCCTGACGATCTCGCAGGTCACGTCCTTCAGTCCCTGGTAGCGATGGATCTGCCTTTCGACCCGAGATCGGCAAATGCCTCCTCCAGACGGTCGACGATGCTCTTTTCACCAACGCGCAGCCATTTGCGCGGGTCGTAGAACTTCTTGTAGGGGGCGTCGGTCTCGGGGTCGATCTGGTGCAGGAAGGCCTTGGAGTGATCGAGCACGTATTGGCCAATGCCATTGGCAAACGCAAACTGCACATCGGTGTCGATGTTCATCTTGAACACACCATAGGACACGGCAGCCGTGATCTTGTCCTTTTCCGAACCCGATCCGCCATGAAAGACGAGCGCGAGCGGCTTGGGGCCAAGGCCGGTTTTTTCAGCGACGTGCTCCTGTGAATGGAGCAGGATCTCGGGCCGAAGCTGCACGTTGCCGGGCTTGTAGACACCATGCACATTGCCGAAGGACGCCGCCACCGTGACGTGACCGAGCGGCGAGAGACGGTTCCAGGCGGTCAGGACGTCCTCGGGCTGCGTATAGAGATGGGCATTGTCCTCATGATCTTCGAGATCATGGCCCACACCGTCTTCTTCACCACCCGTGACACCCAGTTCGATTTCCAGGCTGATCCCGAGCTTGGCCATGCGGGGCAGAAGGCGCGCACATTCGGCCAGGTTGTCCTCAAGCGGCTCTGCGGAGAGGTCGATCATATGCGAGGAGAAAAGAGGCGGGCGTCCGGCGGCAACCTCAGCCTCACTCAGATCGAGCAGACCTTCCACCCAGGGGATGAGCTTGCGATCGGCGTGGTCTGTGTGAAGGATCACGCAGATGCCGTATTCCTTGGCCAGCAGATGGACGTGGCGGGCCATCGAGGCAGCGCCCAGCACGCGGGCCCTGTGCTGATCAGCCAGACCCTCGCCGGCGTAGAAACGTGCACCGCCATTGGAGCACTGAACGATGACATCGGAATTGTTTTTCGCTGCGGCTTCGAGCACGGCATTGACGCTGTCGGTGCCCACGACGTTGACGGCGGGAAGGGCGTATCCGCCCTCCTTGCAGGCCTCAATCAGGGTGAGATAGTCATCACCTGTGACAACTCCCGGGGGCAGGGCTCGGCTGGGGCGCGACGCATTCGGGTTTGTAGGGGTCATAAGGATCTCATGTCTCTGATAACGGGTCGTCTCAACCAATTTATCGCGATCCGCAGGCGCAATGCCTAGACCTTTCATGGACACATTGAAGTCATTCTCGTTGCAGTTCTGAAGGATTGGCGCGCATCGGGCAGTTTTGGCTTGCGCTGATCGACCCGTTCGGTCAGTTCTGTGGGTCTGCCGCCGGGCTACCCCCACATCTGGTGCGTTATTCGTCCGGCATCAGGCCAACATCTCACACGGATGGACCGGTTGAACAAGAACGACACTATCGCCTCGCCCGACAACGAAGACCCTGCCCGGGACAGCGCGGCCTGCAATGCCAAGCGTCGCCAGATTCTCGATGGGGCCGAGGCGATCTTTCTCGAATCCGGCTATGAGGGGGCATCGATGTCCCAGATCGCCTGTCGCGCGGGTGTATCAAAAGGGACGCTCTACAATCATTTCGAGAACAAGGCAGCGCTGTTTGGCGCTGTCATTGAGGATCTGAGCCGGGGTAAACTCGCGCCCGCCATTTGTCAGAGTCACCTGACGGCCATGACGTGTGAAGAATCAGCCACCAAGCTGGCCGAGCGTTTCATCACCGTGCTTCTGCAACCCGGACCGTTGCGTCTCTATCGTATCATTGTGTCCGAAGCGCCGCATTTTCCGGTTCTGGCCGATACATTCTGGCGTCACGGCTTCGGACGCACGCTCAAGACCATGACGGAATGGATCGAACACTGGATCGAGAGGGGGGATATCGTGACGGATGACCCGCTTTTTGCAGCCGAGCAGTTCATGGCGCTGTGTCAGACACGCCTTGTCCAGCGCAAGCGTTTCGAACTGCCGATTGACTGCAGCGCCGAGCAGATCCATGCGGTGGCACAACGTATTGGTAAGGCATTCATGGCAATCAACGGCCGCCCGACCTAAACGAGGACCTTACGACATCTCTCTGGTCAGGCAGGCCAATCCCGCTGCACTGCCGATCGAGCGAGGGTGATTGTAGGAAAATGAGGGGTGGGCGTATAGCGTGCAGGTAAAATCGCTCTAGAAAAGCCCTCTCTACATGCACCTGTCATTTGCCCGTATTGCCTCGTTTTCCGGTCTCGCGATAACAGCATGTCTTGTGACCACACCGGGGCTTGCGAATGTGCCTGTTGAACCTGCGCAGATTATCGCCCGTTTCCCCCATGATCCGTCAGCCTTCACAGAGGGTCTGTTCTATCGCGACGGTGCGCTGTTCGAGAGTACGGGGCTTTCGGGACATTCGGTCATACGGCGGGCTGACTTGCAGTCGGGCAAAACCCTGACACAGACCAATGTGCCGGACGGGCATTTTGGTGAGGGGATCGTTGACTGGAAGGACCGGTTGATCAGTGTCACATGGCGCAGCGGCAATGGTTACGTCTGGAATTTCCCTTCACTGACGCTGAAGGGGCGATTTCATTATGCCGGGGAGGGCTGGGGCCTGACACATGATGACAAGACCCTGATTCTCTCCGACGGAACGCCCTGTCTCAAGCGTCTTGACCCTGTATCATTACATGTCATCAGCAAGATCTGCGTAACGGCTGACGGTATTCCAGTAAAAAGATTGAACGAGCTTGAATATATTCATGGAGAAATATGGGCCAATATATGGATGACGCCTGAAATAGCCAGAATCGATCCCGTAACAGGTCAAGTGAAGTCATGGGTTGATCTGACAAACTTGGAAGAAGAGATTGGGCTCGATGATCCGGATGCTGTCCCGAATGGCATAGCCTATGATCATGAAAATAACAGATTATTCGTCACGGGAAAATATTGGCCAACGATTTACCAGATAAAATTTCCTGACTATACACACTGATTTTATATAAAATCAGAACTGCACATGTCTTGATTACATAGATTTGACTAGAAAATAAAGATATATGTTTATTCGTATGTGAATAACGCTATGAGATGCTCTTGTGCCTCCCTTGTGGAGCAATGAAAAACTCAAAAACGAACGAGAAGCCCTTCCAAGTCCAAGGCACCGTTCAGAGAACATGGAGCGGCATGTGGCATATTCGGATAAAGACTGGCCCCAGGGTACCCAAACGCTGGGGCGTGGCCTGTCAATCATCCTGGCCGTCAGGGCCGGCGTCGATACGCTTTCCGAGCTGGCGCTGGAAATCGGATGCACACGCAGCACCACACAGCGTCTCACCGCAGCTCTGTTACAACAGGGCTGGCTACGGCTGAAATCCATGGGACGTTACGGTCTCGGCGAAAAGCTCACATCGCTCACCAGTCAGGCGCAGGCTGCTACGCCGCTTCTGAATCTGGCTACTCCGCTGCTGCACAACCTCAGCGAGACGACAGGTCGGATGGTCCATCTCGGTGTGCGGGCAGACAATGCCGTGATCTATCTGCTGCGCCTGGAGGGGCTCAACCCGCTTGCCGTGCGCAGTAGTATCGGACAGCATCTTCCTCTGGCCCGCACCGGAACAGGCCGCGCGCTGATACTGGATGAGTCTGAAAGCGAATGGGCGCGCCTGTACCGCACCAGCTATCGCCATATGCCCGCCGGACTACAGAGCTGGATCAATCGCATGCGCTTTTACAGATCAACCGATTGCGTGTTCGATCTGGAAGATGACGAGATTGGGATCCATTGTGTTGCCTCGCCTGTGCGTGATGCTTCGGGTTGTATCGTGGCGTCGGTCAGTGTCACGGGTGGCGCAGGCGACATGCCTCTCCTGCGCATGAAGGCGCTGGCCCCTCAGGTGCGTCAGACCGCGTCATTGTTGTCAGCCAGGCTGGGCTGGCAGGAACTCAGTGACGTTGCGGACTAGGTCGGAGTTGGGCCGGATTGCCATAACCGACCCGGGTCAGGGCCGAAAGCCCCTGAGCGGGATCGGTACAGATGGCAGCCCGGCGGTCAGAATGCTTGCGAACAAGCGGTAAAGCGCAAATCGTGCGCCTTTAGAAACTGCCATGCAGTGAGGCAAAAACCAGTCGGTTGAGCATTGGCACGACAAGATACTGAAGCCCCAGCAGGACGGCGAGCGGGCTCAGATCAAGGGCTCCGAATTGCGGCAGGATCGAGCGCACGGGGTTCAGCACTGGCTCGACAATGCGACCAAGGAAAATCACGACATTGTAAACGAAGCGGTTGCCTGGATCGAGAATCCGGAAACCCACCAGCATGCTCATCACGCAGTATAGCAGCAGCGCCCATGTGAAGAGCTGAATCAGCATCATGATGATGTTGTAAACGGTGATGATCAGCAAATCCGGTCTCTTTGAAAAACGATGGAATGCCTAGCTTAGCGTTTGGCAGGGCCATGAGACAACATGTGAGCTGCGCAAGCGCTCTGGCCGGTGGCGGGAGCGACCATAAAGCAGGCGAATCTTGACTTTGGGACAGGACCGTGTAGCTTCCGACGCGTTCCGTGGGGCTGTAGCTCAGATGGGAGAGCGCCTCGTTCGCAATGAGGAGGTCAGGGGTTCGATTCCCCTCAGCTCCACCACGGAACACTCCCCGACTTTCGATATGTCCCGATGTGCACCGGGTTAACGTACCCAGACCTGTCCGGCGCTGAACGAGATCCAGATATCATGCTGGGCAAACCAGTCGGCCCCGAGCAGCATGTCGGCATTGTCTCGCATGTCGGACACGGTCAGTACCGGGTCTTTCCACACTGGATTGCCGGTACCGGGCTTTTCTTCCTGCAAATGCAGTTCGTGAAAATGATGCCAGTGATACCAGCGTGCATTGAGATCCACGCCGCTTGTCACGCCGCCCTGATCCCGGCGCAGGATATCGTCACTGATGCCCATGGCGTTGGCAAAGCGGCGTGAGAGTATGTGAGAGCGCGCGCCGCTATCGAGCAAGGCAAGCCCCTCATGACCGTCCAGCGTGAAGGACAGCGCCAGACGGGCCCCTTCGCGCCTGGCCCGCAAGGTCGTGTAACCGACAGGCCATGAAGGCGCGATGGGGCAGCGTGCGTCGCGTGAGGGTGAACGCCATAGCGTAAGGCGTTTTTGCGGTACATTGAACTCGACATCCATTCCACGCAGCAGATCGACGCCCATAAGACCGGCAATCGGGGGTGACAGGACCGGAAGCCCCGGCAGGGCGCCGAGGGGTATCGAGCGCGAGCCAAGAGGGAGCAGCCCGATGGACAGAGCGCGTATCATCATGTTCGGGGCGAGCTGACCACGCCCGTTTGGCCCCTGTATGACGGTCAGATGTGCCGGATCGGCTGCGAGCTTGAGTGCCGAGGCGGCCTCTGGCGTGATCAGGCTGCCTTCAGAGCCCGTATCGACAATGAATCGCGCCTGACGTCCATCGAGCACAACAGGGGCGTTCAGGAACAGCCCGTCATTATGGAGCGGAATGTCGGCAATACGTTCGGGCTTGCAGGGGTCAGCATGGGCGCGCGACAGGCCTGAGCCCGCCAGCATGATGGCGAGGAGAAAGGCAAGAGGGCGCAGCATTATTGTTATTTCCTTGCGCGTGGATGGGCCTGCCAGACGGCAAGGAGGTGGCGTTCATCGGCCAGCGTATAGGCCTGCGTCGTAGAAAGGCTGGCGTGACCCAGGAGTTCCTGGATGGCGCGCAGATCCGCACCGCCCTCCAGCAGATGGGTGGCGAAGGAGTGACGCAGAGCATGAGGGGTGGCGCTGTTATCCAGACCGCTCTGCTCGCGCCAAACCTGCATGACACGGCGCGCCACGGCGGGTTGCAGACGCTTGCCGCGTAACCCCACGAAGAGCGGCGCCTCCGGGGCCGGGGAGGGGTGCTGGCTGCGCCACCGGGCCAGTGCCTTGAGGACATTTGGCAGAAGCGGCACAAGTCGCTCCCTGCCGCCCTTGCCGGTAACGCGCAATCCGGACTCTGCAGCGCGGTCGCAGTCACGCAGATTGAGCGACAGGGCTTCGCCAATACGCAGGCCCGCGCCATAAAGCAGAGTGAACAGGGCCTCGTCACGCACGGCGCAAAGCGGGTGCTGCTCAAGGGCTGCAATATCGGAGGCTGCACTGCGCGCCATGTCGCGTGAGAGCGGGCGCGGCAGACGCTTGCGTGTCTTTGGCGCCTTGAGCTGGCGCAGGGCGCTGGCGCTGATTCCGTGCCTGATATGGAGATAGTGATAGAATGACCGTAATGCCGAGACCCGTCTGGCGCGCGAGCGGGCGCGACCATCAGGCGTGCCTTTTCCGCTCTCGGCCCGGTTCGTGTCATAGGCCAGCCATGCCCTGAAATCGCTCGTGCGCAAGGAAGCAAAGGCGGAGAGATCGGGCTCCTGCCCCAGATGCTCGCCCAGAAATGCCAGGGCGGTCGCGACATCGTTGCGATAGGCCAGAACAGTGTTGGGGCGCGCCCGCTTTTCATGGGTCAGCCAGTCGAGCCATGAATCGAGACATTCATGCATCAGCATGACGGCGGACCTCGTCTCGGCTAAGAGGGCAGGGCAGAAGGGGGCGCTTGGGCAGCATGACAGAACTGAGCTTAGTGAAGCTGAAGGCAGATGGCGAGAGAGCTGTGCGCATCAGCGTTCTGCTGCCGCTGCCTTTTCCCACAGCCCTTGATTATCTCGCCCCTGAAGGCGCGGTTATGCCGGGTGACCTGGTCAGTGTGCCGCTCGGGCGACGTCAGGAGACCGGCTGCGTATGGGACACGCAAAGCGACGTTCCCGCCGATTTTGCACCCGCCGTGGCACGCCCCATTGCGCTCACACGCCTCAAGCCGGTGCTGGGGCGGCTCGATATGCCTGCCATACCGGGTGATCTCAGGCGGTTTATCGATTGGCTGGCTGCTTATACCCTGACGCCGCCCGGCCTTGTGCTTGCCATGGCCATTCGTGCCCGTCACACCATGCCCACAAAGGTTCAGCTTGGCTGGGTCAGGGGGCAGGCTGACCCGGCAGGGTTGCGCATGACGCTTGCGCGCCAGTCGGTGCTGGAGGCCGTTGGTGACGTTCCCCTCTCCACGGCAAGCCTGACGGAAAAGACCGGCGTCTCGTCGTCTGTCCTGCGGGGACTGGCGGCAGCCGGATTGCTGCGGGAGGTCCCTCTTGTTTCGGCACCGTTATTTGCCACGCCAGACCCTGCTTTTCATCCTTCCCATCTTTCAGACGAACAGCAGGCGGCCGCGCATGTACTGGCCAGTGCCGTGCAGGGGAACAGCTTTGGCGTCACGCTGCTTGAGGGGGTGACCGGCTCGGGCAAGACCGAAGTCTATTTCGAGGCCATTGCCGCCTGTCTTGCGGCCAACCGGCAATGTCTCGTGCTGCTGCCCGAAATTGCGCTTTCCACGCAGTGGACAGATCGCTTCGCCAGACGCTTTGGTGTGCAACCTGCGCTCTGGCATTCCGAACTGGGCGGCAAGAAACGCCGCGAGACATGGCATGCCATTGCCAAAGGTCAGGCCCCGGTTGTGGTGGGCGCACGATCGGCCCTGTTTCTGCCCTTCCCCGATCTCGGTCTGATTGTGGTGGATGAGGAACACGAGACAGCGTTCAAGCAGGAAGAGGGTGTAACCTATCACGGGCGCGATATGACCATTGTCCGGGCGCGCCTGTCAGATGTGCCGGCCATTCTTGTTTCTGCCACGCCTAGTCTCGAGACGCTCACCAATGTGGAACACGGGCGCTACCAGCACGTGGTGCTGCATAGCCGCCACGGCAACGCCACGTTGCCCGATGTGCGCCTTGTCGATATGCGCCGGGCGCCGCCCGAGCGCGGCCAGTTTCTGTCGCCAGCCCTGACAGACGCCATCAGCGCGACCTTTGCGCGTGAGGAACAGGCCATGCTGTTCCTCAACCGTCGTGGCTATGCGCCCCTCACCCTGTGCCGTGCCTGCGGTCACCGTATGGAATGTCCCAATTGCTCGGCCTGGCTGGTCGAGCATCGGGCCCGGCAGATCCTGACCTGCCACCATTGCGGGCATCATGAGCCCCTGCCCGATACCTGCCCGTCCTGCGCTGCCGAATCCAGCCTCGTGGCCGTCGGGCCGGGTATCGAGCGCGTGCATGAGGAAGCACGGCTGCATTTTCCTGAGGCGCGTATTCTGGTCATGGCCTCCGATACGCTGGGCTCGCCGTCAGCGACGGCCGACGCAGTCAGGCGCATCAGCGATCGCGAGATCGACCTTGTGATCGGCACCCAGATTGTTGCCAAGGGCTGGCATTTCCCTGACCTCACTCTTGTGGGTGTGGTTGATGCCGATCTTGGTCTTGGCGGTGGCGACCTGCGTGCCGCCGAGCGCACGGTCCAGCTTCTGCATCAGGTGGCGGGTCGCGCTGGCCGTGCGGAAAAGCCCGGAACGGTTCTGCTTCAGAGCTATCTGGGGGATCATCCCGTCATGAAGGCGCTCGTCTCGAACGATTATCTCGCGTTCATGGAGCAGGAATCAGCGCAGCGAAAGCCCGGTTTCTGGCCGCCCTACGGGCGTCTCGCTGCAGTCATAGTCAGTGCGGATTCAGCCGAGGCCGCTGATAAGGTCGCCAATCTGCTGGGCGGACGTGCCCCGGAAGGCGCCGGTATCCAGGTGCTTGGCCCTGCACCGGCCCCTCTCGCGATTCTGCGGGGGCGCCATCGGCGTCGCCTTCTGCTGCGTACCCGTCGCAATGTGGCGGTTCAGCCCATCCTGCGGGCATGGCTCGACGGCGTGAAACTGACGAGCCATGAGCGTATCGATATTGATATCGACCCGATTTCCTTTCTCTAGAAAGGAAGCGTTTCACCGGACTTATTGGCATTGGGGCGCTGCCCCAAACCCCGCTAAAGGACAATCGTCCTTTGGAAACCTGCTTACTTTGAAGCGGGAATTGAAGGGGTGTGCCCCTTCAGGGGTGCAGGGCAGCGCCCTGCAGGGACCGGGGACCCCCTGTATCGCCCTCGCCCGGTGAGGAGCCTTGTCATCCCCGGGCGAGTGAAGAAGTGAAAATCAGGCGGACTTGTCTTCGCGCTTGGGCTTGATGGCCTTGACGACGAAAGTCACGATGGCGATCACGGCGAGGAGATGCTGCAGATGGGGACGCAGCTTCTTGGGGCCGAACATGCTGAGAAAGGTCAGGCCACCCAGGATGGCTTCCTTGGTCTGCGGCTTGGCCGAGCCGCACATCTTGCTGATGCAGCAGCCCTTCTTATGGGCCTCGGGGGCCGTCAGTTCGGTAACCTGAGCCTTGTTCTTCTTGAACATGATGTTCTCCTTTGACTTCGACATCTCATCAAACTGCATAATCAAGGCAGAGTTGAGATCGTGACGCGCTTTAAATGGCGCGTCCATCCAGTTGGGCCTGCAGCGCCTTCACACGTTTGGCACCGCCGCTGGCCAGCGGATCGACCACAAGAAGCTGTCGGGCCGCCTGCAGGGCAGCCTTGAGATCGTGACGTTCCTCCTCGACCTGCGAGAGCAATTGCCATGAAAGCGGGTCGTCAGGGTCTTTCTGCAAGGCAACGCCCAGATCGCTGATTGCTCCCTCGAAATCGCCCGCCGCATAGCGCACCCGCGCCCGACCGCGACGGATGAATGGCCTGTCGGGCTGAAGGACAAGGGCGTTGTCGAGTGCCGCCTCGGCCTTGCGATAATCATGGGCCTTGAGGCTCGAATCGGCATTTTCCAGCAACAGGCGCGTGCTGGCAGAGAGGTTCTTCTGGCGCAGCGTCTCGGCGCGTCGCTCCAGAGCACGGGCTTCTGCGGGCGTATGCGCCATACGCAGGGCCTTGTTCGTCTCCTGCAGGGGGTCAGGCTTTGGCGCGTTGGGGGGCTTGGCACCGGGAGAGGCCTTGGCAGAATCCGGCTTGTCGATATCTCGCGTCGCGGGGGGCGTACCGACAGATCCGTTTTGCCCTTTGTCTGTGCGGCTTGTGTTCGTCTTGTCACGGATTGCAGGAGAGGTGGCGGCTCCGTGCAGGCCGGGTTTATGGCTGGTTGCCGGATGGCCGTCAGGCGATCCCTTGGCTGGGGAAAGCGCCAGAACGACAAAAGCCGCGCTGCCCAGGAGCAGACACGGCCTGACCACGGCCCCGCGAGGGGCCGTGTAACGCGTCAAAACGGGGCGAAAGCTCCGTTTCGGCATTAGCAGGGAATTAGCCCTGGCGAGCCTTCATGCGCGGGTTCTTCTTGTTGATGACATAGACGCGGCCACGACGGCGAACGACGCGGCAGTCCTTGTCGCGGAGCTTGGCAGATTTGAGGCTGTTACGAATCTTCATGATAATTTGCTTCCCGGGCCATGCAAGACGAACGGGCGTCGCGCCCGCGAGAGGTGGTCGGAATACTCATGGCTCCGGCCAGAGTCAACTCCCGACTGAGCCTCAACCCCATGAAACCCTTTATTTTGGGCGTTTTCAAAGGATGAAAACCCAATTATCCTGATTCCATGAAGAAAGCTCTGCCTGTTCTGGCCGCCCTCATGGTGGGTCTGCCCCTTTCGGCGCAGGCTGCGCCCAAACCCAAGAATGATCCTGCCTCCGTGCTCAACCGGATTCTGGCCGTTCTCCAGACCGACCCGGACTCGGCCAGTGACAGCTGTGTGGAGGCGCTCAAGGAGCTGCACAAGACGCAGAATATCGTGGCGAACCAGGATTCGGACAGCAACAACCAGGATGCGGCTGTGGCGCGCGATGTGCTCGAATCCGATTTTGAGGAGACGATCGAGGTTTGCGGCACGGATGCCCGGACGTTGTGCCGCACCAAGGGTGAGGCCGATCCAAAGCTCCCGGCCATGTGTGCGGCCATAAGGCCACGCCCCCAGGCCGATAGCGACGACTGATTATCGTCCCGGCCCCGTATGAAGGGGGCCGGGTTCCGGATCAGGGAGTCTGATCCGGCAGCGGGCGACGCGCCATGGCCCAGAGTGCGAAACCGTAGACATAGGCCACTTCTTCCAGCCGCTTGAACCGACCCGATGAGCCCCCGTGCCCGGCATCCATGTTGATACGGCACAGGAAGGGCCCGCCTGTGGCGACTTCACGCAGTTTCGCGATCCATTTTGCCGGTTCCCAGTAGGTAACGCGCGGGTCTGACAATCCACCCATCGCCAGAACCGGGGGATAGGCCACGGGGCGGATATTGTCATAGGGCGAATAGCTGGCGATCAGGTCATAGGCATCGCGGTCTTCCAGCGGGTTGCCCCATTCGGGCCATTCCGGCGGGGTAAGTGGCAGGGTGTCATCTGACATCGTGTTCAGCACATCGACAAACGGTACCTGGGCGGCAATGCCGGCGAACAGCTCCGGGGCAAGATTGGCAACCGCCCCCATGAGCAACCCGCCCGCAGAACCGCCATGCGCCACGATACGCCCGGCCTGTCCGTAGCCCTGCCCGACCAGATGATGGGCGCAGGCCACGAAATCGGTAAAGCTGTTGGGTTTGTGTTTGCCACGGCCCTCAAGGAACCAGTTCCAGCCCTTTTCCGAGCCGCCACGGATATGCGCGACGGCATAGACCCAGCCGCGATCGACAAGGCTGAACACCGAGGTGCTGAACCCGGACTCCATCGAGATGCCGTAAGACCCGTACCCGTAGAGCAGGAGGGGAGCCGTTCCGTCGCATGGGGTGTCCCGGCGCTTTAGGACGGTGATGGGCACCTCTGCACCATCAGAGGCGATGGCGAACAGGCGATGGGTCTCGTAAAGGGACGGATCATGACCCGAGGGAATTTCACGAACCTTCTTCAGGCTCTGCTCGCCTGTGCGCATATCGAGATCGTACCAGTGCGCGGGCGTGGTCGGTGATTCGTAGATATAGCGCAGGATGCTGTCGTCATATTCGAGAAAGCCTAGCAGGGTGAGGTCGAAAGCGGGCTCCTTCATGCCGATCGTGCGGACCCGCGTGCGGATATCGCCCTGATCGGCGGTGTTCCCGGCACGGTCCCCCGCAGTGTTCTCTGACACGACATGAATCTCGATGTTGCCGTTCACCCGTTCCGCCCAGGCGAGATAGTCCCGACACGCTGCGGCGCCCAGCAGGAAGCGCCCCGGCTCATGCGCGAGGAAAGGCGTCCAGTTTTCTCTTGATGGCGTCTGGTCCGGCGCCTGCTTGAACTGGAAATCAACCGCCCCTCCCGCATTGGTGAGAATGATGAAGCGGTCATTCCAGTGCGTGAGGGTATAACGCTCGCCCCGCTTGAGGGGTGAGGCGATGCGGGGTGCCTGTGTCGGGTCGCTGGCAGGGATCAGCAGCGTCTCGTTCGTGTCATGATCGCCACGTTCGATCAGAATCCATTGGCGTGACGCCGTGACCGACAGGCTCAGGAAAAAGCCTGAATCGGGCTCATCGAACACGAGAACATCTTCGCCGCCTGCCAGAGGACGACGATAGACGCGCGACGGCCGTCCGTGGTCATCACGGTAGATCCAGAACAACCAGGCACTGTCGGGCGAGATCACGAAGCTGCCTGCGGCACTCTCGACAGGAGGAGCAAAGGCATCACCGGTGGTCGTATCGATGCTGTGCAGGCGATAGACCTCTGACCCCTGCGTATCGGCGGCATAGACGAAGACCCGGTGGTCATCGGAATGACGGACGCCAGCCAGGGCGAAATAGGCGTGGCTTTTGGCCAGTGCCTCCACATCGAGCAGGACTTGCGCCTCACCGCCGGACCGGGGGCGGCGCAGATAGATCGGATGCTGGGCATCCTTGGCGAAGCGGGAAAAATAGAGCCACGCCCCGTCGGGCCAGGGAACGGAATCTTCTGCCGGAGGGATACGGCCGATCATCTCCTGCAGCAAAGCGGCGCGCTGTGGCGCCACATCGGCCAGGCAGTGCTCGGTATAGCTGTTTTCCTCGCGCAGGGCCTCGGCGATATCCGTGCGGAGCAGGGACGGATCACGCAGGACCTTCTGCCAGTTCTCGTCCTTCATCCAGGCGTAGTCATCCTGCCTGACCCGTTCGAGCTGGGTAATGGTGTGCGGTACGCGCCGTGGCGAGGGAGGAATCATGGCAGGACCTCAGTCTGGAAAAACAAAACCTGTACCAGAGTGCGGCAGAATGGGGCGCACCTCAACGCCCTCATGATGCGGGACTGTCATGCCAAGCCGAAGTTTCGATAGGGAAATAAACCACTTAGTGCCTCACATGTTAGGAAAGCACACGTCCTTCATCCTGATGTCTCTTCGGGAAAGCGCGTTTTAACGGGCTCGTTTTGCAGAAACGGGTCTGAAAAAAGAGCAGTAAAAAAGGATCGCCCTGATGTTATCTCGTTTCTGTCTCGGTCTGACAGCCGTCGCTGGTCTCACTTTTGCTGGTGCCACCGCCCATGCGCAGCAGGCTCCCGTACCTTCGGTCGCGCCGGGAACGCAGTCCACTGTCATGCCCGCAGGCTCCATCCCCATTCATCGCGATGGTGCACCTGATGAAACAAGCCATGTCATGCAGGCTGTTGGCGGAAGCGGGCTGAGCAACACGGTTGCCACAGCCAATACGCCGGGCGTTCTGGACCATTACGGTCTGCCTGCTCTCGACTCAGCCAAGGCAGGTAATCTGGCTGGTCTTGCCAGCTACTGCGTGCGCAATCATCTGGTACATGGCAATACGCTGCGTGTCGTCGGCCGTAAGCTGGCCAAGCGCCCCGATGTGCAGAACGACCAGTATTATTCGCTTGGCGGCCAGGGCCTGCTCCAGACGAATACGAATGTACCTTTTGATGTGTCCACTCTTGACCTGAGCCATCGCACCCAGCTCTGCGCCCAGGTGCGTCAGCGTGGGCAGGATTTCAAGTAAGTCGCCTCTACGACCACCAGAAGAAAAGGGTCAGCCATTCGGCTGGCCTTTTTTGCGTATTGGCGCGGGTCGCCCTTCATGCCCCGGCAAAGGATCGCTGTCCCCCAGAGACATCGTGGCTTCGGCGTGAGGATTGAAGAGCTCTGTTCTTTTTGTGGTGCCGGGAGGACCTTGTGGGGGCAATACACGAATAGGTATCACCCCCACGGATCTTATTCAGGCGGGAAGGCCAAGAATCAGATCCAGACCTTCGGCGCTGCACAGGACAGAGGCTTTTTCCTGCCTGGACAGCGTCGAGAGAGCGCTATCCACGGAGGTAGCTTCGCGCAGTTTCAGCAGACCAACCAGCAGATTGGCGTCAATAGCGGCACCCGGTTTACGGGCTGAGGGCAGGGCGCGGCGATGTTCGGCGGCGAGAGCCGGATTGCTGCGCAGGGCAGCGAAGGCCTCGGCCGGGGGACGGCCAGGCATGGCTTCGGCCTGAGTGCGGCGGAGATCGTTCTCGGCGGCCAGCCTCAGAATTGGAGGGAGGTTGGTTTCTTCCGGAATGAGAAGAAGCCCCCAGTTCTTGAGCCACAACCCGACATCGCGGCTTGCCGTCATGGCAGCAAGTGGGATCGCGAGGGCAAGACCAAGCAGAACCGGCGTCATCCACAGGAAGAGTGAGAACGAGACCGACCAGGCCGCAGCAGCCATGACCAGACCGTAAGCGGTATAGATCCAGTAGCCATGCGCCACTTCCTTGAGGGAAACGCGCCCGTCATCGCGGTTCTGGGCATTCCAGCCGGAGTCGCGGCCGCGCAGGATCGAAATGACGCCTGAGGTGTGGATCAGCATCGCAATCGGCGCGATCAGACCGCCAATGAGTGTTTCCAGCAGGATGGAGGCCACCAGGCGGACAAAGCCACCACAGCTGCGCAGCATGGCACGATCGAAGAGGGCGGCAATCAGGGCAAGCGCCTTGGGGGCGAGCAGAACGGCCATCGTGCCGATGAACACGTATTTGGCCTGTACCGGATCGACCTGCGGCCAGTGCGGGTAGAGCGTCTTGGTATCGCCGAAATATTCGGGTCGGTCGAAATGGGCCTGAAGCGAGATCAGGATACCGAACATGAGGAACAGCAGCCACAGCGGCGAGGTGATATAGGCACCGATGCCGACCATCATGTGCATGCGGCTCATCCAGTGCAGCCCGCGTGACAGGACGATCTTGCCATGCTGGAGATTGCCCTGACACCAGCGGCGGTCACGGATGGCCACATCGGTAAGCGAGGGCGGGCTTTCCTCATAGGAACCGAACAGACCCGGCACCATGTGAATGGCCCAGCCGCCACGACGCATCAGGGCCGCCTCGACAAAGTCATGGCTGAGAATGCCACCACCGAAAGGCTTGCGGCCCGGCAGGTGAGGCAATCCGGCCTGTTCGGCAAAGGCACGGGTACGGATGACGGCGTTATGCCCCCAGTAATTGCCTTCCGAGCCATGCCACCAGGCAATGCCGTGAGCAATCAGCGGCCCGTAAACACGCCCGGCAAATTGCTGCATGCGGGCAAAGAGTGTCTTGCCACCGATGATAACCGGCAGGGTCTGGATGAGGGCCACGTTTTCGTGGCGCTCCATGGCCGAGACCGTGCGCACGATCAGGCCGCCATCCATCACTGAATCAGCATCAAGGGTGAGCATCTGCTGATAGGCGCCGCCGAAGCGTTTGACCCATTCTTCCAGATTGCCGGATTTGCGATCGATGTTCTTGGGGCGGCGGCGATAGAAAATGCGCCCCTGCCCGTTCACCGCCTGCACAAAGGCAAGGTAGGCGCGCTCCTCGCGAACCCAGACATCGGGATCTGTCGTGTCGGAAAGGATGAAGAAATCAAAGGCGTCGATACGCCCGGTCGCCACCAGGCTGTCATGGATCGCACGCAGGCCTACGAGGACACGGTCCGGGTCCTCGTTATAGGTGGGCATGAGCACGGCGGTCCGGGTCATCAGCGCGGGCAGAGGGGTATCGCGCGAGATACCGAGGCCCAGACCACCGTGGCGCAGCACCGAGACAAAGCCGGCAAGCGAAGAGGTGAAAGAAAGCGAGATCCAGGCGCCAAGCACCACGAACAGCGCTAGAACGATGATGCCCAGCGTCGAGACGCCCATGCTGTTAAGCACGCGGTTCATCTCGAACGCGCCCCAGCCTGTCAGGACGATGGCACCGCCAATGACCAGCAGGCGGCGCAACCACAGCAGGGAGGGTGTAGTGGGGGGATGACGGTCACGCCCGAAAGTCTCGGGACGCTGACGCAGGTTCTGCGTCGGCATCTCAAGGGGCGATTCCGCCGGAAGCACGTCAAAGGGGGTGAAAGAGGTGGGAAGGGTGCTCACGGCGTCCAACGATACATCCATTTTTCGGAAATCGGCCCCTGCTCATTGGCAAGCTGGCACGTCAGTTCGGCCAGCTTGGCGCTGCCCGGATAGAATTCGAATGTCGTACGCCATCCCTTGATGTTCGGATTGGGCTCAACCACCACATTCTTGATGGTCCCGGTCGAGGCCTGCGGTACGAGGTGGAAGGCTGCATTGGCGGGCAGGTTCTCGAACGGCTTGCCGGTGAAATCGATCACGAACATGCGGCCATCGGCATGATCGGTCACGGCGCCGACGCGTGTTGCGCCAATGCGGGCCAGATCGGTCGGCCAGGGCGTGTCCCAGCCCCAGTACATGCGATAGGTGTAGCCGTATTCGTGCCCGGCCTGCATGGGCTGCTTGGGGCGCCAGAACGACACGATATTGTCGTTCACCTCGTTGGGTGTCGGAATTTCGACCAGATCGACACCGCCTTCGCCCCAGTCACCGATGGGTTCGATCCAGAGCGAGGGGCGCTTTTCGTAGTTCAGCGCGAGATCTTCGAAATCGTGGAACGCGCGGCGACGCTGCATGAGGCCAAAGCCATGCGGGCTCGCATCCTGGAAGGCCGAGAACTGGAGATCGACGGGATTGTTCAGCGGGCGATAGAGCTGAGCACCCGTGCCGGTCCACATCTGGAGCGCTTCACTGTCATGGGCGCCGGGGCGCCAGTCATCGACATGATTGCGGTTGTTGGCATCAAAATAGAACATGCCGGTCAGGGCTGCCACGCCGCCTTCGGTGATGTCGGTGCGCGGGTAGAAGCTCGACTGCACATCGAAGACTGTCGTAGCGCCCGGACGAATGGTGAAGCGGAAGGCGCCCACGACCGAGGGACTGTCCATCAGAGCATGGATAACGACCGAGTCGACGCCGGGCTTGGGCTTTTCGAGCCAGAATTCGCGGAAGAGGGCGAATTCCTCGCCCTTCGGGTCGCCTGTGCCATTGGCAAAGCCGCGAGCGGACAGGCCATAATTCTGCCCCTTCGCCACAGCGCGGAAATAGGATGCGCCGAGAAACACGGCACATTCTTCCATGACATTGGGGGTGTTGATGGCATTGCGCAGACGCAGGCCTGAAAAGCCGAGATCATCGGTCACGCGCAGCATCGGGTCGGGGTAGCTGAACATGTCCGGGTCATAGACGATCGGGCTCGACTGTCCGTCCACCACCTCGTTCATGTTGATGCGCGGGCGATACAGGAAGCCACGCGGGAAGAACTCGACGTCAAAGGCGAGGTTCTGGCCGTGCCAGAGCGCGCGCTCTTCCTTGTAGGTGATGCCGCGGAACTGATCGAAGTTCAGATTGTCGATAGCGCTGGGGAGAGTCTGCTGCGGCGCCTTGTAGGCGGATTTCGACAGGTTCTGCGCGATCTGCCGTACCGTGTTGTTGTCGAACGGGGTCGGCTTCGGAGCGGCAGCAGGCGCTGCCCGGGCAATTTTGCTGGCCCCCAGTATCGAGAGGCCAGCACCGATTTTAACAAGATCGCGACGCAGCACTATGACTATCTCCGGCAGACCCGGCTAAATGCCGGGTGATGTCTGATTTTCCTAACGCCCATAAGTTACTTTGGGACACAGGAAAACTCGCCTGCCTTAGAAATCTGTCATGAGTGCGGCTTTCGCGCATCCTTTTCAGATGGAGAGAGCGGCCTTTACGCCTTTTTCCCTGATAACCTTGCGTAGTTCGGTCACTTTTTCGTCAAGTGCGGCGTGGTCAAGCTTGCGCCAGCCATCGAAGGCCGGGAGGGCAAACCCAGCTTCGTAATCGTCGCTCTTGGCGATTTTCCATGTGTCATCGGTGAAAGTCGGTTCGATCGGCTCGAATGTGCCGCCCTTCTCGTTCTTGCCGCGAAGCATTTCAAGATAGGCAGCCAGACCATAGGCAACACGATTGAGATCGCGCTTGTCCTTCAGGAGGTTCTGGATGGTGGCCGTCCAGAACACCTGCACTTTCGATGCGCCATCACTGCCGATACGCAGGTTCTGGTCTGCCATCGCCGGGTTGGAGAAGCGCGAGATGACCGATTCCTTATACTTCTCAAGGTCTTCACCCGGCGCGGCCTTCAGGGTCGGGATAACATCCGTGTCGAGGTAGGTCTCGACCAGCTTGCGCAGCTCGGGGTCATTGATCGACTCGTCGATATGATCATAGCCGAGGAGCAGGCCCGAGAAGGCAAGGAAGATATGCGATGCGTTGAGCATGCGGATCTTCATGAACTCATAATCGGTCACGTCATCGACCATCTGCACGCCGACCTTCTCAAGGGCGGGACGTCCATCGGCAAATTCATCCTCAATCACCCACTGGGTGAAGTCTTCCGCCACGAGCGGCAGAAGATCATCCAGGCCGCTCTCCTTGTTCAGGCGGGCAGCGATGTCTGCCGAGACGGTCGGCGTGATGCGATCGACCATGGCGTTGGGGAAGGTGGCATTTGCCTCGATCCAGCTTGCCAGCTCCGGGTCACGGGCGCGGGCATAACCAAGGAAGGCCTTGCGTGCCACGTTGCCGTTATGACGCAGGTTATCGCAGGACATGATGGTGAAGGCGCGATCGCCCGCATCGCGACGGCGGCGCAGACCCTCGACCACATAACCAAAGATCGTGGACGGCGTTTCGGGGTTGGACAGGTCACGCTGGACGGCTTCGTTATCGAGCGCGAATTCACCCGAATGCTCGTCGATATTGTAGCCACCCTCGGTGATCGTCATCGACACGATCTTGATGGCCGGATCGGCGAGATAGGCCAGAACGGCTTCCTGCTTTTCAGGGGCGAGGAGATAGTCGCGCAGGGCACCGATGACGGTGCGCTTGCTCTCGCCTGAGGGGGCCGTTTCGGTCAGGGAGAACAGGCAGTCCTGCTTCTTGAAATCCTCGGCCTTCTTCTTGGAACGGTCGCCCGAGGTCAGGCCGACACCGATAATCCCCCAACCCTGTTGGCCGGGCAGTGCGAGTGCCTTGTCGACGTAATAAGCCTCATGGGCGCGAAAGAAATTACCGACACCAAAGTGCAGGATTCCGGGCTTGATGTCCTTGAGATCGTAAGACGGAGCCGCCACGCCTGTCGGCAGATTCTTCAGGGTCTCGCGGGTGATCATAAGCTTAAATCCCTTTTTGTTGCTTCAGGAGCGCCATTTCTGACCGACATAAAAAGACCAGATCCAGCTACGCACGTCAAAAAGCGTTCGGCATGGTCCGGCCCAAATCACAGGAAGAAACGTAACAGGGGGAGCACAAGTTCAACGCAATCTGCGCGGACGCTCCCTGCCTTGGGCCTACTTGCCGATCATGTCTCTCAGGTCTTTCGCCCGGCTTTCGGGCGTGCTCATCAGCACGTCTGTGGCGCGGCGCAGATCCTGACGCAGCAGGGCGATGACGAAGTGCATTTCGGGCAAAGCATCCTGCCCCAGCGTCGGCAGCGCACTCAGAACGTCCTCCCGTCCCGGGCGATAGGGTTTCTCATGGGCCTTGCCCGCAGCATGGATCTCGCAGCGCCGGGCGAGAGAGCGATAGGCATGGCTCAGACCGGTATGCAGCCCGGCCACGCCAGAAAAGCCGCCCCTGTCCTTGCCTGCATTGATGGCACGGGCCACCAGCATGGTGTCACTGAGCATACGGCGCATCAGGGCGGGCAGTACGGTCAGGATCGGGTGGCGTTTTTCGAGAAGTCCCCAGTTTTCGCGATAGGCCTCTGCCACACATTCATTGATCACCAGCAGATTACGGGCGCAATGGTCGTTGCGGGCCTCGAGTTCGCTCCACATTTCCTGCCGTCGCAGGGCTGCCTGAAGCAGCTCGTCCATCTCACGGAACATGCGCCCTGCGGTGAGGAAACCGCGCCGCCGTGCGCTGGCATGAAGCACCACGAAGCTCACAACCAGCGCGACGATCACACCAAGGAAAATGGCAGTCAGTCGCTCGGTCAGCGGCCAGTACGGGTTTGCGCCATGCGAAGGCAGAAGATAGACGATCATCAGTGTCACCCCGGCAAAGCGCAGCGAGGGGCGAACCGCCGCCATATAGGCCAGCGGTAACAGGGCAACACAGAAGACTGGCCAGTAAAAACCCAGGACAAGCCGCGTTGTGATGGCCAGTGTGCCAACGACGGCACCGACCAGCGTGCCGATAATCTGGTCGCGCGCCGTCGAAAAAGTCTGGTCTATGCTCGACTGGGTGACGATCAGGGCCGTGATCAGGGCCCAGATCGTCTCGTCCAGCCCGGTGGCTTCACCGATGATCCAGCACAGGGCCACCGCAACGAGGGTTCTGACCATCTGCCGCCACGGGGCCTCACCATCCTCGCGCGCCCGGAGCAGTGAGGCAAAGGGCATAGATCAGTCTCCGGATAGCGGCAGCGGCACCCAGCGCAGCCCGTCCTGACCCTGAACGAGCAGGAGCACGGTATGTTTCTTCTGCTGGCGTGCGCGTGCCAGTTCCTTTGACAGCGCGTCCGGTGAATTCACAGCGACCTGCTGCACCTCCGTCACCACGTCACCCGGCTGAAGGCCACGCGTATCGGCAGCACCATCGCGTGTCACATCGGTCACCACTACGCCTCGCTGTGAATCCGACAGGCTGTATTTGCCGCGTGTCTCGTCATCGATGGCAGAGAAGGTGACACCCAGATCAGCAAGGGCGAGCTTGGTTGGGCCTTTCACCTTGGCATCGCTTGGCGGCATGTCCGGCGCCTCGGGCGAGGGTTTGACCACCAGGGTGACATCCATTGTCTTGCCCTTGCGCCAGATGCCGAACACCGTCTTGGTGCCGGGCGCGATTTCGGCCACGAGGCGCGGCAGGGCATGGCCATCAATGGGTTTGCCATTGAGCGCGGTTATCACATCGCCTGTCTGCAGCTTTGCCGCAGAGGCCGGGCCCTTGGGATCGATACCGGCAATCATCGCGCCCTTTTCGGGCTTGAGGCCGATGCTGTCGGCAATTTCATGCGTCACGTTCTGCACGCGCACGCCGATCCAGCCGCGCGACACATGGCCATCACGGCGCAGCTGATCGATCACGCCACGGGCATCATTGGCCGGAATGGCAAAGCCGATACCGATGGAGCCACCGCTGGAGCTGTAGATGGCCGTGTTGATGCCGATCACCTGCCCATCGAGATTGAAGAGCGGACCGCCGGAATTGCCCCGGTTGATGGAGGCATCGGTCTGGATATAGTCGTCATACAGCCCGTGATTGATATCGCGACCACGCGATGAAACGATGCCGCTGGTGACCGTGCCGGACAGGCCGAACGGATTGCCGATGGCCAGAACGCGGTCGCCCACGCGGGCCTTGTCGCTATCGCCGAAGGGCACTGTCGGGAAGGGCGTCTTGCTCTCGATCTTGATCACGGCCAGATCGGTCCGGCTGTCGCGCCCCACGATCTTTGCAGGAAGCACCGTGCCATCCTGAAGTGTTACGGAAACCTTGTCTGCATCCTTGATGACATGATTGTTCGTGACGATGAATCCGTCGGGTGAGATGATGAAGCCCGAGCCCAGCGCCTGCATCTTGCGCGGCGGATCGGAAGGCGAGGGGGAGCGATTCATGTAATCGTGAAAGAACTTCTCCATCGGTGAGCCGGGGGGAAATTGCGGTACCTGCGGTCCGTCATCGGGGCTGGCATCCGGCCCGTCATCGTCGTCATCATCCTCACCCGGCTTCAGCGTGGCTGAAATCGAGATGTTTACCACCGCAGGCAGCAGACTGGCTGCCAGATCGGCCAGGGAGTCCGGCGCCGCATGAACGCTGCGTGCAAGAGCCGCCGGCGCAGCTGCTGCCGGTGCTGGTGCCGGGTCGGCAAAGGCGGAGGAGGCGGCGGAAACCCAACCGCCCATCAGGGCGGCAAGAACGAGGCGATGTTTCATGGCGCTAGGCTAACGCAAATCAGGGGTTTGCGTCACCTATCTCCGCGCTGCGATCTTTCTTCTCTTCCGCCTGGGCTTCCTTGCGTGTTTCGCCCGCCATCAGAGCGGCCTGACGGCGATGGCGATCGAGCCAGACCGACAATCCATAGACCCCAAGGAAGCCAAGCACATTGACCAGAATCTGGATGACCCAGCCATCGCCAAAGCTGTTCATCACCAGTCGGGCAAACAGGTCGAGAATGGTGCCGAAGCTGAACACCTCAAGCGAATGACGCCCCAGCAGCGCAAGACCCTGCCCGATGCGTGTTTCCGAGAGGCGCGTGGCCGTTACGGAGGACTGGACAAGCAGCAGGATGGCCAGAGCGTCTGTCCAGCGCCAGATGGCCAGATCGGACTTGTCGGCCTGCGGCACGACGGCGAGCGGCCTCAGGCTGGGCAGGTTCCAGCTTTCGTAGGGAAAGCACTCAAGCGCGCCGAACAGCAGATAGGCCCCGGCAAGGCATCTGGCCCAGAGGGGGCCTGGTAGATTGCCCTCGCGCTTGCCCGCCATGATGGCGGCCAGCATGCCAAGGGTGAAAATGAACTGCCAGGCCAGCGGGTTGAAATACCAGCCATCGGGGTCGAGCCAGTTGGGCAGGTTGAGCGTAGGGTCACTGTTGATCAGCCCCCAGAGCGCAAGACTGACGCCGCCCAGCAGCCATGGCGAGATCTTCCACAGAAAGACCAGCAGCGGAAAGGCCAGTAGCAGCACGATATAGAGGGGCAGGATATTCAGATTGTTCGGTAGGGCCTGAAGGCTGAGGACGCTCCAGATCCATTCATGGCCATGGGCCAGTTCGGGCTCCAGAAAATCCACGGGCACGGGGTAATAATGCCGCCACTGGCGTATGGTGAAAACCGAGACCAGCAACATGACCATCTGGAACAGATAGAGGCGCCAGCATCGGCGCACGATGCGTTCGATACCCATGACCCATCCACCCGTTGGCGGCCCGCGCAGGATCAGGCGGCCATAGGCCAGCCACGAGGCATAGCCCGCCAGCAGCACAAAGATCTCGGCAGCATCGGCGAAGCCGAAATTGCGCAATGTGAAGCGGTTGAGCACATCCTGTGGCGCATGATCGGCCAGCATCATCAACAGCGCGATGCCGCGCAGGGCATCAATGCGATGGTCGCGCTTCTTGCGTTTAGGGGTGGCGTCGGTTGTGGCCTCGCTCATTCCTGTCATGCTCTCCTGCCCGGACGACCCGAGTGCATCTGCCCCGGTATTGACCTGCTCATACGCGCAGATGGTTGCGCGATCCACTTCCCGCCATGTTAAACGGGAGGGATTAGGCCCGGCCCCGTCGCCAGAAGCGCCCCGTCGCCAGAGGACAACCATGACCGATTTTGAAAAACCCGCCAACGAGGAAGACCAGCGCAGGATTATCGAGACCCTGCGCCTGGTTCAGAATGAGGCCGGCACATCCAATGTCCTGAGCTTTGCCTCGCTTGAAGGGGTGGCGGTGCGTGATGGACACGCCCATGTCTCTCTCGCCACCTCGCGCGAGGATGCGGCGCGTATCGAACCCCTGCGCCCCCGTGCTGAGGCCGCTCTTGCGCGTCTCCCCGGTATCTCGCGCGCAACGATCATCCTGACGGCCCATCGTGCACCGGGCAAGGCTGCGCCCCAGCCTCAGGGGCACCGCCCCTTCCAGCTCGAGCAGCCTGCTAACAGCCCTGGCCATCCTCAGCCCGTACGCCCCGATGGCAAGGCCCTGCCTCAGGTGCGCGCCATCATCGCCGTTGCCTCCGGCAAGGGCGGCGTGGGTAAATCGACCACCGCCGTCAACCTTGCGGCCGGTCTGGCGAAGCTGGGGCTGCGTACCGGCATGCTGGATGCCGATATCTATGGCCCCTCCCTGCCACGCATGCTTGGTCATTCCGCCAAGCCTGCGCTTGAAAATGGCAAGATCATTCCCGTTGAAGCCTGGGGCATGCATGCCATGTCCATCGGGTTTCTGGTGGATGAACAGCAGGCCATGATCTGGCGCGGCCCGATGGTCATGGGGGCCATCGGCCAGTTTCTGGGTGATGTGGCGTGGCCCGACCTCGATGTGCTCGTGATTGACATGCCGCCCGGCACAGGTGACGCCCAGCTGACCATCGCCCAGAAGCTCAGCCTGCGCGGTGCCGTGATCGTTTCCACCCCTCAGGACATTGCCCTGCTGGATGCCCGCCGCGGGCTGACCATGTTCGAGCGCATGAATGTGCCGCTGCTCGGCGTGGTCGAGAACATGTCCTATTTCTGCTGCCCCAACTGTAACCATCGCACCGAGCTGTTCGGTCATGGGGGTGCCCGGGCCGAAGCCGAGAAGGCCAATGTGCCGTTCCTTGGTGAAATTCCGCTGCTGGCCGATATTCGCATGAGCGCCGATGCCGGCACGCCGATCATTCTTTCCTCGCCCGACAGCGAGGCCGCGCAGGCCTATACCCGACTGGCCCGTGCCGTGGCGGACAGCCTCCGTCTGGAGCCCGGCGCTTGAGGCGTCTGTCTCTCGCCCTGCTGGTCGGCAGTCTGGTGCTTGTGGGGTGCGGCCCCCGCAAGGTGGCCCATCATGGCTACGCCGCCGATGGCTATGGGGTGATCGATAATTCCCCTCATCTGCCGCCGCCAGATACGCTCTGGCGGCCAGCCAAGCCTGCACAGTAAGATCAAATAGGGGGGTGCAGCCCCATGACCCGCCCAAGGACGGTCGTCCTTTGGAAACCTGTCTGGTTCAAAACGGGGACTGAAGGGGCTCACCCCTTTGCGGATGCAGGTCAAAGCCCTGCATCCTGCCTGGATAGTCAGTGAGCAGGTGTTACTGACGGAGTCTGTTCGCCGCTCTTTTCGGTAACCGAGACATCGCCATTGACGGTCCGGTTGAGCACGGAAAACGACACGGCATCCATCGTCGTCACATCAACGTCATCGCCGGTCTTGAGGCTGTTCAGCAAAGGCTGAAGCGCCTTCTGGCGCACAGTGATGGTGCGTGTGATATCGGCATGATCGATGATCGTTACCTTATGGGCAGCGGCATCGACGGCCACGACCTTCACGCGCTGACGCTGGAACGAGACGAGTGTGCCATGCGGGTGACGACGGGCATAACCCTTGGCGGATGACACGGTCGATTCCGGCAGGGGCGTGCCGGGTGCGGCAATATCGGCTGCCATCGTCTGGAAGAAACGGACCGAAATCTGGTCTCCAGCCTCAAGATGGGGAAGGTCCTTTGCATCCTTGGGGATGGTGAGGTTGAGCAATCCACCCTTCTTGTCACGCAGCAAAATGGTGCGTGTTTCCGGGTCGATCGTCTCGACCGTTGCGGTCATGCTCTGGTTGCCCGTGATCACTGCCTGCGCTGCGGCATGGGGAACGTAAAGCGTCGAAGCCGGAGCAGCGAGAAGAAGGGCAGTCAATGCGGGGCGCAGCAAGCGACGGGTCACGCGCGTTGTCATCGAAACCATGGGAGCGTTCTTGTCCTTCTTGGGTGTCAGTCAGAGCAAAATGGTCGACTGTTCCATCTCACCGGCGGGAGAGATGGGCGTGTGCAGGCTGCCCCATGTTGACCCCCATGAAAAGGGGGCGTGAGACATGGGTGGTCAGCCTTTCACGCAATTCACCGACAGGTTGCGTAGTCCCGATCTGGTAGCCGGTACCCCGGCCATAGGCGGGGGCTTCTGACAGCGGAAGCTGGCATATTACGCAAGACTTGGGCGCAAAAACCCTTCAAGCAACGCGAGGCGGACTGGCAAGAGGGCATTCGTTTCGGCATGAATACGGATTATGTACGATCACTCTACCCGCTCCGCCCTGCTGCTCCTGCTGGTTTGGGGCAGCGTCAATATAGCCACAGACTCAGGCGAGGCCGAGGCAGCGTCGCTGCAAGGCCCGGATAAACCAGAGCTCCAGACCGGACAACGAGACGAGCATGTGATTGTGCGCGGTCGTCAGGCATCCGGTATGGGGGCTGATTATGGCCGTCATGATGCGTCTCTCGGGCCGTTGGGCACGCGCTCGCTGCTGGACACGCCTTTTTCCATCATGGCGGTCCCACGGGATGTGATCGTGAACCAGCAGGCGCGCAATGCGAATGATCTGGTGCAGTACCTGCCTTCGGTGCAGCTCGAAATGCGGGGAGACCCCAATACCAGCCGTCCGCAATCGCGGGGCTTCGAAGCGGATGTGATCGCCAATTCCCGTATGGACGGGCTCAATATGGTGATCACGACCCCTTATGCTGCCGAAATGTTCGATTCTCTCCAGGTGCTCAACGGGTTGTCGGGCGCGCTGTACGGACCGCAGAATCCAGCGGGGACATTCGACTACACGCTGAACCGCCCGACAGATCACGCCCGCGAGCGTCTGGTGTTCGGAGTGGACTCGGCGGGTGCGCCCCTGGAGTCACTCGATGCATCAGGGCGGGTGGGACATGGGCGATGGTTTGGCTATCGTGTGACGATGCTCAACCAGTCTGGCACGACCTATGCCCCCGGGACGCATCTGCGACGCGGGCTGATTGCCGGGGCCTTCGATTTCAGGCTCGACAACAAGACGACGATCCAGATTGACGCCAGCCAGTACAGCTATGCCCAGCGTGGTTATGCCGGAGGGTTCACCTTTGCCACGGGGCTTTCCCTGCCCAAGGCACCCGATCTCTCGCAGCAGGGATATGGCCAGGATTTTGCGGGGTATAATGCGTCAACCAATACGGCGCTGGCCAAGGTCATCCACACATTCAACGAGAACTGGTCGCTTACGCTGGGCGGCCTGTATCAGGATGCCTGGCGGAATGTCTTTGGTGTCACCAATGCCTTGCTTGACGATACGGGGCGATATCGCACCACCATTACAGCAGCAACGACCGCCAATGATTTCCGGGTCTGGTCGAACCTCGCCTATGTCAATGGCCGGTTCCACACTGGGCGTTTTGTGCATCAGCTGGTGCTCGGCTCGAACGGTTACAGCATGGGCAATTTCAATCCGACCGCAGGGGCGAGCACGATACTGGGAACGGCCCTTATCGGGGCCCCGACCGTATTCGCAGGGACACAGCCCTATTTCTCGGGGCGCTATCAATCCGCGTCGATCCTGACACAATCCCTTCTTCTGGGGGATACGATGGCGCTGAACCGCCATTTTTCCATCATGGCGACACTTGGCTGGAGCTGGCTCGACACGACGAGCCGCAACCGCAATGGCGTCACGACCGCCGCCTATAACGCCTCTGGTGTTTTCACTCCCATGACGAGCCTGATCTATCGGCTTGACGAGCACACGAGCTTTTACGGCACCTGGGGGCGGTCTGTTCAGGCGGGGCCGGTTGCCCCGGCGTCGAGCCGGAATGCCAATGACGTGCTCGCACCGCTGCGCTCGGAAGAATATGAGGTGGGCGCAAAATACCGCCCTTCGTCGGGGGTGATGCTGAGTGCCGCGGCTTTTCGCATGACACGTGGTTTTGCCTTCACCGATCCGGTGAGCAGCCTGTATCGCGAGGCGGGAACACAACGCAATTATGGCGTCGAGGGGCAGGTTGCAGGGCGGGTCAGCGAAGCACTGAGTGTCATAGGGGGTGTCACCTGGCTTGATGCGCAGGTTGGCAACACAGGCTCTGCACTGACATCGCACAAGCAGGTTGTGGGGGTGGCTCCGGTGCAGGCCAATATCCTGCTCGATTATCATCCCGGCTGGATGCGGGGTGGCGCGGTCAATGCCAGTGTGCATGTTGTTGGCAGGCGCGCAGCAGACAATGAGAACCGCAGTTTCGTCGCCTCATTCACGACCCTTGATCTGGGTGCGCGCTATGGCTTTCACGTATATCGCGTGCCGATGGTCATTCGCTTCGGGGTCAGCAATGTGACCAATGCGCGATACTGGGCTTCGGTCTATCCGAGTTCCGTCGATGGTGGCACCAATGCCACGAATTCGGCAGTTGCCGGCTTGCCCCGAAGCTATCACGCAACGACAGAAATCGATTTCTGATGGTTGTGTTATGATCGTCGTGTTCTGGCCGTCGCGCGTGTCAGCGCGATAGATCAGGCTGCCAACCCGTCATGGTATCCCGGTTCTGGCGCAATTCTGCGGCGCCGCGTGCGACGGCAGACCATGCGGCATTGGCCAGTGCCTTGCGGCTGGGGAAGTCTTCTGGTGCCAGCGGCGCGTGAAGCAGGACAGTCGCCCGCTTGTTGCGTGTTTTCAAAAATTGCCAGACGTGAGGCCCCAGATCCATATCGCCATACCAGGCAAAAATGGCGCGTCGGGTGCGTGTGACGGGTAAACCCTCCAGCCGGTCATAAACCAGAGAGATAGGCTGTATGAGTGGCGTCAGTCCGGGCGGGTAAGAGGGCATATCCACGGGCGGCGCATTTTTGGGCAGGCGTGGCAGCTTTGCGATCGCGAAGAACGTGGACATGAAGGGCAGCACGCGTGACCCGTCCGAGGATGTGCCTTCAGGGAACAGGATCAGATTATCTCCGGTCGCAAGACGCGTGATCATTTCGTCTCGCTCACGCCCGGTTGTGCTCCGATTGCGGCTCACGAAAATGGTGCGTCCGATCTTGGAGACCAGCCCCATGATGGGCCAGCGTTCGATGTCGCCTTTGGCTACGAACACGGAATAGATCTTGGTTCCCAGTACAGGGATGTCGAGCCAGGACGAATGGTTGGCGACATAGATAACGGGGCGCTCACCCCGATTGCGCCCTTTTTGCCCGCCGACTGTACCGACGGGGGTGCCGATGATCTGGATATCCAGATCGAGCAATTTGCACAGTACGCCCCAGATGACCCGCGTCCAGCGTATCTTGAGAACGCCAGGAATGGGGAGCAACAGGGCCTCGAAACCCACTGAGAGCGGCACCCAGACGACAACCCCAGCCAAACGAATGAGTGCGCGAGCCGCTGCGACCTTGTTTGTTCCGGAGCGAGGGCCGTCGGCCAGAGTGCCCTCAGTCAATACAGGGTGTGGGCAACGGCGCGCGTGCTGGCTCGTCGAGGCGCCAACCCGGGTTGAAAGCAGTCCAGCGAAGCGGTCTCGAAAGTTTTTCACGCGCATGGAGTGTTCAATACTGTCACGAAGCAAATGTGACAATCGCCTGCGTCGGTCTCTTGTGTCGGGAGCGTAGTCAATACGCACCGATTGTCTGAGATTGCCTCATACCTATCTGTTCCGATATCGCGGTCAGGACGATGTTTCACGTGAAACATCCTGCTCTTCAGGGAGGCGTAATCCCAAGCGAGGTTGGTGTAATGAAGGAGGCATGCCCGGGTAACGTATTCTTTAGAGTGCCGCCTTGCGCCCTGTGACGCTCGTCATGCGTAGTGTTGGTAAAGAAAGGTAAGATGCAACATGTCTGGCTTTGGCAATTCCCCTGAACCGAATACCCGCGAAAAAGACCCTCCCGGCGGCAGCCTTCCCGGTGGGATTTTCCCCGGAGGTGATATCCCGGGTCTGCCGCCCTTCGCGCCGAAGCTGAAACCAAACTGGTTCATTGGCATCGGTGTTGCGCTTGTCCTGCTTGGGGTGTTCGCTTTTCTTGATACCGTCGTCACGACGCTGGCAAGCATTGTCGTAATGGGTATGTTGCTCATTTTTTCAGGAGTCGCCTATCTGGCGCAAAGCTTTGCCCATCGTGACGTGGCCGGATCGCGGTTCTGGATCACTGCCCTGATGGGCTTTCTGTATGTGCTGGGTGGTATTCTGCTCATTCAGGAGCCCGAAACGGGGTCATTGTTTCTCACCGCGTTTCTGGCTGGATGCTTCATGGCATCGGGCGTGATGCGTGGGCTCTGGGCTGCGGCGCATCGTCAGGTGGCCAATTGGTGGACGATGATTCTCAGTGCGGCGGTTGCCTTGTTCACCGGGGTGTTCATCTTCGTGACCCTGCCATGGTCTGGTCTCTGGCTGATCGGGACTTTCATAGCCATCGAATTGATCTTCGGCGGAATTTCGGCCGTGGCGTTCGGTATGTCACTCAAGCGCGCCGGCAAGTAAATTCCCGACGATCCGACAAAGAAAAGGCCGCCCCGACATGGTGTCAGGGCGGCCTTTTTTGCAAAGACATGCTCGTGAAGGCGACGTTCAGCCCTGGCGTACAGCCTTGGCGATGTCTGCCAGCTGACCCAAAACGGACGAAACGCTTTTTGCGGTTGCCTTTCCATCCTCCAGCGTGCCGGCGAGTGTTGCGATCAGGGCTGAGGCCACAACCGCGGCATCACCCACCGAAGCCGCTTGCGCGGCCTGTTCCGGGGTGCGGATGCCAAAGCCAATGGCAACCGGCAGGGGGCTGACGGCACGAAGGCGCGGGAGCGCTGCTGCGAGTTCACCGGTGCTTGCCGTGCGCGTACCGGTGATACCCGTGATGCTCACATAATAGATGAAGCCCGATGCGGTATCGAGTAGATAGGGTAAGCGGCTGTCGGGCGTGTTGGGCGCAACCAGCTGGATGATATCCAGCCCGCAGCGTTGCGCATCGCCTGACAGCAGATCGCTCTCTTCCTTGGGAAGGTCGACGATGATCAGACCATCGACACCCGCCTTGGCAGCATCGGTACAGAAGCGTGCCGGGCCGTAGCTGTCGATGGGGTTGAGATAGCCCATCAGGATGATCGGCGTCTCATTATCCGTTTCGCGGAAGGCGCGCACCATATCGAGCACCCCGGCCAGCGTAGCGCCTGCTTTGAGGCCACGCAGCGCGGCGGCCTGAATGGTCGGGCCATCGGCTGATGGATCGGAAAAGGGCACACCGATCTCGATCAGATCGGCTCCCGCTGCGGGCATGCCCTTGAGCAGGGCGAGAGAGGTTTCCAGATCCGGGTCATAGGCCTGAAGATAGGGAATGAGCGCGCCGCGCCCTGCTGCCTTGAGCGATTCAAAACGGGCCTTGATACGACTCACAGCGCAACTCCCAGATGCTCGGCGACGGTAAAGATATCCTTGTCGCCACGGCCCGACAGGTTGAGGACGATGATCTGATCCGGCGACATGGAGGGGGCGATCTTCATGATATGAGCCAGACCATGCGCGCATTCGAGCGCTGGAATAATGCCTTCGGTGCGCGTCAGAAGCTGAAAGGCCTCCAGGGCTTCCTTGTCGGTCACGCCCACATATTCGGCGCGGCCGATATCGTTCAGCCAGGAATGTTCCGGCCCGATGCCGGGATAGTCCAGCCCGGCACTGATCGAATGGGCCTCGGCGATCTGGCCGAACTCGTCCTGCAGCAGATAGGTGCGATTGCCATGCAGTACGCCCGAGCGACCGCGCGAGATGGACGCCGCAGTGAAGCCGCTATCCAGCCCATGACCAGCGGCCTCGACCCCGATCAGGCGCACGGATTCATCGTCGAGGAAGGGATGGAACAGGCCCATGGCGTTGGAGCCACCGCCAATGGCGGCCACCAGCACATCAGGCAGGCGCCCCTCGACGGCCATCATCTGCTCGCGCGTTTCGATGCCGATGATTGACTGGAAGTCGCGCACCATCTCCGGATAGGGATGCGGCCCGGCCACCGTGCCGACAAGGAAGTATGTGTCGTGCACATTGGCGACCCAATCGCGCATGGCCTCGTTCATGGCATCCTTGAGCGTGCCTGACCCTGCCGTTACCGGATGCACCTCGGCACCGAGCAGATGCATGCGGAACACGTTGGGCTTTTGTCGCTCGACATCGACGGCACCCATATAGATCGTGCATTTCAGACCGAACAACGCGCAGACCGTGGCGGTGGCCACGCCATGCTGCCCAGCGCCGGTCTCCGCCACAATGCGCGTCTTGCCCATGCGGCGTGCCAGAAGGATCTGGCCCATCACATTGTTCAGCTTGTGTGAGCCGGTATGGTTGAGTTCTTCACGCTTGAGATAGATTTTCGCGCCGCCGAGTTCGTCACTCAGGCGCTTTGCATGCCAGAGCGGACTGGGGCGGCCAACGTAATCGCGGAAATAGTAATCCAGCTCACGTCGGAATTCCGGGTCTGCCTTGGCTGTCTGGTAGGCATCCGACAGATCCTGCACCAGAGGCATGAGTGTTTCTGCAACGAACTGGCCACCAAAACTTCCGAAGCGACCGCGTTGATCGGGGCCGTTGCGCAGGCTGTTGGGGCGGGGCGGAACTTCAGAGCTCATGAAAATTATCCTGTCCGGGGCATGGATCGACATGGCGAGCGGGTTTCTGCGATACCAGAGGGGCGGCGTTGCGTCCATTCCCGACCCGCTGGGTGAAAGCGCCTGAACCAGAGAGGAAAACCAGATGTTTCTAGCGCACCCGGTCGGGCAGCCGGTTCACGAAATTCTGGCAGCCGATGATGCGAAAGGCGTGTCCTGGCTCGATCTGGTGGAGCCGAATGAGGATGAGATACGCCTTGCGGAAGCCGTGACCGGGCTGACCCTGCCGCGCAGGGCCGCACTGGAAGAGATCGAAAGTTCGTCACGCCACTACCGGCGTGGGGATGTGATCTATCTTTCCATGCCCCTGGTGCGGGTGATCGATGGGCGGCTGACGGCATGGCCCGTGGGTATGATCGTTTCGCCGGACCGGCTGATCACCCTGCGCTATTCCAGCTACACCGCCTTCGAGACCATGAGCCGTGATCTTGCGGCCAACGATGCCGATTTTGCGCTCTCCGATGTGCCGGAACTGACCATTCGCCTGCTTGAGACGATCGTGAACCGTCTGGCCGATATTCTGGAAAATGACGGCCATACGCTCGATACGATCTCACGGACGGTCTTTGCGCCCAAACGTCCGAATCGCCACGTCCGTAACGCCAATATATTGCGACAGACCCTGCGTGAGCTCGGCGAGAGCGGTGACCTTACCTCTTCCATCCGGGAGAGCCTGCTGGGGGTGGACCGCATTGGCATGTATCTGGGTGATGCACGATATTTCGAATTTCGCGAGGCCCTTCAGACCCGCCTGCGTATTCTCGGGCGCGACGTGGCCTCACTGAACGATTACGTGGCGCAGATGACCGTCAAGGTTCAGTTCCTGCTGGATGCAACGCTTGGATTCATCAGTATCGATCAGAATGACGGGATGAAACTGCTTACGGTTGTCAGCTTTGTGGGCATCACCCCCACTCTGCTGGCGGGTATTTACGGCATGAATTTCAAGGTCATGCCGGAACTCGATTGGCATTACGGCTATTACTATGCGTTGTGCCTTATGCTTGCCTCGGTGCTCCTTCCGCTTTTCATTTTCTGGCGCCGGGGCTGGTTTGGAGATCGTTCCACGTGAAACGCTTCGCTTTTTCCCTCCCGCTCGTATGCCTCGCTCTCGCGGCTCAGCCATTTGAGGCGTATGCGGCAAGTCATTCCCTCCAGCCCACCGGTTCGCAGGCGCAGCAGCTACTGGATCGTCTGGTGCAGGAGCCTCTCAGATACGAGGGCGATAGCATAAATGCGCCCGGCTTTGGTCAGGTACACGGCTATAACGGACGTCAGCCGGTACGCGTTCTGATGGGCTATCACGTCGAGGGTAACCGCCTGTATGGCGAGTTTATTGCCCTCGATGCCGATAGTCGCGCGCTTCAGGCAGCGTCTCTTGCTGGTAAATTGACCGGGCAGGACGTCACGCAGGTTCGCAGCCAGCCCGCTTCCGGCTTTGCCGGGCCTGTTCCGTGTACAATTGACGTTGCGTTGCCCAAGCCCCTGCATCTCGACGGGCAGTGTGCGCCGGCCATGATTTCCGGTGCTTATGTCGAGAAGGTGGGCTCTTCTCCTCTGGTTTTCATTATTCCGGGGCTGGGTGCATCAGAGGCCGGTTCGGGTCAATACATGATGAAGCCTTGGCACGGGTGATCGGAACTGTTGACAGAAAGCGTTATTTCTCATTAGATTGAGGTCTAGGAGCCGCCTGTTTCACTCATGCGGCCTATTTCAAGACCCTTTCGTCTTCGCTCATCGTCGGGCCCGGTTCTGCGGCCCATCTGACGGGGCATTCTTTCACGATCGATCATCTGTCACGGTCACGATGCCACATCGTCCGGGCAGTGGACTATAGCCCATCTAAGGCGCTTTTCATGCATCTTGCTGAACTCAAGAAAAAAACACCTGCCGATCTGCTGGCCTATGCTGAAGAGCTGCAAATCGAGAATGCCTCCTCGATGCGCAAGCAGGACATCATGTTCGCCATTCTCAAGACCCTGGCGGATAATGATCAGGCCATCTACGGCGAAGGCACGCTGGAAATTCTGCCCGATGGGTTCGGCTTCCTGCGCTCGCCTGAAGCCAATTACCTGCCCGGCCCTGACGACATCTATATCTCGCCTGCCCAGGTCCGTCGCTTCAGCCTGCGTCCCGGTGATACGGTTGAGGGGCAGATCCGCGCCCCGCGTGATGGCGAGCGTTACTTCTCGCTGCTCAAGGTCAACACCATCAATTTCGAAGAGCCTGACGCGGTTCGTCAGCGCATCAACTTCGATAATCTGACGCCGCTTTATCCCGAGCGTCGTCTGCGTATGGAAGTCGAGCAGGCCGGTGCACCCGAGCCTCAGCCCACCGGCAAGGGTAAGAAAGACCAGCGCGACTATACGCCACGCGTGATCGACCTTGTCGCCCCGATCGGTATGGGCCAGCGCGCCCTGATTGTGGCCCCGCCTCGCACCGGCAAGACCGTGATGCTGCAGAGCATCGCCTCGTCGATTTCCGCCAACCACCCCGATGTGTTCCTGATCGTTCTGCTGATCGATGAGCGCCCCGAGGAAGTGACCGACATGGCCCGCTCGGTGCGCGGCGAAGTCGTGTCCTCGACCTTCGACGAGCCCGCGACCCGCCACGTGCAGGTGACCGAAATGGTGCTCGAAAAGGCTAAGCGCCTGGTTGAGCACAAGCGCGATGTCGTGATTCTTCTCGACTCGATTACCCGCCTGGCGCGCGCCTACAACACCGTTGTTCCCTCATCGGGCAAGGTGCTGACCGGTGGTGTGGATGCCAACGCCCTGCAGCGCCCCAAGCGCTTCTTTGGCGCAGCGCGTAACATCGAAGAAGGCGGTTCGCTCACCATCATTGCCACCGCGCTGATCGATACGGGCAGCCGTATGGACGAAGTGATCTTCGAGGAGTTCAAGGGTACGGGTAACTCCGAACTCATCCTCGATCGCAAGCTTGCCGACAAGCGCACCTTCCCGGCAATCGACATCACCAAGTCGGGCACGCGTAAGGAAGAACTCCTTGTCGATCGTGCGTCGCTCTCGAAGATGTGGGTCCTGCGTCGTATCCTGTCGCCCATGGGGACGATGGATGCCATGGACTTCCTGCTCGACAAGCTGAAATACAGCAAGACGAACCAGGATTTCTTCGATGCCATGAACAACTGATCTGGTCTGCAGGTCATGAAAAACCGCCGGAGGCTCATGCTTCCGGCGGTTTTTTTATGGGCGATATCGAGGGGCGTTTCGCCGTGGACGCCACCCGGTTTGGTCGCGTTTTCCTTGCCTCATGCGGAGGGATGATCGTGCCGTAGAACGCGGCCTGCATGAAGCATGTTGGGGCAAGGTACCCAACTGATGCTGCTATAGGCTCTATCCGGCAGGAGAGGATTTGCCTGCCAGCGGAGTGTCTTTACAGGGCTGGCGGGTCAGACCGGGACGCCTTCCAGGCGCAGCAGATAGCGCTTGTCGTCCAGACCATTCTCGCCGGAATAACCACCCAGATGGCTGCGCCCCAGAACACGGTGGCAGGGGATCAGGATAGGGATGGGGTTATGCGCCATAGCGCCGCCGACCGACCGGGCCGAGCCTCCTGCCTTGAGGGCGAGTTCGGCATAGCTGATGGTCTCACCATAAGGCACGTCGCGCAAAGCCTGCCAGACGGCTTTGCGATAGGCGGTACCCCAGGGGGCAAGAGGCAGATCGAAACTTTCGTGCTCGCCGTCGAAATAGCGTTCCAGCATGGTCTGGGCGCGGGTAAGAAGAGGCGTCTTTTCCTGATCGCGCCCCCAACCCCAGTCGAGGGCAACGATTGCGCCGTCATCCTCGCTGAGGGTGAGGGGGCCAATGGGGGAATGAAGCGAGAGCTGGGGCATAGAAGGGATTCACATGGTTGACGCGATGGAACGCCCGGCAGCGCGCAAGGGCGAGGTCATCTTCGCTCTGGCGACAGGAACCGGGCGGGCAGCAATCGCTATCATGCGCGCAAGTGGTGCCGGGGCTCAAGAGGTGCTTGCGTCGCTATGTGGCGGAAGGCTGCCCGAGCCACGTCATGCAAGCCTGCGGGCGCTGCATCATGAGGGCGACCATCTGGACGATGCGATGGTGCTTTGGCTACCGGGGCCGCGTTCCTATACAGGTGAGGACGGCTTTGAGCTGCACCTCCATGCCGGTCCGGCCGTCATTGATCGTGTGGCAATGGCCCTGACAACGCTTGGCGCCCGACCAGCCGAGCCGGGCGAATTTACCCGACGCGCCGTACAGGCAGGCAGGCTCGATCTGCTTCAGGCTGAGGCGATAGCTGATCTGGTTGAGGCCGAAAGCCAGAGTCAGCGTCAGCAGGCGCTTGCCCAGGCGGACGGCGCTTTGAGTCGCCTCTATGAAGGCTGGAGCGAGCGCCTGAAAACATTGCTGGCGCATCAGGAAGCGCTGATCGATTTCCCTGATGAGGATCTGCCTGAGGCGGTCGAGCTTGCTCTGTCGCGCACCCTCAACGACCTTCGCTCTGCCCTGAAAGCGCATCTTTCCGACAAGCGCGGTGAGATCGTGCGTCGTGGCCTGACCGTGGTGATTGCAGGGGCTCCTAATGTCGGCAAGTCCAGCCTGCTGAACCATCTTGCCGGATATGATGCGGCGATCGTCACGCACCGCGCAGGGACGACGCGCGATGTGATCGCGATTGATTGGCTGTTTCAGGGGGTGCGGCTTCGTCTGGTCGATACAGCGGGGCTGCGCGAGACCGAGGATGAGATCGAGGCGGAAGGCATACGCCGGGCAATGTTTCACGTGGAACATGCCGATCTGGTGCTACATGTCGTGGCAGGTATGGACGAAATGCCGTTGCGTTCCGATGCCATGATGATCAGCAGCAAGGTGGATCTGTATCCGGCGCTGGATAATACGCTGGGTCTGAGCGTCCAGACAGGTGAGGGGATGGAGGGCTTCGAGCAGGCCCTCGGGGCGCGTATCAAGGCCCTGACCGCTGGCGTGGGCGCGCCGCTGACGCGAGCGCGTCACAGGGCTGGAATTGAGGAAGCATTGCTCTATCTCGATCAGGCACATGAGGCGCTTTGGCCCGAAGTGAGGGGTGAGGCGCTGCGTCTGGCCATGCGCGCCTTGGGGCGACTGACGGGACAAGTTGATGTCGACTCCCTTCTGGATGTGATATTTGGACAATTCTGCATTGGTAAATGAGGCGTGTGTGAGCGAGTTTGATGTTGTCGTCATAGGCGGAGGTCATGCGGGGAGTGAGGCCGCAGCGGCTTCAGCGCGTTTCGGTGCGCGAACGCTTTTGCTGACCCAGAAGCCCGAAATGATCGGTACCATGTCGTGCAACCCGGCCATTGGGGGTATCGGCAAGGGGCATCTCGTGCGTGAAATTGACGCGCTTGATGGCCTTATGGGGCGGGCAGCCGATCAGGCAGGCATCCATTTCAAGCTGCTCAATCGCTCCAAGGGGCCAGCCGTTCATGGCCCGCGTGCCCAGGCCGATCGTTTTCTGTATCGCAATGCCATTCAGGCGCTACTGAATGCCACGCCCAATCTGACCATCATGGCGGGCGAGGCAGCCGATCTCGAGGTGCGTGACGGGCGCGTCACAGGTGTCATTTGCGAAGACGGGCGCGTGGTCCGTTGCGGCGCTGTTGTGGTGACCAGTGGCACGTTTCTGCGCGGGGTCATTCATATCGGGCATACGCAGGAGCAGGCAGGGCGCATCGGCGAGCGTCCGGCAGCGCGTCTTGGCGAAAGGCTTGAAGCCCTCGGACTGCGTATGGGGCGGCTGAAGACCGGCACGCCCGCACGGCTTGCACGCGACAGTATTGACTGGGACTCTCTGGCTGAGGACAGGGGTGATGACGTACCCGAACCGTTCAGTAGGCTGACCGAGCGTATCACCACAGACCAGCTTTCATGCCGTATCACCAGCACGACGCCACAGACCCACCAGATCATTCGCGATAATCTGGCGAAATCCGCACTCTATGGCGGGGCGATTGCAGGCAAGGGACCGCGCTATTGCCCGTCGATCGAGGACAAGATCGTCCGGTTTGGCGAAAAAGATGGGCACCAGATCTTTCTTGAGCCTGAAGGGCTTCCCGGTAATCCGGGTGGCGATCTGGTTTACCCTAATGGTATATCGACGAGCCTGCCTGCCGATATTCAGGCGCTAATGATGGCCTCCATTCCGGGGCTTGAAAAGGCGCGTATCGTCACCCCCGGCTACGCCGTTGAATATGATTATGTCGACCCGCGTGAGCTTGCGCCCAGTCTCGCCCTGAGGGCCATGACCGGCCTTTATCTGGCAGGGCAGATCAATGGAACGACAGGCTATGAGGAGGCGGGTGCCCAGGGCCTGCTTGCGGGGCTCAATGCTGCACGCTTTGTGGCCGGCAATGATCCGCTCGTGCTGGGGCGTGATCAGGCCTATCTGGGTGTGATGCTGGACGATCTCACCTTGCAGGGCGTTTCGGAGCCCTATCGTATGTTCACCTCACGCGCCGAATATCGCCTCAGCCTGCGCGCAGACAATGCCGATCTCCGCCTGACTGCAATTGGGGAGGAAATGGGCTGTGTCGGTGCAGAGCGAGCCGCGCGGCTGAAGCAGGATCGTGAGGCGATCAATGGGGCAATGGAGCAGGCTAGAGCACCGATCCATGCCCCGCAGGATCTGGCCGCACAGGGTATTGCTGTTTCGCAGGATGGACGCAGGCGGTCCCTGCTCGACGTGCTGTCAGGGCAGGCGGACGAGGAAGCGGCGACCCGTCTGGCCCCGTGGTTTGGTGCGTTGCCTCTGCGCATACGGCGCCATGTCGAGACCGAGGCGCGTTACGGGGGGTACCTGCAACGACAGGAGCGTGAGATACGTCAGTTGGCCAATGAAGCACAGATCGCGCTGCCTGATGATCTCGATTATGGACGTATCGGTGGACTGAGCAGCGAGATGAAGGAACGCCTTTCTATCGCGCGCCCGGCCAATTTCGCCGCCGCCCAGCGTGTGCCGGGTGTCACACCTGCCGCCATGATTGCACTCCTTGCCCATGTGAGGGCCGTGGCATGATTGAGGTTTCACGTGAAACACGCGAACGCCTCGAGGTGTTCGCGGTACTCCTGGAGAAGTGGAATGCCCGAATCAATCTGGTGAGCCCGCGTGACATGCCCCATTTGTGGGAGCGCCATATCGCGGATTCGCTCAGACTGATGCCGTTCATCACCAGAGGCGCACGCGTGATCGATCTGGGCTCGGGGGGCGGATTCCCGGCGCTGATGATCGGCATCGCTTGCGACGCCGAGATGGTGATGGTCGAATCTGACCAGCGTAAATGTGCTTTCCTGCGCGAGGCGGCGCGGGCCTGCGGCGTCAAGGCTCAGGTCGTGTCCCAACGCATCGAGCGGGCCGAACTTCCCCCGGCCCCCTATGTGACCGCGCGTGCGCTGGCGTCTTTGAGCCAGTTGCTCGAATGGAGCGCACCATTTCTTCTGCCGGGAGGGAAAGCCCTGTTTTTGAAGGGTAAAAATTTTCCCGACGAGTTGACCGAAGCCGAGCGGTGCTGGCACATGCAGCACAGAATTCTGGACAATCGCGCCGCTTCAGGTGGCGCCATCATCGAGATAAGCGATATCAAACGTGTCGAATAACGACATGGGCAGCAAGGCCCGTATTCTCGCCGTCACCAACCAGAAGGGTGGTGTGGGCAAGACCACAACAGCAATCAATCTGGCCGCGGCGCTTGCGAGCACGCAACGCGTGCTGCTGGTCGATATCGATCCGCAGGGCAATGCCTCAACTGGCCTCGGCGTCGACTACAATGCACGCCAGATCGGCAGCTATGCGGCACTCATGCAGGAAGCGCTGCCCGAAAAGCTGCCGCGCCCGACAGAGACACCCAACCTCGACATCATCGTTGCCAATACCGATCTGGCGGGTGCGGAGCTTGAACTGATTGGTAGTGATCGCCGTGAGTTCCGCATACGCGAGGCTCTGGAGGCCCTGTCAGGGCGTTATGATGTCATCCTGATCGACTGTCCGCCAAGCCTGGGTCTGCTGACGCTCAACGCTCTTGTTGCGTCCGATGCCGTGCTGATCCCCCTTCAATGCGAGTTCTTTGCTCTGGAAGGGATCAGTCAGATCGTGCGGACGGTTGACCGTGTGCGGCGGGCCTTCAATGCAGACCTGCATGTGGCGGGCATCATCCTGACGATGTATGACCGGCGCAACAACCTCTCGGAGCTTGTGGCGGCCGATGCCCGCAATTTCTTTGGCGAGCAGGTTCTGGAGACACTGATCCCCCGGAACATCAAGATTTCCGAAGCCCAGAGCCATGGCTGCTCGGTGCTCGAATATGACCGTCGCAGCAGCGGGGCGCAGGCCTATCTCGCTTTGGCACAGGAAATCGGCCAGCGTCTGGGCCTCACCCAAAAGCAAGGGGCTCCCTCATGAGCAAAAAACCGGCTCCACGTCTCGGTCGCGGCCTTGCCGCCCTGCTTGGCGACCAGGCGATCGAGTTGCCCCGTACGCAGGGGGCCGCGCATGAGGCTGTGCCGACCCCCTCCATGTTGGGGGTAGACCTTCTCGCACCGGGTCCTTTCCAGCCACGTGTGGACATGGATGAGGGGAGGCTGAACGAACTTGCAGACTCCATACGAAGCCGTGGTGTGCTGCAACCTATTCTCGTACGGCCAGACCCGGATCGGAAGGGTCATTACCAGATCATCGCCGGTGAGCGCCGCTGGCGGGCCTCGCAGCGTGCAGGACTGCATGAGGTGCCGGTGCATGTGCGTCTGCTCGATGATGCCGATGCCATGGCTGCCGCGCTGGTCGAGAATCTGCAACGCGCCGATCTCAACGCGATTGAAGAGGCAGAAGGCCTGCAACGCCTGCTGACCGATTACGCCCTGACGCAGGAGGAACTCGCCGGGGCTGTGGGCAAATCCCGCCCGCATATTGGCAATATCCTGCGCCTGCTGAACCTGCCCGAAGCCGTACGCCAGAAGGTGCGTGACGGCTTGCTGAGTGCAGGCCATGCCCGTGCCCTGCTGGCGCATCCTGACCCCTGTGCAGCGGCTGATATCGTGATTGCCCGTGGGCTGAACGTGCGTCAGACCGAGGCCCTGGCGCGGTTGACCCCCAAAGCCGAACAGGAAGCGATCAAGGCGCCGCGCGATAACGAACTGGTCCGTCTGGAGCGGGATCTTGCGACGCGTCTTGGCCTCAAGGTTAAGATCGAATTCAACGGCAAAGGCGGCTCGCTTCGACTGGACTATCGTAGCCTCGATCAGTTCGACACGCTTATGCGTCTGCTTTCCCCGGAGAAATAGGGATTTTAGTTTCGTATGCGGAATAGTGCATTTTTTCTCTTGATGCCTGTTCCGCCCTTTGTTAGAAGCCCTCTCACCGGAGCGGGGCTATGGGCACATAGCTCAGTTGGTAGAGCAGCTGACTCTTAATCAGCGGGTCCAAGGTTCGAGCCCTTGTGTGCCCACCATCGCCCCGCCGGTACCTTCTCCTATGCAAAATATCGATTTCCCCAGACCTGTTCTGAGATAGGCGCCTGCTGTTGCTTCGACGTACGGATACCGCCGTTCAAAAGAAGCATCGATCATCTGGCGGCTGTCATCACGATAAGCCATGTTCGCGTCACGCCCCGCACAGCTTGTCTGCGGCCATACCGGAGCGTCGCAGGACCGCGCGACTTCGATACGCTCTGTATCTGCCAGAGCGCCGTGTATGGGGCGAGCCTGCGGCATAAGCCTGCATCGTGAATTTTAGCACGATGAATCCGCACGACGTCCGAAAGCGGGCGGGCTCGTTCTGTGGATCAGTTTTTCAGAGGAAAATGGCGCTGGCTGGGATGGGAGGGATCGAACCTCCGAATGGCGGAATCAAAATCCGCTGCCTTACCGCTTGGCTACATCCCATCGCGTTGGAGGGCTTTTAATCTGCCTCATGGCAGACGTAAAGCCATTATGTTTCGAGTTCGAGCGGATGATCGGCAATGCCGGTGCGCTGGCTGGCCTGATCCATCAGGCGGTCCGGGGAGGGCTTGAGCACGCCAAAACGTTCTGCCTTGTCGAGCCCCTGATCGAGCGCCGCCATGGTCTGCGAAAGGTCAGCGCTTTCATCCTTCTCCCAGGCACGCAGGGCGAAGCCCCAGACGCCAGCAAGCCCGTTGAGACGCATCAGGCCGCCGAGACCGCTGCACTCGACACCTGCGACCTCAGCCATCCAGCGCATCGTGTCGAGGGTGGCGGCACCAAGCAGGAGTGTCAGACCGGGCTCTGTTGGCAGGGCCTGCAGAACAGCCCGGATGCCCTCGCGATATTGCTGGAATACATCGAAGCGCCGCATGAAGAGATCAAAGACGCGTTCACGGACGGATCCGCTCAAACCGTCATCGCGAAAGGCCGATTCGTCGGCCAGACGGCCCAGACGGAACAGCAGGCTGTGCCGGAAAGGAAAGCGGGCACGGACTTCATCGATCGGCAATCCGGCACGCTGGGCAGCCTCGACCAGCGTGAAGCATGGCCAGCCTTTTTCAGCAGCGATGGTAAAGCCTGCCTCCAGAAGCGCCAGATCAAATTCTTCGCGATCGATTTCCGTCATGAACCCGTCCCTGTCATTCAGCATCAATAATACAAGATGGTCAGGCTGTGACAATCGAATGACAGGGAAATGAGCGGTTTTGCCCGTACGCCTCCCTGAGATAAATCAGAAGGCGTTCCGCGGCGTTGGGCTCAGGAGGCCATTTCGCGTGCTCGCGCCATGGCCGCATCAATCGCCCTGGTCATGGTGGCGGGCCAGGCCTCCGGGGCCATCATCACTTCAAGCGCCTTGGCCGTTACCCCATTGGGGCTGGTGACATTTTTGCGCAATGTCTCGCTTTCCTCCGGAGAGGCTTCGAGCAGCGCCCCAGCGCCTGAAACGGTCCCTCGTGCAATAAGCCGTGCCGTGTCAGGTGGCAGGCCCACGCGCAGAGCTTCCTTTTCCAGCAGCTCCGCCAGCAGGAACACATAGGCCGGGCCGCAACCCGATATGGGCGTAAGTGCCTCCAGTAGAGCTTCGCTTTCTACCCAGGCGACGTCACCCACGGCAGAAAGAAGGGTCGTGCAGAGCTTGCGCTCATTCTCGTCCAGATCGGTGCTGCAAACGCCCGTCACGCCCTTGCCGATCGAGGCCGGTGTGTTGGGCATGGCGCGCACGATTTTCGTGCGGGTGCCATCAGAGGCAGCGCGCAGGCTCTCGATGGTTCGGGCGGCCAGCATCGAGATGACAATGGTATCGTCCAGAAGGGGCCTGAGCGATGCCATGGTTTCTTCCATGCCAGCCGGTTTGACGGCCAGGATGATGATGTCGGGTTTGAAACCCGGCGGGATCTCCGAAGGGTTGCGTACGATCCGGTGGGGGGCGGGGGGAGCCTCACAGCGTCGGTCCAGAATGACGGAGGGTGCCAGACCCTCCTCAAGCCAGCCCTGCCAGAGCGCCCCACCCATCTTGCCGCAACCGACCAGAAGCAGTGACGGCAGGCTCATGCTTCACCTGCGCAATCGAGCATGGCCGCTTCGAGGGCCTCGGCGGGGGATTTCCCGCTCCAGAGTGTGAACTGGAAGGCGGGGTAAAACCGCTCGCATTCCGTGATGGCAATATCGATCATGTCTTCCATGCTTTCTGCGGCAAGGCTCGTGGCACCGCGCAGCAGAACCGAATGGCGGAAAACCGGCGTGCCGGTTTCGAGGTCGAGGCTGAAATGCCCGATCCAGAGGCGCTCATTGGCCAGTGCGATCAGTTCGTAAAGCGCCTTGCGGCGGTTGGCGGGAGCCCGCAGGTCGAAGGTGCAGGTAAAGTTCATGGCTGCGATCTCGCGGGACCATGAGAAATACAGCCCGTAATCGCACCATTTTCCCGGTGCTTCGGCGGCCATCTCGCAATCTGTGCGGCGGTCGAACGCCCAGTCATGGCCGCAGACGATCTGCTCCATGACGTCGAGGGGATTTGTATCCTGATGCGAGGAGGAGGAGAAGGAAAGAGCAGGCATTCGGGACTCCCTGGGCCGGTGATGCGCATGGCATGGCGATGCGCATCAGGATGTCTGCAACGATATGACGATCCGGGGCCGTGCAAGCTGCGAATCGTCATATCAGGCCACGTTACGTATGCCTGCGTCCTGTTGCAAGATCGCAGGTACGAAGGGCCTTCAGTCGTGTGACGGTGGGGCGGTGACGGCCTTTTCTAGATCAGACAGCCGCTCTTCCAGCCTGGCGATGCGGGCATCGGCATCTTCCTGCGCCATGCGCGCCCGTGTGGCCAGTTCGCGGGCCACATCCAGCTCGTCGCGTCGCACGAGATCGAGCGAGGACAGAACCTCGTCAATCCGCGCGCGCACCATGGCATGGACTTCTTCCCGCAGCCCGGTCAGGGCCGAAAAGGCACCTCCGGCGACACCTGCGAGATCATCGAAAAAACGGGGCCGGTCTGCCATGGCGGTATCCTTGCTGTCGTGTCGCCCGGCCTTGTCACCGGGCGGTGAAAATGCCCCCGTGTAGCCAACACAGGGCGTCATGCCGCCCAGACTGGCCCCCACATCGTTCGGCTGCAACGCGGCATGGAGGATCAGGATGCCAGGGCCGCGCTTTTCTCCGGCTGGTGTGGCTTGGAGGTTGCGTTGCGGCGTCTTATACAGGTTCCATGATGATCGTCACCGGCGGCGCCGGATTTATTGGCTCGTGCCTGGTCGCAGCGCTCAAGGCGCGGGGTGAGGCTGTCGCGGTCGTGGACCGCCTTCGTGATCAGAGCAAGTGGCGCAATCTTGCCAAACATGCCCCGGACCGGCTGATCAGCCCGGAGGAACTCGATGCCTTCCTGATTAACACGACCGGCATCAAGGCCGTGTTTCATATGGGGGCTATCAGCAGCACCACGGCACGCGATGGCGATCTGGTCTGGCAGACCAATATCACCCTGTCCGAAACGCTACTCGACTGGTGCGCCTCACGCGATGTGCCGTTCTTCTATGCATCATCTGCTGCCACCTATGGCGCAGCCGACCGACCGGAGCTTTTTTCCGATGCGCCCGAATCGCTCAGGACGCTGCGACCCATGAATCTCTATGGCTGGTCCAAGCATGTGTTTGACCAGCATCTTCTGGCTCGGCAGGCTTCAGGTGGCGTGATGCCGCGCCAGTGGGCCGGTCTGAAATTCTTCAACGTTTATGGACCCAATGAATATCACAAGGGATCCATGATCTCGGTGGTGAAGGTGAAGTATGACGAGGTGATGCGCGGGGCGCCGGCCCGGCTGTTCCGCTCCGACCGTCCCGATCTGGCTGACGGCGCGCAATCGCGCGACTTCATCTGGGTGGGCGATCTGATTGATGTGATGCTGTGGCTGTATGATCACCCCGATATCAGCGGCCTGTTCAACTGTGGCACCGGCACGGCGCGCAGCTATGTCGACCTTGCCAATGCAGTGTGCGATGCGGCTGGTGTGCCGCGGCGCATCGAGTTTATTGATATGCCCGAGGCCCTGCAGGGGCAGTATCAATCCTATACCTGCGCCGACATGTCGCGCCTGCGTGCTGCCGGGTATGACCGCCCATTCACGACGCTTGAGGCGGGAATTACCCGCTATGTGCGCGATTATCTCGCGACGCCCGACCCCTATCTGTAAAGAACCCCATGTCCGCCCATCCGATCATCCTGCCGCAATTCGACCCGATTGCCTTCCGTCTTGGGCCGCTGGCCGTGCACTGGTATGCGCTGGCCTATATCCTGTCGATCCTGATTGGCTGGAAGATCGCTATCCGGCTCTGCGGGCTGGCGCCACGCGCTGCCACACGCGAGCAGGTGGATGATTTTGCCTTCTGGGCCATGCTCGGTGTCGTGCTGGGCGGGCGTCTGGGTTACATCCTGTTCTATAAACCCGGCTTCTATCTGACTCATCCCCTGTCGATCCTTCAGGTCTGGCAGGGCGGCATGTCGTTTCACGGAGGTGCGCTGGGGGTCATTCTGGCGCTGGCGTGGTTCACGTGGCGCAACGGGCTGAGTTTCCTGTCCTTTTCCGACCGTATTACGGTCATCGTACCGCTCGGGCTCGGGCTGGGGCGCTGCGCCAATTTTGTCAATGGTGAACTCTGGGGCCGTGCGGCGCCGGACTGGCTGCCCTGGGCGATGGTATTCCCGACAGGTGGCCCCATCGCACGGCATCCTTCGCAGCTTTACGAAGCCCTTATGGAGGGCCTTGTCCTGCTTTGCGTCATGCTTGCCGCGGTAAGCCGTTCCTGGACGCGCGTGCGCTATGGTTTTCTGTCGGGTCTGTTCCTGTTTGGCTATGCGCTGGCCCGCAGCTTCTGCGAACTGTTTCGCGAACCCGATTCCTTTATCGGGTTTCTGCCTTTTGGCGTAACCATGGGGCAGGTGCTCTGCATCCCCATGGCGCTCGCCGGGCTCTGGCTCATGGCATTCGGTATTCGCCATCCCCATACCCTTGAGGGAGAGAAGGCTTATGGCTGATCAGGCACCGCGCGGCTGGGTCTTGCCAGTACCATCGCTGTCGCATGTCCGCCATGGCTTTTTCACGCGCCGTGGGGGCGTCTCACCGGCGCCCTATGACACGCTCAACTGTTCGCTCGCTTCCGCCGATCTCGCGGCAAATGTCGCGTTCAATCGCGGGCGTGTGGCGGAATATCTGGGGGTTGAGGCGTCGTCCTTGCTCGGTCTGACCCAGACCCATTCCCCCGATGTCGTGGTTCTCACGCATGATACGGGGGTCTGGCCCACAGGAAAGGGCCCCAGGGCCGATGCGCTGGTGAGCGATCGCCACGATCTCGCACTGGGTGTCATTACGGCCGATTGCGGACCGGTGCTGTTTGCCAGTGCCGATGGCAGCGTTGTGGGGGCCGCCCATGCAGGCTGGCGCGGTGCCGTGGGCGGCGTGCTGGAGGCCACACTGAACGCAATGCAGGCTCTTGGCGCAGGGGATGTCACCGCCTGTGTCGGGCCCTGTATCCGCCAGGCGGGATACGAGGTTGGGGCCGACATGCGTGCGGAGGTGCTGGATGGCTCTTCGCGTGTCGCACCCTATGCCGAGCGCTTTTTCATCAAGGCACCCCGTGCAGGGCACTACCTGTTCGACCTGCCGGGATATTGTCTGTATCGCCTGAGGCGGGCGGGGCTGCGCCATGTTTCCATGATCGGGCTCGACACCCGGTATGATGCGCTACGCTTTTTCAGCCATCGTCGGCGCACGCTGGCGGGGGGCGGTGCAATCGGACATCAGATTTCAGCCATCAGGGCAGGGGCAGTCGCATGACAGGCTGGATTATGCGTTTTTCCGGGCTGTGTGGAGCGCTGGCGCTGCTTGCCGGGTGCGTCGATATGCCGCATCCCTTCGGTGATCCGGGGCCGGAAGGGCGCCGCCTGGCCCTGACCACGCCGCCGCCGAGACTGGCTATACCCACCCCAGCCGCATCACTGCTGGACAATAATGCCTCGGCCCTCTGGGCGAAGGACATCGCGGCGCAACTGGTTGACCAATCGCTTCCGGCTGTGGCGCAGCCTGCCAAACCGGGTGACTGGTGGCTCAGGCTGTCGGCAACCATGCAGGGTGATCAGGTCACGCCGCATTACGAAGTCATGACGCCCAATGGCGAGGCCCGGGGCCATTGGGACGCGGCTCCGGTCGCGGCCTCGGTCTGGGCCCAGGGTCAGGCTGACCAGCTTTCAGCCCTTGCCGCCGGTTCTGCGCCGCAGATTGCCAATGTGCTGACAGGCATTCAGGCTTCGATGATGCAGGCCGATCCGCATAGCCTCAAGCGCCGCCCTGCCAAGGTGTTCTTCAAGGGCGTGCATGGCGCTCCGGGCGATGGCAATGTGGCACTCGCCCGCGCCTTCGTTGCCAGCTTTCCCGACCAGCATGACAAGCTGGAGCGTGATGCCAAGGCCGCTGATTACAGCGTGGAGTGCATCGTGACCCTGAGTGACGGTCCTGCCGGTAATACAGGGCACCCGCTTCAGCATATCGAGATCGTCTGGCGCACCGTGGCGGCAGATGGCAAGGAAGCCGGCGCAGCCACGCAGCTTCACGATATCGACGCCCATTCCCTTGATGGCGCATGGGGTGATGTCGCGATGGTCGTAGCCGCAGAGGCGTCAGGTGCCGTGCATCAGATCATCACCAATTACTCAGGCCGCAATCACCAGCCGCTCTCGCCTGACCAGAGCGGGGCTGACAAGGCGAAGGGTGCCAGTGCGACCACGGGCAAGTCCTGAACTACGGTAAAAACCCGTATAGCGGGCCAATACCCAGAACATGAGTGGCGTCGGTCGCAGCCCTGTAAAAATCACTCTATCAGCGGGAGTGGGCGCCCATGAGTTAATGACAGCATGGCCCGACGTTGTTAGAAGGCCGCGTTTGCTGCCGCCCCGGACCGGAGTCGTTTCCCGATGAAGATCGTCGCCTGTAACAGTAACCTGCCACTGGCGCGTGCCGTTGCTCAGGAATTGCGTCTCCCGCTGTGCAAGGTGTCTGTACGACGCTTCGCCGATGCCGAGGTCTTTGTCGAGATCCAGGAAAACGTGCGCGGTGAAGACGTGTTCGTGATCCAGAGCACCTGCTCACCCACCAACGACAATCTGATGGAATTGCTGATCATGCTCGACGCCCTGCGTCGCGGGTCGGCCCGTCGTGTCACGGCTGTCATGCCCTATTTCGGCTATGCAAGGCAGGATCGCAAATCGGGGCCGCGCACCCCTATCAGCGCCAAACTGGTTGCCAATCTGCTGGTCGAGGCCGGTGCCAACCGTATCCTGACCATGGATCTGCACGCCATGCAGATACAGGGATTCTTTGATATTCCTGTCGATAACCTCTACGCGGCCCCGCTCTTCAAGCGCGACATCAATGCGCGCCATCCCAATGAAGACCTGATGATTGTCTCCCCCGATGTGGGCGGTGTGGTGCGTGCGCGTCAGCTGGCGCAGCGTCTGAACACCGATCTGGCCATTATCGACAAGCGGCGTGAGCGCGCGGGCGTTTCGGAAGTCATGAATGTGATCGGTGATGTCAGCGGGCGTTACTGTATTCTGGTTGATGACATCGTCGATAGCGGCGGCTCGCTGTGCAATGCGGCCCAAGCGCTCATCAATCACGGTGCCGCCGGGGTCGAAGCCTATGTCACCCACGGCGTTCTGACCGGTCAGGCCGTCGAGCGCATCACGGCATCACCCATCCGGATGCTTACCCTGACCGACAGCATTCCGGCGACCGAGGCGATGGAAGCCTCGCCCAATATCAGGCAGATCAGCACCGCCAATCTGCTGGCGCGTGCCATGAGTGCTGTGGCAGATGAAAGCTCTGTCTCCTCGCTCTTCGATTAAGGACCGGTTTTCATGCTGCTTCGTCGCCCCTTCTGGTATCTGCGTCACGGTCAGACCGACTGGAACGCCCAAAACCTTTCCCAGGGCCGCACGGACATACCGCTGAATGCCACGGGTCGCGAACAGGCCGTCAAGGCTGGCGCGTCTCTTTCGCAGCATTGGCGCGATGGTGCAGCGCCTATCAGCCAGATCGTGTCTTCTCCGCTCACGCGCGCTCATGATACGGCGATGGCGGCCCAGCAGGCCATTGCAACCTCAAGTGGCGTCACCCTGCCGCTCAGCACAAATCGCGACCTTGAAGAGGTTTGCTTCGGTGTGATGGAGGGTGAGCCTATGGGCGACTGGTACGATCCGTGGATCGCCGGTGAGTTTACACCTGAAGGCTGCGAGACTTTCGAGGGCCTCAAGACCCGTGCTGCCGGGGCGGTGAATCACGCACTCGAACAGGACGGTATCCCTCTGATTGTCGCGCATGGGGCCCTGTTCCGCGCCCTGCGCGCCGCCATGAACCTGCCCATCAATGTCCGCCTCGCCAATGCCGTGCCGCTTTACTGCGACCCGACAGATAATGGCTGGGTGCTCACCGCCTACGAGTGAGCGATGCGGGGCGCTGCCCCGCACCCCGAAAAGGGACAAGGTTCTCTTCATCCCGGTCTGAATAAGGGCCGGGACCAGAAGGGCCGCGCTCCTTTGTGGATTTCAGGCAGAACCCCGAGAAGAATTCCTTCCGAATCCCGAAGAACATTGCTTTACCCCCCCAATTCCGGTAAGGCGCCCCATCACTCAGGCACCCCTGGAGGCCATGAGTGCAATGAATTTGGGAGAATACCGTGACAAATATGACGTCCCTCGAAGTCTCTACGCGCGCGAAGGCTGGTAAGGGGGCAGCGCGCGCAACGAGACGTGCCGGTCTGGTGCCGGGTGTTGTGTATGGTGGCAAGCAGGAAGCCTCGCTGATCCAGATCGATCCGCGCATCATCCACAAGGAAATGGTCCGTGGTGGCTGGCGCTCGCGCCTGTATGAACTGCCGCTCGAAGGTGGCACCGTGCGCGCCCTTCTGCGTGAAGTGCAGCTGCACCCCGTGACCGATGCGCCGATCCATGTCGATTTCCAGCGTCTGGCTGCTGGCGAGAAGGTCCACGTGACCGTCGCCATCCACGTGACCGGTGAAGACAAGGCTCCTGGCATCAAGCGCGGTGGCGTGCTGAACCTGGTCCGTCACACGGTGGACGTCATGGCTGATGTGGACAACATCCCGTCCAGCTTCACAGTTGATCTGAGCGCGCTCGACATCCACGACAACGTGCGTTGGGACGACCTGACCGGCACCGAGAACGTGACGCCGGTTCTGCAGCTGCCGAACTTCGTCATCGCCACCATCGCGCCGCCGACGGTCGATGCCGAGATGGAAGCTGAAGCCGCTGCGAAGGCCGCTGCTGAAGCCGCCGCTCCTGCGAAGAAGAAGTAAGACCGCTCAGGGTGGCCGCAATGCTACTCTGGACCGGGCTCGGTAACCCCGAGCCCGGCATGCGCAGGCAGCGCCATAATATTGGCTTCATGGCTGTCGAGCGTATTGCCGAATACTACCGGTTTTCTCCCTGGCGCTCGCGCTTCAAGGGAGAGACGGCCGAGGGCAGCATCGAGGGACAGAAGGTTCTTCTGCTCAAGCCCATGACTTACATGAATCTGTCCGGCGAGAGCGTGCAGCAGGCTGCGCGGTTCTTCAAGATTCCGGTTTCCGATATCACGGCGTTTCATGACGAGCTCGATCTTGCGTTCTGCAAGGTGAGGGTCAAGCGCGGTGGCGGTGCGGCGGGCCATAATGGCCTGCGCTCCATGGACCGTATGCTGGGTGACCAGAATTATCAGCGCGTGCGTCTCGGCATCGGGCATCCCGGTCACAAGGACCGTGTGACAGGCCATGTGCTGGGCGATTTCGCCAAGGCCGAACAGACAGAACTCGAAACGCTTCTCGATGCCGTGGCTGCGGCGTCGCCCCTGCTGGCCAAGGGGGAACCGGAAGCGACAATGACAAAAATCGCCATGCTGTGCGGGGAGAAACGCTGATGGGCTTCAATTGTGGCATCGTGGGGCTTCCCAATGTGGGCAAATCCACCCTGTTCAACGCGCTGACCGAAACGGCGGCAGCTCAGGCAGCAAATTATCCCTTCTGCACCATTGAGCCGAATGTGGGCCGCGTCGCCGTGCCTGATTCGCGCCTCGACAACCTTGCGCGTATTGGCAAGTCGCAGAAGATCCTGCCGACCAGCCTCGAATTCGTCGATATTGCCGGGCTCGTGCGCGGCGCGTCTCGTGGTGAAGGTCTGGGCAACCAGTTCCTTGCCAATATCCGTGAGGTGGATGCCATCATCCACGTGCTGCGCTGCTTCGAGGATGACGATATCACCCATGTCGAAGGCGGCGTAGACCCGGTGCGCGATGCCGAGATCATCGAGACCGAGCTGATGCTGGCCGATCTGGACTCGCTTGAAAAGCGTCAGACGGCCTTGCAGAAGCGCGCCCGCGGCAATGATCGTGAGGCGCAGCAGCAGCTCGCCATCATGGATCCGATCATGGCCGCCCTGCGCGAGGGCAAGCCCGCCCGTACTGCCGTACCCAAGGGTGAGGAAGAAACCGCCCGCCGCCTGCAGCTCATGACCACCAAGCCGGTGCTCTATGTCTGCAACGTGGAAGAAGGCTCTGCCTCGACCGGTAACAGCCATTCCGAAGCCGTGCGCAAGCGTGCAGAGGCCGAAGGGGCTGCCATGGTTGTGGTGTCTGCGGCGATCGAAGCCGAAGTCAGCCAGCTGCCGCAGGAGGAGCGCGCCGAGTTCCTCGAAGGGCTGGGGCTGAGCAATTCCGGTCTGGATCGTGTGATTGCTGCCGGCTATGGCCTGCTGGGTCTGAGCACCTATTTCACGGTCGGCCCGAAAGAGACGCGCGCCTGGACTATCACCAAGGGCACAAAGGCCCCTCAGGCGGCTGCGGTCATTCATAACGACTTCGAACGTGGCTTCATTGCCTGCGAGACTGTGGCCTATGACGATTACATTGCCTGTGGCGGCGAATCCGGTGCCAAGGAAGCGGGCAAGCTGCGTATCGAAGGCAAGGAATATGTGGTGCAGGATGGTGATGTCCTGCTGTTCCGCTTCAACGTTTGATACCATCCGGGTTTGACAGGATCAGGGCTTGACCGGCCTGATCCTGAGGCAATGATAGGGCGTCTTACCGGAGGCGCTGATGGACATTCTCGTTGCCTGTGACTCCTTCAAGGAGAGCCTGACGGCAGAGGTCGTGGTTCAGGCGATTATCGGCGGTTTCAGGGAAATCTACCCGGATGCCCGCTATCATGCCTTTCCTGTGGCGGATGGCGGCGAGGGCACTGCCGCCATCATGGCCCGCACACTGGGCGGCCAACTTGAAACCCGCGATGTATGCGGCCCGCTCGGTGTGCCTGTATCGGCGCATTTCGCTGTTCTCGATCATGGCCGGACAGCACTGATAGAACTGGCCGAGGCCGCCGGTCTGGCCCAAACCCCCCTCGAATCGCGCTCACCCCTTTTCACCACCACCTATGGCGTGGGTGAACTCATGAGCGCAGCCCTTGATATGGGGTGCAGGCATCTGGTTCTCGCCCTTGGTGGCAGTGCAACCAGCGATGGTGGGGCGGGTCTCTTGCAGGCGCTGGGTGTTTCGCTGCGCGATTTGCAGGGCCGGGAAATCCCTCACGGAGGAGGACCGCTCGGGGCGGTGTTCTCTCTGGATGACGACCGGCTCGATCCCCGGCTGGCAGAGTGCCGTATCGAGATTTTGTGCGACGTAACGGCTCCCCTGCTGGGAGAGACCGGCGCGGTTGCCGTGTTCGGGCCTCAGAAAGGGGCAACACCTGCCATGATCCCGCTGCTTGAGGCCTCACTGGCGCGCCTTGCGAGTCTGGTGGAACTGCGCTGCGGGCGTGATCTGACGGCGGTGGAAGGTATGGGTGCTGCGGGTGGCGCGGCTCTGGGGCTGGTCGGGCTGTGCGGGGCGAGGCTCGTTCCGGGTGCCGAGGCGGTGGCAGGACTTCTGGGTCTGGATACGCTCGTGAGCCAGATGGATCTGGTCATCACAGGTGAGGGACGGCTGGATTGTCAGACCGCGCAGGGCAAGGCACCGCAGGCAATCGCCACGCTGGCGAAAAGGGCAGGCAAACCGGTAATAGCCTTTGCGGGTACACTGGGTGCAGGGCATGACGATCTGCTTGCGACGGGCTTCGACGCCGTTTTCAGCTGTCTTGAGCGCCCCTGCACGCTGGAAGAGGCATTCGGCGAGGCTGAGCAAGCTCTGCGGCGTTGTGCGCGTAATGTGGCTGCGACCCTTGCCCTGGGCCGATCTTTTCAAGCGGCGCAGGCATGATACATAGCTGATCGCCCTTTGGGCCGGTTTCGGGTTCGGCCGGGCTAGATGCCGCAAGGCAGACAGGAGAATGAATGATGGAAGCTGCTACGACCGTGTCCGATTTCAAGGCCCTGACCGGACCAGCGCGCGCAGCGGCCCGTCTTCTCGCCATAGCCCCGGAAAGCCAGCGCAACGAGGCCTTGCGTGCCGCCGCAGCGTCACTGCGTGAGCATGCGCCTGATATTCTCGTGGCCAATGCACGCGATGTCGCCTCCTCCAAGGCAAGCGCCGCCTTCATCGACCGGCTGACGCTGACGCCTGCACGGATCGAGTCCATGGCAAAGGGCCTCGAATCGATTGCGCTTCTGCCGGATCCGGTGGGCAGGGTGCTGTGTGACTGGACACGTCCCAACGGCTTGAACATCCGCCGTGTGGCGACTCCGCTTGGTGTCATTGGCATGATCTATGAAAGCCGCCCCAATGTGGGGGCTGACGCCGCGGGCCTGTGCATCAAATCCGGCAATGCCGTCATCTTGCGTGGTGGCTCCGAAAGCCTTCATTCGGCGCGATGCATCCAGTCCTGCATCCAGGAAGGACTGGAGAAGGCGGGTCTGCCGCGTGACTGTGTGCAGATCGTCCCCGATGCTGATCGGGCACACGTCGCCGCCATGCTGACAGCCGCCGGTGAAATCGACATGATCATTCCACGCGGTGGCAAATCGCTTGTCGAGCGGGTGCAGCGCGAGGCCCGCGTACCGGTTCTCGCTCACGCCGATGGGCTGTGTCACACCTATATCCACAAGGACGCCGACTTCGCGATGGCGCGTGAGATACTCGCCAATGCCAAGATGCGGCGTACGGGTATTTGCGGTGCGACCGAAACCCTGCTGATCGACCACGCGGTTGCCGAGGCCCTGTTGCCTGCGCTGGTGCAGGACCTGCATGCGCTGGGCTGCGCCATTCTGGGTGACGAGACTGCGCGTCATATCGTGCATGATCTCGAACCCGCCACGTCGGATGACTTTGCGACGGAATGGCTCGATGCGCGTCTCTCCGTGGCGGTCGTCGAGAATGTCGATTCGGCACTCGCCCACATCGCGCGTTATGGCAGCGGTCATACGGAAGCGATCATCACTGAAAATGCAGAGGTCGCCGAACGCTTCCTGAATGGGACGGATAGTGCCGTGGTGATGTGGAACGCCTCGACCCAGTTCTGCGATGGCGGAGAATTCGGATTCGGGGCCGAGATCGGTATTGCCACGGGCAAGATCCATGCCCGTGGCCCCGTCGGCCTCGAACAGCTTACGACCTTCCGTTATGAGGTCCGAGGCACCGGGCAGACCCGCCCCTGACGTGGTGGAAATTCCGAAATATGGCGATAATCGTGCGGTGTCGATCGGGCTGCTCGGTGGGTCGTTCAATCCGGCCCATGCGGGTCATCTGCAACTCGCACGCTATGCCCTGACCCATCTGCGGCTCGATCAGGTCTGGCTCATGGTTTCGCCGGGCAATCCGCTCAAGCCAAGGCGAGGTATGGCGCCGTTCGAAAATCGCCTCGACTCGGCCCGTGCCCTGGCTGACGGGCGGCATATCATCGCCACCGATATCGAGGCACGGCTGAACAAGCGTTATACTGTTGAGACGATTGCGCTGCTGCGGCTGCGTTTTCCAAGGGCGCGCTTCGTCTGGCTGATGGGAGCGGACAGTCTGGCGACGCTCACACGATGGCGTCGCTGGCGCGATCTTGCCTTGCATGTTCCCATGGCAGTTGTGCCCAGACCGGGCAGTAATCGCACGGCGTTGTCGGGCCAGGCCACTCATGCGTTGAGCCATATGCGCGTGCCTCCGCGGCGCGGGCCGATCATGTCGCGCTCTAAAGGTGGTGTCTGGGCTTTTCTTCCGGCGCCGCAAAACGGTATATCAGCGACAGCGTTGAGGGATTCCGGCAATTATCCCGCCTCGCTCTCTCTCTAATGTATTGACCGGAGTGTCGAGCCATCGCCAGAAAACCGTCCGACGAGACGCCCACCCCAGCCCGTCGCACCCGCGCGTCCGCTGGTGAGACCAAGACCCAGCCCGCCACGGGCGAGGCCACTGCCACCATGAAGACCGCCGGCACGCCGCGTAAGAAGGCCGCCGCTGCAGGCCCGCGCAAGACCCGCGGCGCTGCACCGCGCACCGGTGCTGAGCCGGAACTGGTTGAAAAGGCGCTGGCACTCATCACGGCAAGCCTCGATGAAGACAAGGCCGAGGATATCGTGACGCTCGACCTGCGGGGGCGTGCCAGCTTTGCTGACCATATGGTGGTCGCCACAGGTATTGCCGACAGGCAGATTGCCGCCATGGCCACGCATATTGAAGACAAGCTGAACGAGATCGGCATCAAGCGTATCACCATCGAAGGTGCAAACGGTACCGATTGGGTTCTGCTCGATACCGGCGATATTGTTGTGCATCTGTTCAAGCCCGAGAGCCGCGCGCTCTATGCGCTTGAGCGCATGTGGGGCAAGGACCTCGACGATACTGCCAGTGATGAAGCCGATACGACGGATCTCTGATTACGCATGATCAGGATCGTGGCGGTCGGTCGCCTCAAGAGAGGGCCGGAGCGGGAGCTGTTCGACCGTTATATCGAACGCACCCGCCCCAGGGTCGATCTGATCGAGATTGGCGAATCGCGCGGCAGTGCCCTGGAAATCCGTCGCAAGGACGCGGCGGCGATTCTGGCGGCCTGTCCCGAGGGTACGATCGTGATTGCGCTGGATGAGGGGGGAAGTTCACCCGATTCCCAGCAATTCTCCACCATGCTCGATTCGTGGCTTGCAACCGGCAAGCAGGTTTCCTTCGTCATCGGCGGGGCTGAAGGGCTTGAGGCCAGCGTTATTGAGCGGGCTGATGCCCGTATCTCCTTCGGGCGTATGACCTGGCCCCACATGATTGTGCGTTTGCTTCTGGCAGAGCAGATCTACCGTGCGCGTGCGATCAGCGCGGGTCATCCCTATCATCGCTCAGCGCGCCCCTGAATTTCGTCTGCCAATAGGCTAAGGCGCTTCGTCCCGCGTGACGATTGCAGGGTGGGCCACAGGTCATAAAAAAGGCGACCCGCTTCCGGGCCGCCTTGGCGAAAGTCGAATGATCAGGTCTGATCAGCGCAGATTGCGGCTGGGGCCTTCTATGCTGAAGGCATCTTCCGGGGCCTCTGCGACTTCGGTCGAGTTCATCGGATGTTGCAGAGCTGCGAAGCTTGCCGTCGTCACGTTATGCGAACGCGTGGAACGATGAGCCGACGCAGGCGTATTATTAGCCATCATCACCCCGTCATCAGGGCGACCATAGATGAACCCGTAGGTCGGGTAGATGCTGCCATAGGTACCAGACTTGCTGTTGAGCGCCACGCGCACAGCAGACCAGTCGTTATTGGGAGAAACATCGATGACGCGCACGTTCTTGGCGACACCGTTCTGCGCCCAATGAGACTGGTCGATCACGATCGTGCGGTTGTCTTCGACAGCACGGACAACAGCAACGTGGCCATAGGGCATACGGCGGATAGCACGGAAATTCAGCACCGAGCCAGGTTCGGGAGCAGAGCCTCGGGCGTAAACACCGCGGGAGTTGTCCCACCAGTCACGGGCATTACCGCTCAACACAACATCGGAAGCGGCTTTGGCGTAGGCAACACACTGAATGACGTGACCGCCGGAATGATGGCGTCGCGTCGTAAAACGTGTCTGATGAAGTGCAACGTGACGCGCTGAGGTGTGTCGGGCGCTATGCGCAGAATGCATAACAGCCTTGTGACCAGCCTTCTGGCGCGCTTCAGCTTTTGGGGCCAGAACCGCCGACCCTACCAGAAGGGATAAAGCGGTCAGGGACGAAAAAAACGGCCTGCGGAGAAGTCTGAGGCAACTTTTCTGTCCCACGTTCATTGATTCGATATCCGCCCGTTATGTGTTGCATCTAGGTAACTGTGTTCACCTTGGATTGGCAACCCATGTAAGGGGGAGTCATGGCGATTTTATGAACTTTCCCCGAGATAAAATGTGTCGGCCCAGGGAAAATTCAATAAGCCTTACTTTGTTGTGATCAGCATGATTTCCACGAGCATACGTGGATCAGCCAGAATCGCCTGAACGCAGGCCCGCGCCGGGGCAGAGTCCTTCGGCAACCAGGCCGTCCACTGCTTGTTGAGTGCATCGCGATCGCTGATGTCCTTCAGCCAGATCTGTGCCTGCAGAATACGGGTGTTGTCCGTACCATGCTGCTCAAGCAAAGCATCCAGCTGCTCAAGCACATCGGCGGTCTGGGCATTGAAATCAGCATCGAGATTACGGGCCACCACACCCTGCGTGAAAACGAAGCCGTGATATTCGACGGCTTTGGACATGACGGGATTAGGCTCTGTGCGAATGATTCGGCTCATGATCGTCTCCTGATAACCTCGTAGTTCCGGGCAGGTTACGCTGCGCCGGACTGGGGGGACTCTGATGCGGCCAAGAGGTCGGGTCAATCCTCCCCCGCCCTACGCACGTCATATGATCGCTTGAATCAATAGCCTCTGCGCGGTATCGCGGCCATGAAGCCTTTGCGCATCATGGTCTGCACAGCAACGCTTCCGGAATTTTTCTGCCTCTCAGGCTGCCCATTTTTCCGGAATGCGCCACGATCAAGAAGAGGAAGAGCCGGATTTGCGTGCCCGCACCGTCAAGGTAACGCCACTGCGTCAGAACTGTACCGTGCTCGAAGATCCCGATACGGGCCGCGCGGTTGTTGTCGATCCGGGAGGTGACGCGCCTGAGCTTCTGCAGCTGCTTGAGGGCATGACTGTCGATGCCATTTTGCTGACTCACGGGCATTTCGACCATGTTGGTGGTGCTGATGCGCTGCGTGCGGGCCTTGAAAAACGTCAATCAGCCCCGGTTGCGATGATCGGTCCTGACCGGCGCGATGCCTTTCTGCTCGAAACGGTGGAGGATCAGGCCCAGGCCTTCGGGTTGTATGACCTGCGAAACGCTCATCCCGACCGGTTTGTGGAGGAGGGCGAGGTGATCGACCTTCCGACCGGCAGGTTTGAGGTCGCGCATTGTCCGGGCCATACGCCCGGTCATGTCATCTATATAAGTCGAGCCGACAAACTGGCCATTGTGGGTGATACGTTGTTCCGTGGTGTTGTTGGTCGGTCGGATTTCGCTTATGGCGACCATGAGAGTCTGATTGCAGGGATCAAGCGCACATTGCTCTCCCTGCCTGACGATTTCATTGTTCTGCCGGGGCATGGTTTGCCAACCATGATTGGCGAAGAGCGGCAGAATAATCCTTACCTCGCCTGAACAACCGGGAGCGCAGACATGAACAGGAATTTGCGGGGCCGTGCGCTTCTGACCGGTCTGGTCCTTGCTGCCACTGCACTGGCTGGCGCACCGACCTTGTCCAGTGCAGTCGCGGGGGACAATAAGCATGAAGCACAGGCTGGTGCTGAAAAGCCTCTGGATAAGGAGCTTCTGACAATCGTCGACCGCCACAGCGGCCGCCATGATTTCACTGTTGAGGTCGCCCGGACAGAAAAGCAGAAGGAAGCCGGGGAATCGTCGCGTCAGAGCATTGCGGAAAATACAGGGATGCTTTTCCTGTTCAGCCCCCCCGAGGCAGCTGCGATGTGGATGCGCGATACGGCACCGTCACTCGATATCGTCTTCATCGGGGCGGATGACCGCATTCAGGCTATCGTTGAGAAGACTGTACCGTTCAGCGAACGTCGTCTGGTCGGGCAGGGTGATTCAGCTGCCGTTCTGGAAGTGGCGGCAGGCACAATGGAAAAGAACAATATTGTCGTGGGCGATCTTGTATCGTCCAAGGCACTCCCAGTGGCGCGCTGAACGCCATGAGGGTTTTCCTGACCGGGGCAGCAGGCTTTGTCGGCTATCACGTGGCCGCCCTGCTTTTGAGTCGGGGTCATGAGGTCGTCGGATTCGACTCGCTGAATGCTTATTACAGTGTCCAGCTCAAGCAGGATCGTCTGGCGCAGCTTGCTGGCCAGGATGGTTTTGTTTTCCATCAGGGTGATCTCAGCCGTCGTGAGGATGTTGAGGCGGTCCTCGCGGCGTATCCGGGCATTACACATATCGTGCACCTGGCCGCTCAGGCAGGGGTACGCTATTCGCTGGCCGATCCTTGCGCCTACGTGACGTCCAATATGATGGGACATGTCGTACTGCTTGAGGCGGCGCGTCACCTCCCGGATTTGCGCCACATCGTGTATGCCTCATCATCGTCAGTCTATGGGCTCAACGAGACGATGCCTTTTCGCGAGAGCGATGCTGTCGATCGTCCAGGTTCGTTTTACGCGGTGACCAAACGCGCCGGTGAGCTGACGGCCCATGCCTACGCCCATCTTTATGGCCTGAAACAGACCGGGCTGCGTTTCTTTACTGCTTACGGTCCGTGGGGCCGCCCGGACATGGCCTACTACAAATTTGCCCGCGCCATAACGGCAGGCGAACCGCTTACCTTGTATGAAGGTGAGGGGCTGGCGCGAGACTTCACCTATATCGACGATATTGTCTCTGGCGTACTTGCCGCTCTGGGTAATGAGCCAGAGAAAGGTGTTTCGCGTCTTTTCAACCTCGGAAGTGATTCACCGACAGCCGTCAGTCGTCTCGTTGCGTTGCTTGAACAGGAACTTGGGCGCAAGGCAGTTATCAAGGCAAAGCGTCGCCCATTGTCAGATGTTGAGGCAACATGGTCCTCTCATGAGGAAATGACAAAGCTGACAGGCTGGCGGCCCGTGGTGCCGTTGGAGGAAGGGGTGAAGCACTTCGTGGCTTGGTTCAAGGCGTATGAGGCGGCCAATCTCATCTAGATACGGGTGTTCTTGATGATGCAACAGACGGGAGGCTTCGGCCTCCCGTTTTGCATATCGGGTGGCAAACGTGGTCTCGGTTTTTTGGAGATAGGTGTCATTTTTTTTGAAATTATATGTTGACGGGTGTGGGTGTGGGGTCTAAAAGCCCGTTCACCGCAGCGGAACACGCCGCGGTGACTGCCTGGAAGACTGAGTAAGATCAGTGGGTTAGGTGGGGTTCTTTGA